>NZ_JBEYVI010000039.1:0-103822 GCF_040643955.1 Streptomyces sp. NPDC047061
GGCTGGCCCGTCGGCCACTGGACCAAGCTCGACGAACCTAAAACCTTCGCAAGCGGTCGGCGGCCGGACCGCCCGCCGCCTTCGGCGCCGGCCTTCCGGTCCGGGCGGGACGCCTTCGGCGCGGCCGGCTGGGGCTGGGGCACCTCGATGACGACGGGCTCACCGGAAGGCTCGCGGGCCCCGGTGAGGGTGGCCAGCTCCGCGTCGCTCGACGTGATGCGGGCCGACCGGGGGCGGATGCCCGCGTCCGACATGAGCCGGGTGATGTCCCGCTTCTGGTCGGGCAGGACCAGCGTGACCACGCTGCCGGAGCCGCCGGCCCGGGCCGTGCGGCCGCCCCGGTGGAGGTAGTCCTTGTGGTCGGTGGGGGGATCGACGTTCACCACGAGGTCGAGGTCGTCGATGTGTATGCCCCGGGCCGCGACGTTCGTCGCCACGAGGGCGGTCACCTGGCCGTTCTTGAACTGTTCCAGGGTGCGGTTGCGCTGCGGCTGGGAGCGGCCGCCGTGCAGGGCCGCCGCGCGCACGCCGACGGACAGCAGCCGCTTGGCGAGCCGGTCGGCGGACCTCTTGGTGTCGAGGAAGAGGATGACCCGGCCGTCGCGGGCCGCGATGCGCGTGGTGACCGCCTTCTTGTCGGTCTCGTCCAGGACGTGCAGCACGTGGTGCTCCATGGTGGTGACCGCCCCGGCGGACGGGTCCACGGAGTGCACCACGGGATCGGTCAGGAACCGCTGCACCAGGCGGTCGATGTTGCCGTCGAGGGTGGCCGAGAAGAGCAGGTGCTGTCCGCCGGGCCGTACCTGCTGCAGCAGCTTGGTGATCTGCGGCAGGAAGCCCATGTCGGTCATCTGGTCGGCTTCGTCCAGCACCGTGATGCGCACGTCGCCGAGGACGCAGTCCCCGCGTTCCACCAGGTCGTTGAGCCGGCCGGGGCTCGCCACGACCACCTCGGCGCCGCGCCGGAGGGTGGCGGCCTGCTTGGTGATCGACAGCCCGCCGACCACGGTGGCCAGCCGGAGGTTCACGGCCGTCGCGTAGGGGGTCAGCGCATCCGTCACCTGCTGGGCGAGTTCCCGGGTGGGCACCAGCACGAGAGCGAGGGGCGCCCTGGGCTCCGCGCGCAGCCCGGCCGTGCGGGCCAGGAGCGCCAGTCCGAACGCGAGGGTCTTGCCGGAGCCGGTGCGTCCGCGTCCCAGCAGGTCACGGCCGGCCAGCGAGTTGGGCAGCGTGGCGGCCTGGATCGGGAACGGGGTGGTCACACCCTGCGCGGTGAGGGTCTTCAGCAGCGCCGCGGGCATGTCCAGAGCGGCGAAGTCCTCGACGGCGGGGAGCGCGGGTGTTGTGCTCTCCGGCACCCGGAACTCACGCGGTGACGACGCGGACGGCGGGGACTGCCGGGACGGCGAGGTACGCCGGTTCGGCTTCTGGGGCCTGCGGGACATGCGGTTGCTCTGCCTTCCTGGAAACAGCACAAACCGGGGTCCGCACCATGACGGTACGGACCCCGGTCAGTGGATACGCGTCCGGCGATCAGGCGGGGACGATGTTCTCCGCCTGCGGGCCCTTCTGGCCCTGCGTGACGTCGAAGGAGACCCGCTGGCCCTCCTGGAGCTCACGGAAACCCTGGGACTGGATGTTCGAGTAGTGAGCGAAGACGTCGGGGCCGCCGCCGTCCTGCTGGATGAAGCCGAAACCCTTTTCGGCGTTGAACCACTTCACGGTTCCCTGTGCCATGACCTTCTCCTTCTGTAGGCAGAGGCCCCATCCGGAGATGCCGGAAAACAAATAATGCACCTGCAGGAGAGAATCATTCCCGTCAGGTGCACATAGGTTCATGGGTACCACAACTGCAACTCGACAACCGTAGCACAGCCCGGCGGTCCGGGGGCGGATCACCGCGGCGCGCCGGGCACTCTCACACCCGGTCCGGAGTCCTCGTGGCCCGGGACCGTTCCCGCAGGTCCGCCGCCGTCCACCGGGGCAGCATGACCAACGCCGTGCCCAGCACCAGGCCCAGTGCGGGCAGCACGGGGAGCCGGCCGTCCGGCGCGAAGCCCTGCACGGCGAGGCGGCCCAGCGCGGCGACGCTCATGGCCAGGCCGAGCCACAGCGGCCAGGCACGGCGCAGGCCGGCGTCCGGAACGGTCCGCCCGTACACCGCGCCCAGCCCGCGCTCCAGCGGCCGCAGCGCGGACACGACGCAGGCCAGGACCGCGCCGAGTACCAGCAGCCACGGCACGCGCAGCCCCCACCACGCCGCGGACCCGAGCGTCGGCTCGGGCGCGAGGCCGGTCAGGTAGAACGCGGCGGCGACGACCAGCACCGGCAGCATGTGCCACAGATACAGCGTCATGCTGGCCCCGCCCACGGGACGGACCACCCGCCACACCCGCTCGCGGTCCAGCAGCCGCCGCAGCGGCGGCGCGGCGAGGAGGCTCAGGCCGACCTGGGCGACCAGCCACGCCAGCATCGCGGCCGACGGCGGATCGGTGTTGCCGGGGTTCTGCCCGGTCACCAGGATCAGGCTGACCGGGAACGGCCCGAGGGCCACGAGCGCGGCGAACGCCAGCCCGCCGCCCGCCGCCATCGCGAGCGGCACGAGCCGGCGGCCGGTCAGCAGACCGTCCCGCCAGCAGAACCCCAGCTGGTAGGCGACACCCCACACCAGCACGTAGTTCAGCAGGCCCGCATAGGGAGCGTGCACCGTCACCACGAGCGCGTCGACCGCCACGGCGACCGCCCCCATCGCGAGCGGGACGCGCGGCCCCCAGCGCCGGTGCGCCGCGTACAGCGCCGGCGTCAGGGCGCTGAGCAGCAGATACACCGGCAGGAACCAGAACTGCATCGCCATCGCCCAGCCCACCAGCGCCAGCGTGTCCGGGTCCACGCCGACCGCCGAGCAGACACCGACCGCGAGGAACACTGCACCGCTGTAGACGGCCACCGGAAGAAGCAGCCGCAGCGCCCGCCGCCCCAGCCAGCCCGCGGGCGTGCCCCCGGCCGCCCGGGCACGTGACCAGGAACCGCCCGCGGCATGGCCCCCGGCCAGGAAGAACAGCGGCATGATCTGGAACGCGAGGGTCAGCCACTGGGTCCAGGGAACGTCCGCCAGCAGCTCCGGGGCGGTGATCCGGCCGCCGGGCTCCCGGACCAGGGCGGTGATCAGCCAGTGGCCGAGCACCACCAGCACGATCGCCCACGCGCGCAGGAAGTCGACGTAGCGGTCTCGGCTCATGGCCGTCATGCTTCCCCACCCCGGACGCCGGTACGGCGGGAAGCCCGTGCCGCAACCATTCCGTGCCCGGTACGACACCAGCCGCGGGCCGCGCGGGAGCGTCGCCGGCATCGACCGGCGTTCCGGCGGACGACGGCCGGTCCGGATCACCCCGAGGGGGATGCGCGTGGGATGTGCGACCTTACGTGATCAGGTGGTGTTTCGATCCGGCTCGGCCATCGGAGCCCAGGGGCTCGTCAGAGCTTCCCGCCGATCTCACAGGCCCGGCACGGCGGCCGGCCGCAGGTGCACTGCATGATGGCGTCGAGGACTTCGCGGTCGTGGTAGAGACACTCGTCCTTGCAGGTGTGGCGCGGGATGAAGCCGGCCGGGATCTCACCCGGCCACGGCTCGTGGCCGTCCCGGCACCGGATGAACCGCTCGGGGTCGGTGGAGTGCAGTTCATGCATGCTCGACCGCGCCTCGTCCTCCAGCTCACGCACTCGCTCCACCAGAGCCTTGAGTTCGGCGGCGATGCCGGAGTACCGGTCGGCGCCGGTCCTCACGTGCGCGGCCCGCAGCGCCATCGCCGCATTGCCCAAAAACCTGCCGGCATCCTGAAGGTCGGTCACGTGGTGCATCTGAATGCCGGTCACGCCCCGGACCCATACCGCGTCCATGCTCACTGGTCCACCTTTCCGGCGGTCGCCTGGTTTTTTACGCGGGATTACCCGCGGCGCCGGTGTCTCCAGATAATGAAAAGCAATCTTTTTATGGACGCTAAAGGCTCCGCCCGGGCCCGTCCAGTAAATTCCGGGTGAACCGGCTCACAGCCGGAGCGGTAGATCTTCCATTGAATCCGCGGTTGTTTTCCCGCCCGTCGGACGGCGCGCTCGCCCGTCGCGGTCATCCGGCGACCGTGTAGGAACTCGCTCCCGTCCCGGCGAGCCCGCCGCCTTCGACGATCAGGTAATCCGGGCGGATGGGACGGCCGTCGAACCAGCACTCCAGGATCTCCCGCGTACCGGCTGCGTAGCGTGCCTGCGCCGAGAGGGTCGACCCGGACACGTGCGGTGTCATCGCCTCGTGGGGCATGGTGCGCCAGGGATGGTCCGGCGGTGGCGGCTGCGGGTACCAGACGTCGCCGGCGTAACCGGCCAGTTGGCCGCTGTCGAGGGCCCGCACGACGGCGTCCCGGTTGACGATGAGTGCCCGGGCGGTGTTCACGATGTACGAACCGCGCTTCATGGCCCCGATCAGCTCGTCGTCGAAGAGGTTCTGCGTCTGTGGGTGCAGCGGGGTGTGGATGGAGAGCACATCGACGGCGGAGGCCAGCGAACGGGCGTCGGGATGCCAGGTCAGCTCCAGTTCCTCCTCGACCTCCTTGGGCAGCCGGTGCACGTCGCAGTAGTGCAGCGTGACGTCGAACGGCTTGAGGCGGCGCAGTACCGCCTTGCCGATGCGGCCGGAGCCGAGGACGCCGACGTCCATGCCCTCGAGGTCGTAGGCGCGCGAGACGCTGTCGGCGATGTTCCAGCCCTTCCTGGCGGTCACCCACTCGTGAGCCGGTAGGTAGTTGTGCACCAGGGTGAGGATCTGCATCACGGCGTGCTCCGACACGCTGATGCTGTTGCTGAACGTCACCTCGGCCACGGTCATGCCGTGGGCGATGGCGCTCGGCAGGTCGACGTGGTCCGACCCGATCCCCGCGGTGATCGCGAGCCGGAGCCGGGGAGCGGCGGCGATGCGTTCGGCGGTGAGGTAGGCGGGCCAGAACGGCTGCGAGACGACCACGTCGGCGTCGGGCAGCTCGCGGTCCAGGGCGGAGTCCGCCCCTTCCTTGTCGCTTGTGACGACGAGGGTGTGACCCCGGTCCTCCAGGAACCGGCGCAGTCCCAGTTCCCCTGAGACGCAGCCGAGGAGGTGTCCCGGGGCGAAATCGATGGCCTGCGGGGTCGGCGCGGTCTGACCGCCCGGATAGCCGGTGATGGTGGGAATCTCGTCGCGGGCGTAGTCGGGGGGATAACCGCCCACGGGATCCGGATAGAGCACCGCAAGGATTTTTGCCATGGCCGTCCTCCATCGGCGGGGCCACTGCTCCGACAGGACGGGCAGGGCACCGGCAAACCGGTCTGACACCGATGATCTTGAATTTTAGTCGAGCGCGCGTCGCCACTGCAATCCCGCGCCCCGTCGTCCGCTCCTTGACATCGGGATGTGCGAGACGTCTCCTTGAAGGTAGGAAATGCGCTGTGCGCTGTGCCGCGCGCATCGCACGCACCCGGATGTGCCGGTGAACACCGGCATCCGGAGGCTGCTGATGGCAACCTACGGATATCTCTGCAGCCGATGTGGGCCTTTCGATGTGAAGTTGGCCATCGGGACCGCGCCCACCGCTTTCGGCTGCCCTGTGTGCGCAGGCGCCGCGAGACGTGTGTACTCCTCGCCCGGCCTCACGCGGACCTCGCACGCGGTCGCCGCCCTCCGTCTCCAGGAGGAGCGAGCGCGTGAAGCCCCGGCAGTGGTCTCCCAACTGCCGCCCCGCAGAAGGGTGCCGCCGCACCCCGCACTCTCGCGGCTGCCGCGTCCCTGAAGTCGGTGGTGAAGGCGGTGGTGGACAAGGCAGAACGTCTCACGCGGGTTTCGGCGTCGGAACACGACGTCGTTCCCGCAGCGGTGTGCGGAATGCGGAATCACGCAACGCGGGCCGGAAGCCGAGCCGTGCCCTCGGCAGCTCGTCAGCGGCTCTGACGCCACGCGATTCCACTCCCCACGCGGACTGAGGAGGTGCGTCCCCGTGGGAAACGTGGGACTGCTCTTTGTCGGTGCGGTGCTCTTCATGAACGGATTGCTGCTGCTCGGGAAGGTCGACGCCCGATCGGGTGCGGTGTTCAACCTTTTCGTGGGCGCACTGCAGGTGCTGACGCCGACTTACCTCATCTTCACCGCCGCCGACGACCCCATGAAGATCCTGGCGGCATCCGGAATCTACCTCTTCGGCTTCACCTACCTCTACGTGGGCATCGGCCTGCTCGCCGGTCTCGACAGCACCGGCGTCGGCTACTACTCGCTGTTCGTGGCAGTTGTCGCCCTGGGGTATTCGTTCGTCAATTTCCGGCTCTTCAAGGATTACCCCTTCGGAGTCATCTGGCTCTACTGGGCCTACCTGTGGTTCCTGTTCTTCCTGCTGCTCGGTCTCAAGAAGGACGACCTCAAGATCTATACCGGTTGGGTCACGGCGATCGAAGGCTGGGTCACCGGTGTGATTCCCGCCGGCCTGCTGCTCTCCGGCTACTGGAAACACCCCACCGAGATCGCCATCGCACTGGCGGTCTTCGGCTTGGTGGCGTTCGCGGGGCTGTGGCCGCGCACCCACAGAACGCCGCGGCCGACCCAGGCCGCCCCGCGGGTCGGAGGCGCGGGCGCAGCAACGTGACCGGATCAGAAAAGAGGAGTTCTCATGCCTGAAATTCTCTTCAGTGTGGACCAGAGCAAGTCGATGCGTGACCAGGATGTCCCCGGACACAACAGGTGGCACCCGGACGTCCCCGCCGTCGCCATGGTGAAGCCGGGAGCGGAGTTCCGCATGGAGTGCCGCGACTGGACCGACTGCCAGGTCGGCAACAACGACACCGCCGACGACGTACGCGACATCGACCTGACCATCCCTCACATGCTCAGCGGACCGATAGGCGTGGAGGGCGCCGAACCCGGCGACCTGCTCGTCGTCGACATCCTCGACCTCGGCCCCGTGCCGCAGCAGACCGGGGACGCGGCAGGACAGGGCTGGGGCTACACCGGCATCTTCGCCAAGGCCAACGGCGGCGGCTTCCTGACCGACTACTTCCCGGACGCCTACAAAGCGATCTGGGACTTCCACGGACAGCAGGCCGTCTCCCGTCACCTTCCCGGGATCCGCTTCACCGGCATCACTCACCCCGGGCTGTTCGGAACCGCCCCGTCCGCCGAGATGCTCGCCCGCTGGAACGCCCGCGAGCAGGCGCTGATCGACACCGACCCGAACCGGGTCCCGCCGCTCGCCGTACCGCCGGACACCACCAACGCACTGGCGGGCACGGCCACCGGGGACCTCGCCCGGCGCATCGCCGCGGAAGGCGCCCGCACGGTGCCGGCCCGCGAGAACGGAGGCAACCAGGACATCAAGAACTTCACACGCGGTTCGCGGGTCTTCTACCCCGTGCACGTCAAGGACGCCAAGCTCTCCGGAGGCGACCTGCACTTCAGCCAGGGCGACGGAGAGATCACCTTCTGCGGTGCCATCGAGATGGGCGGCTTCATCGACTTCCACGTCGACCTGATCAAGGGCGGCATGGAGACGTACGGCATCTCCACCAACCCGGTGTTCATTCCGGGCAACGTCGAGCCGAGGTACACGGAGTTCCTCACCTTCATCGGGGTCTCCGTCGACCACGACACGGACACGAACTACTACCTTGACGCGACGCTGGCCTACCGCCGGGCCTGCCTCAACGCCGTCGAGTATTTCAAGAAGTTCGGTTACAGCGGAGAGCAGGCCTACCTGCTGCTCGGCTCCTCCCCCATCGAGGGACGTATCAGCGGCATCGTCGACATCCCCAACGCCTGCTGCTCGTTGTACGTACCCACCGCCATGTTCGACTTCGAGGTCCGTCCCAGCGCGGCCGGGCCGGCGAAGGCCGACCGAGGCCAGTGCGCGGTGGCCACCGCCTGACCCGACCCCGGCCGGGTTAATCGCTGGCGCAGTGCCCCGGGGCGGGGCTACGGTTTCCCCGTTCCCGGGGCACGGTCGTGTTCCGTTCCCGAGGGACCAGTGTCGGTTCGTCGAGAAAGCAGGAGGTGAGGACATTGATGACTGTCACGGTGACGGGCGCTGCCCGCATTCAGGAGTTCATCATCGTTTCCACCCCTGTGGTCTCCGGCTGACACCCGACACATCCTCCACGCGCCGAGCGCGCCGCCGGGGCCACCCTTCGAAGGGTTCCCCTTGTTCCACACCTCGCTCAACGCCTCTTCCACCTCCGATGGCCGGCACGCCCTCGCTTCCTACGGGTGGGACGAAGGCTGGACCACTGCATTCGCTCCGCACGCCGAACTGGGGCTGGTACCCGGCCGTGTGCTGCGGGTCGACCGTGGCCAGTGCGATGTCGTCACTGCGGCAGGCTTCGTCCGTGCCGACACCGAGTTCGTCGTACCCCGTGACCCGATGAAGATCGTGTGCACGGGGGACTGGGTCGCCGTCGACCCCGAAGCCGACGATCCGCGGTACGTGCGGACGTTGCTGCCCAGGCGCACGGCCTTCGTGCGCTCCACCTCCTCCAAGCGGTCCGAGGGGCAGATCCTCGCCGCCAACGTCGACCACGCGATCGTCGCGGTGTCCCTCGCCGTCGAACTCGACCTCGGCCGCATCGAGCGGTTCCTGGCGCTGGCCTGGGAGTCCGGGGCGCAGCCGGTCGTGGTCCTCACCAAGGCTGACCTGGTCCCGGACCCGGTGACCCTCGCGCACCTCGTCCAGGACGTCGAGACGACGGCCCCGGGCGTGTCCGTCCTCACGGTCAGCGCGCACGCGGGCGACGGCCTGGACACGCTGGTCGCCCTCGTCGGCTCCGGTACGTCCGTGCTGCTCGGCCAGTCCGGCGCCGGCAAGTCCACTCTCGCCAACGCGCTCCTCGGGGAGGACGTGATGGACGTCCGGGCCGCCCGGGACGTCGACGGCAAGGGCCGGCACACGACCACCACCCGCAACCTCCTCGCGCTCCCGGGCGGGGGAGTCCTGATCGACACGCCGGGGCTGCGCGGCGTCGGCCTGTTCGACGCCGAGACCGGGGTCGGGCAGGTGTTCTCCGAGATCGAGGAACTCGCGGAGGAGTGCCGGTTCTCCGACTGCGGCCACGAGAGCGAGCCGGGCTGCGCGGTGCGCTCCGCGGTGGAGTCCGGAGAGCTGCCCGTACGCCGGCTGGAGAGCTACCGCAAGCTCATGCGGGAGAACCAGTGGATCGTCGCGAAGACCGATGCGCGGCTACGGTCCGAGATCAAGAAGGACTGGAAGAAGAGGGGCGCGGAGGGGAAGGCGGCGATGGAGGCGAAACGGGGCCGTTGGCAGTAGCAGTAGCGGCCGGGGAGCGTTCCAGCGTGATGTCCGATTCCCGCCAGCCCGCTCTCCTCCCCTCGCCCACACTTGAACCGTGATGGACGAGGACACCAGGTACGAGGCGGTCCGCAGCCGGGACGCCCGGTTCGACGGCGCGTTCTTCTTCGCCGTCGAGACCACCGGGATCTACTGCCGTCCCAGCTGCCCCGCCGTCACCCCCAAGCGGCGCAACGTCCGCTTCTTCCCCACCGCGGCCGCCGCGCAGGGCTCCGGCTTCCGGGCCTGCCGGCGGTGCCGGCCGGACGCCGTACCGGGGTCCGCCGAGTGGAACGTCCGCGCCGACGTCGTCGGCCGGGCCGTGCGGCTGATCGGCGACGGTGTCGTGGACCGGGAGGGCGTCGGCGGGCTCGCCGACCGGCTCGGCTACAGCGCTCGCCAGGTGCAGCGGCAGCTCACCGCCGAGCTCGGCGCCGGCCCCGTCGCCCTCGCCCGGGCCCAGCGGGCGCACACCGCGCGCACGCTGCTGCAGACCACCGAGCTGCCGATCACGGAGATCGCGTTCGCGAGCGGATTCGCCAGTGTCCGGCAGTTCAACGACACCGTCCGCGCCGTGTACGCCACCACCCCGAGCGGGCTGCGCGAGGCCGCACCCGGCGGCCGGGGCGCACGGCGCGGTTCCCCCGCCACCGGGATCCCGCTGCGCCTCGCCCACCGCGGCCCGTACCAGGCCGGCCCCGTCTTCGACCTGCTGGCGCGGGAATCCGTACCCGGCGTGGAGGAGGTCACCGGCCTCTCCGGCACGCGCACCTACCGCCGTACCCTGCGACTGCCGTACGGCCACGCCGTCGTCGCCGTCGAGGAGCGGACCGGCACCACAGCCACGGGCCTCGGCGCCCATCCCGGCGGCTGGCTCGACGCCCGGCTGCGCCTCACCGACCCGCGCGACCTGACCACCGCCGTACAGCGGCTGCGCCGGCTCTTCGACCTCGACGCCGACCCGTACGCCGTCGACGAACGGCTCGCCGACGACCCCCGGCTCGCTCCGCTGGTCGCCGCCCGGCCGGGGCTGCGGTCACCCGGCGCCGCCGACCCGGCCGAGGCCGCCGTACGGGCGCTCGTCGGCACCGAGGCCGCCGAGCGGCTGGTGCAGCGGTACGGCAAGGCGCTGGACGCGCCGTCCGGCGGTCTCACCCACCTCTTCCCCGAGCCCGCGGTGCTCGCGGAAGCGGAGCCCGACGGCAGCCTCGGCGCGCTGGCCGCGGCCCTCGCCGACGGGACGGTACGGCTGGATCCGGGCACCGACCGGGACGAGGCGGAGGCGGCGCTGCGAGCGCTGCCCGGGATGGACCCGGGCACCCTCGCCACCATCCGCGTCCGCGCCCTCGCCGACCCCGACGTCGCCCCGCCCGGACTCGACGTACCGGACGAGTGGCGGCCCTGGCGGTCGTACGCCGTCCGGCACCTGCTGGCGGACGGAGAGCCGGGGAGCAGCCGGGGTTCGCTCGACGGCGTTCCGTAAGGCACGACTGCCCGCGGCTGGTCGAAAGGACGACCCCGTCCGCGCTCCGCCACCCGAGTGGTCTCCCGGTCGAGTTGCCGTTCGCGGCATCGCCCGTATGTCACCTTCCCCTCCAGTGGGCCTTCGGAAGGGCAGGTGTGGATGCGCAGGGTCGGGCGGCTGCTCGCGGTGGCGTTGTTGCCGGTGGTGGGGGTGACCGGGCGGGCCGGTGCCGACGCCGCGCCCTCGCTCTGGGCGGGAAGCTGGGAGGCCGCGCCCTCCGGTACCGACCCGGCGGTGCCCGGCGCCGCGTTCCGCAACGTCGTTCACCTGAGCGTCGGCGGCAGCGCGGTCCGCGTGCGGGTCAGCAACCGGCTCGGCAGCGCCCCGCTCCGGCTCGGAGCCGTCACCGTCGCCCTGCGGCAGGGCGCCGGCCCGGACGCCGTACCCGGGTCGATGCGCGCCGCCACCTTCACGGGCGCCGGCACCGCCGTCGTCCCCGTCGGGCAGGACCTGGTCAGCGACCCGGTGCCGCTCGCCGTCCCGGCCGCCGCCGATCTGCTGGTCAGCGTCGAGACCCCCGGCGACTCCGGGCCCGCCACCTACCACCGGGTCGCGCTGCGGACCAGCTACCTCGCCAAGGACGGCGCCGGGCGGGCCGACGACGAGGACGGGGACGCCTACACCGCCACCACCGGCCACTGGTACTACGTCACCGGCGTCGACGTGCGGGCCGTGACCCGCGGCACCGTGGTCGCCTTCGGCGACTCCCTCACCGACGGCAACGGCACCAGCATGGACGCCGACCACCGCTGGCCCGACCGCCTCGCGGACCGCCTGCGGCCCTTCCCGATCGGTGTCCTCAACGCCGGCATCTCCGGGAACCGGCTCATGCTCGACAGCACCGGAGGACCGGGAGCCCTCAACCGCCTGGACGCCGACGCGCTCGACCGCAGCGGGGTCCGGACCCTGGTCCTCCTCGAAGGCATCAACGACATCAAGGGCACCCCGGAGACCACCGACCCCGAGGACTTCGTCCGGGCCTACCGGACCATCGTGACCCGTGCCCACGAGCGGGGCATCCGGGTGGTCGGCGCGACCCTGACGCCGTACGCCGGGTACAGCGCGTACACCGACGCCCGGGAGGCGGTACGGCAGCAGGTGAACGCGCTGATCCGCACCGGGCAGATCTTCGACGCGTACGTCGACTTCGACGCCGTCGTACGGGATCCGCAGCAGCCCGACCGCATCCGGCCCGCCTACGACCCCGGCGACCACCTGCACTTCAACGACGCCGGCGCGCGCGCCCTGGCCGACGCCGTCCCGCTCGCCGACCTGCTCTGAGCCCTCAGCCCTCAGTCCTCAGCCCGCGGTCCAGATCACCGCGGTCAGCCAGCCGGCCGTGACCAGCAGGCAGGCGAGGAACTCGGCCAGCACGCTGGAGCCGCCCGCGTTCATCGTGGTGCGCAGGGCGGCCCGCGCCTCGGCGGGCCGGCCGAGACGGAGGCGCTCGTGCAGGTAGATCCCGGCCATGAAACCGGGGATCGCGCCGACGACGGGGAGCAGGACGAAACCGAGGACGGCGCCGGTGCCGGCGTACACGGCCATCCGGGGGGTGGCGCCGCTCGCCCGGAGCCGGCGCGGGGGCAGGACCCAGCGGACCACCAGCGCCGTCAGCAGCACCACGGTGGCCCCGACCAGGACCGACCACGCCACCGGGCGCGGGTCGTACAGCGCCCACCACAGCACCGCGGCCCACACCAGTCCCGTCCCCGGCACCCCGGGCACCAGTACCCCGCACAGGCCGAGCACCAGCACCAGGCCGACCAGCAGGAGTTCCCCTGCTCCCATCTGCCCAGAGTGCCGGACGACCGCGGGACGCGCAGGTCAGTTCCGGGTCACCCAGCCCCGCTCGTACGCGTGCCAGCCCAGCTGCAGCCGGGTCGCCACCCCGGCCAGCTCCATCAGCCGCTTCACCCGGCGCTGCACCGTCCGCAGGCCGAGGTCCAGCTGCTTGGCGACGCTCGCGTCGGTCAGGCCGGCCAGCAGGAGCGAGAGCACCTCCAGGTCGGTGGCGTCGGGGCCGTCCGGCTGCTCCTCGCGCACCCCGCTCGCGCCGAGGCGCAGCGGCAGCGCCTCCCGCCACACCGACTCGAACAGGCCGCAGAGGAGTTCCAGCAGGCCGCTGGCGTGCACCACCAGGGCGGCGGGTTCCGCGGTGCGGGAGGTGAGCGGGACCAGCGCCAGCGCGCGGTCGGCGACCACCAGCTTCGTCGGCACCCGCTCCGCCACCCGCACCTGCTCGTCCCGGCCCAGGGCCGCCGTCAGCTCCGTGAGCGCGTCCGGCAGGTCGAGCGCCGGCCGCTCCACCACCACCCGGTAGCGGACACCCCGGTGCGCGGCCTGTTCCTCCGCGTCGTTCTCCGCGCCGGTGACGGCCACCGGCTTGTCCGTGACCAGCGCGCACACCTCGTCCAGGGCGCCCAGCTGGAGCTGGCGGAACCGCCGGGCGACGGCCGGGGCACCGGTCACCACCTCCACCAGGTCCCGCACCGCGGGCTCGGCGGCCGCCGCCCGGTACTCCTCCGCAAGCAGCGCCGCCGCCAGCTCCGCCTTCTCCAGCTCGTGCCGCTGCTGGGTGAGCAGCGCGCCCAGCGCGACCCCGGGCGGCGCCGCCACCCAGCGGCCCGGCCGTCCCGAGGACCGGGCGGCCAGCCCGTGCCGCTCCAGCCGGCGCAGCGCCCGCTCGGTGTCCGGCTCAGCCAGCGTCAGCCGCCGTGCCAGGCCGGGCACGTCGGCGGCGCCCGCGGACACCAGCGCCCGGTACGCCGACTCGTCCCGTTCGTCCAGCCCCAGCGCTGCCAGCATCGACCCGCAATCCTCCCTCGATCCCCGATGGCATGGCGGGAACCGGCCACGGCGCAAACCCGCCGGGGCACATCATCGCCGTACCGCGCGTCACTCTGCCAAGATCACGTCACCGCAGCACCTTCGCACGGGAAACCGATCCGTCGTTCACAGCTGACCGTCAGGAAGACCCGTCACAATCTGGCCTTCCGGCCGGCGCCCCGGCGTTCGGCCGTGCGAACGGTGACCGGCCCCATGACGCGCGTACGCGTAGGGGATCTGGGGCCGGTCACTCCGGTGTCGCCGGGTGGTTCTCCCGTGGGGGGTGGGACCACCCGGCGACTCACACGTGTCAGCCCCCGGCACTTCCGTCACCTCCGCCGGCCGCGCCCTGTCCCTCTCGTGCGCCGCGCCCGCGTCGTCCGTACCGTCCGCGCCGCCCGTCCCGCGCGTGTCGTCGATTCCCTTTCCTTGTACGGATGTTCGAGATGTCCCTCGACACGCCGTTCGAGACGAGGTCGGGTGCGGGATTTTCCGGATGCCCCGTTTTCATCCGGCCCGTGCGGTGGACAATTAGGGGCATGAGCCAGCCAGGGGGTAGGCCCACCCGTCATGACGACGACTGGTGGGGGCAGTTGTACGACGACTCCACCGAGGACACCGGACCCACGGCCGCACCCGATTCCCTGGACGACCGCTTCGCCTCGGCGAAGAACACGGTGGGGGGACGGCGGGGCGTCACCGCGGAACCGGGCGACGAGCAGGCACCGCCGACCGTGCCGGCACAGCGGGCGGCCGCCGCCCCCGCGGAGGACACCAGGGCCGCTCCCAAGACCTGGCCGTGGGACGAGGAGGACCAGGAGCTGCTGGAGGCGGACGACGACGCCCCGGCCGACTCCCATCCCGCGACCCGCCCCGACCTGCCGGCGCTGCCGCCGCATGCCGCACCGACAGCACCGACAGCACCGACAGCACCGGCAGCAATGGCAGCGCCGGTGCAAAGGGCGGAAACGGCAGCCCTGGCGGGCGCGGACGCCCTGGACGCCTGGGGCGCCTTGGCGGTCCCGGACGCCTCGGCTGCCGTGGCCACCCCGGCCGGGTCCGCCGCCTCGGCCTCCTCCGTGGACTACGTCGGCTCCGGACCGCCCACCTACGACGCCGAGCCCACCGCCCTGCCCGCCGCCGACCCCGACGAACTGGACGACCTGGTCGCCGACACCGTCCTGGACGGCGCCCGGTACGGCGCCTGCACCCTGCGGGCCGTCTCCCAGCGCGGCGACTCCGCCCGGTTCCGGGGCGAGCCGCGCCGCGACGCCCTGCTCACCGCCCGGTTCGGGGCCGGCGAGCAGGCCCTGGTCCTCGTCGCCATGGCCACCGGCGCCCGGGCCACCCCCGGCGCGCACCGGGCCGCCGCCGAGGTGTGCGAGTGGATCGCCCGGGCCGTGGGCCGCAGCCACCAGCGGCTCACCGAGGACATCCAGGCCGCCCGCCGCGGCGACCTCAAGTCCGGGCTGCACCGGCTCACCGACCGCAGCCTCGGCAAGCTCCGCGCCAGCGCCGCCGAACAGGGCATCGCCACCGAGGAGTACACGGCCAGCCTGCGCTGCCTCCTCCTGCCCGCCCACCCCCAGTGCCGCACCCGGGTCTTCTTCGGCGTCGGCGAGGGCGGGCTGTTCCGGCTCCGGGGCGGCGAGTGGCAGGACATCGAGCCGCGCGTCGACACCGACACCGCCGGCGAACCCGTGCTCGGCTTCGGCTCGCTGCCCTCCGAGACCCCGGACGGCGACCGGCTCACCATGGACCTCGGCATCCCGACCCCGCCGAGCCCCTACGAACCGGCCCCCGAACCGCCCCGCGACCCGTTCCTGTTCCGGGCCTCGGTAGCCCGCCCGGGTGATGCGCTCGTGATGTGCACGGGCGGCCTCGCCGAACCGCTGCGCGGCGAGCCCGCGCTCTGCGCCTACCTGGCCCGGCGCTGGTCCGGCCGCACCCCGCCGGGCCTCGCCGCGTTCCTCGCAGACGCCCAGGTACGGGTCAAGGGGTACGCCGACGACCGTACGGCGGCGGCCGTCTGGGAGGCGTGAGCGCGGCGGCTGTGGATACATGGAAGGGCATCGCGGGGGAGGGAGGGGGGAGCCGGAGATCCGCGCAGCCGAAGGGTGCCCGACCGCCATGGCCAAGCAGAACGTCGCCGAGCAGTTCGTCGACATCCTCGTCCGCGCCGGCGTGCGCCGCCTCTACGGCGTCGTCGGCGACAGCCTCAACCCGGTCGTGGACGCCGTCCGCCGCAACTCCGCCATCGACTGGATCCACGTCCGCCACGAGGAGACCGCCGCCTTCGCGGCCGGCGCCGAGGCCCAGATCACCGGGTCGCTGGCGGCCTGCGCCGGCTCCTGCGGCCCGGGCAACCTGCACCTGATCAACGGCCTGTACGACGCCCACCGCTCGATGGCTCCGGTGCTCGCCCTCGCCTCCCACATCCCCTCCAGTGAGATCGGCCTGGGCTACTTCCAGGAGACCCACCCGGACCGGCTCTTCCAGGAGTGCAGCCACTACAGCGAGCTGATCTCCAGCCCGAAGCAAATGCCCCGGCTGCTCCAGACCGCCATCCAGCACGCGGTCGGCCGCAGCGGGGTGAGTGTCGTCTCGGTGCCGGGCGACATCGCCGACGAGCCCGCCCCGGAGCAGTCGGCCTCGGCGGCCATCGTCACCTCCAGGCCGACCGTCCGCCCCGGCGACGAGGAACTCGACCGGCTCGTCGCGATGATCGACGCGGCGGACAAGGTGACCCTGTTCTGCGGCAGCGGCACGGCCGGCGCCCACGCGGAGGTCATGGAACTCGCGGAGAAGATCAAGTCCCCGGTCGGCCACGCCCTGCGCGGCAAGGAGTGGATCCAGTACGACAACCCCTACGACGTCGGCATGAGCGGACTGCTCGGCTACGGCGCCGCCTACGAGGCCACCCACGAGTGCGACCTGCTGATCCTGCTCGGCACCGACTTCCCGTACAACGCCTTCCTCCCCGACGACGTGCAGATCGTGCAGGTCGACGTCCGCCCCGAGGTCCTCGGCCGCCGCTCCCGCCTCGACCTGGCGGTGTGGGGGGACGTGCGCGAGACGCTGCGCTGTCTGGTGCCGCGGGTGCGGGCCAAGGAGAACCGGCGGTTCCTCGACCGGATGCTCAAGAGGCACGCGGACGCGCTGGAGGGGGTGGTGAAGGCGTACACCCGGAAGGTCGAGAAGCACGTCCCGATCCATCCGGAGTACGTGGCCTCGGTCCTCGACGAACTCGCCGCCGACGACGCGGTGTTCACCGTCGACACCGGCATGTGCAACGTGTGGGCGGCCCGCTACATCTCGCCCAACGGCCGCCGCCGGGTCATCGGTTCCTTCTCGCACGGCTCGATGGCCAACGCGCTGCCGATGGCGATCGGCGCCCAGTTCACCGACCGGCGACGGCAGGTCGTGTCGATGTCCGGGGACGGCGGATTCGCCATGCTGATGGGCGACTTCCTCACCCTCGTCCAGTACGACCTGCCGGTGAAGGTGGTGCTGTTCAACAACTCCGCGCTGAGCATGGTCGAGTTGGAGATGCTGGTCGCGGGGCTGCCCGCGTACGGCACCGCCAACACCAATCCCAACTTCGCCGCCGTGGCGCTGGCCTGCGGGGCCTACGGGGTGCGGGTCGAGAAGCCCAGGCAGCTCGCGGGCGCGCTGAAGGACGCCTTCAACCACAAGGGCCCGGCCCTGGTCGACGTGGTCACCGACCCCAACGCGCTGTCCATCCCGCCGAAGATCAAGGCCGAGATGGTCACCGGCTTCGCGCTCTCCGCGTCCAAGATGGTCCTCGACGGCGGCGTGGGCCGGATGGTCCAGATGGCCCGCTCCAACCTGCGCAACGTGCCCAGGCCGTGACAGGACCCCTCGCTCAGTCGGTGGGCACCCACTGGCGGACGCCGTCCACGAAGCCGTACCAGTAGTGCGGCAGGCCCTTGATGGAGCTGGTGCGGAACGGGCGGCCGTGGTCGTCGATCCGGACCGTGCCGCTGCGGCCCTGTGACGACCAGTCGAGTTCGAGGTACCAGCGGCAGTCGCAGCCGACCGTGCTCGCCTTGACGCGCAGCACCTCCGGGTCGGTGGCGGACACCCGGTAGGGCAGGTGCATCGTCGAGACGGTCTTCCCGTCGGGGCCCTCACCGGCCACCGGGCGGGCGATGGGGCGGTCCTTGTCCAGGTTCACGTCGAAGTAGCGCGGGGTGAGCCCGCCGCCGCAGCCGTCGGCCATGGAGTAGGCGATGCCGGGCGCGGGGGCCGTACGGCCGACGACACGCACCCGCAGGTCCTCCAGGACGACGGCGGTGGACGAACGGCCCTGCACGGAGACGTCCACCATGGTGTTGCCGCCGTGCACCGCGTTCTGGGTGGCCGCCCAGGTGCCGGCGTCCTGCGGGGCGGGCGGCGGCGGGACCTGGGCCGGCTGCTTGTCGATGACGTAGTCGTGGTCGCAGCCCAGTTCCCAGAGCTGCGAGTCGGCCGTCCAGGTGAGGGGGACGGCGGTCGGGACCGGGGTGCCGGGCGTGCTCCGGTCCGTGGGGGAGGAGGTCTTGGCGCCGTCCGGGGAGGCGGAGGACGACGGGGTGGCCGAGGTGGGATCCGGCGCCGGGCCGGTGCGGCCGGTGCCGTGCCGCTGGGCGTCGCCGGCGGCGGTGGTGTCGGAGGAGCCGGTGCCCCGGGCCGCGGTGCCGCCGGCCGCCCGGTCGTCCGGGAGGGCGGCCAGGGTGCCGAGTGTCGCCAGCAGGGCGGTGGCCACCGCCGAGGCGACCAGTGTGCGGCGCCGCCGGTACCAGGGGCGGGCGGCCGGGGCCGCTTTCGTCGAGGGTTCTGCGCCGAGGGCTCGCGGGGTCTGCGGTTCCGCCTCCGCGGAGCCGGAGCTGTCCGCGAGTCCGGCGGTCTCTGTGGGGTCCGTGCCCTCCGTGCCCTCCGTGCCCTCCGTGGCGCGCGGTCGCTGGCGTGCCGCGACCGCGCGCAGCCAGCGCTCGTGGAGTTCGAGCCGTTCCTGCGGTGTCGCCCCGCAGAACGCGGCCAGGCGTTCCACCGGAGCGAAGTCCAGCGGCACCGCCTCGCCCGCGCAGTAGCGATGCAGGGTGGAGGTGTTCATGTTCAGGCGGCGGGCCAGGGAGCCGTAGCTCCGGTCCGTACGGTCCTTCAACTGCCGAAGCAGCGCCGCGAACTCCCCGACGTCGTCGCGCACCGGCACCTTCCCCCGCTCGTCCGTATCCCAGGCACTCATATACCTGCACGTCAGCAGGGCTGGGATGGTTCCAGGCCGGTGAAACGGCCGGTGGCCGTTGCCGTCCGGCGAGGTGACGGCCGATGCTTCTGGTGTCGCACCGACCAGGGCCGGACCGACCATCCGGCGCCGTCGGCGGCATCCCGCACCCATGCACCGAACCCACGGGGGATCAGCCATGCCCAAGCGCACCCGAGCAGGCGCGCTCACCGCACTCGCCGGCGCCGCACTCGCCGTCGGCACCGCACTCGCCGCCCCGGCGGCGGCCGCCCCGAAGCCGCCCGGCTTCCTCACGGCGGCCGACCTGCCGGCGCAGCCCGGCACGTCCTGGACCGCAGGCAGAGTCATCGCCGGCATACCGGAGGAGGACAGGCAGGACATCTGCGTGGGCGTCGCGCTCGGCAGCGGCCAGGACACCTGGTTCCGGGAGTTCCGGACCGACCTCGACACGACTGCCCGTCAGATCAGTGCCGAGCTGCCCAGCGTCAGGGTGGCGAAGGGCCGGTTCGCGAAGCTCGACGAGGACATCGTGTCCTGCGCGGACCGGATCGAGATGGAGGATCCGGCGATGCAGGCCGCGTTCCGGGACCACGGCACCCTGCCGGTGGGGAACGGCGCCCATGTCTACGCCCTGCACACCGTGACCTCCTGGGGCGCCACCGACATCCGGCTGCTCTCGGTCGGCCGGGAGGGGCGCACCGTCACCGTCGTGGACTGGGGGCGGATGGGCGGCTTCGCGGACGCGCCGGTGAAGGCGTTCAAGAAGACGACCGTCACGGCCGTGCACAAGCTCCACTGACCCACGGCCACCGCAGGAACCGGGGCCGTCCTCCCGTTCGGGGGACGGGAGGACGGCCCCGGAAGACCATCACCGCACACCGCACACACAGAACACGGGGAATCAGACATGAGCAGCAAGACCCGCGCCGTCCTCACCGCCGGCGTCGTGGCCGTGGCCCTGGGGCTCGGCGTCACCGCCCAGGCCTCGGCCGGCGCTCCGCGCAGCGTCGCCGGCAGCCCGGCCGACAACATCACCCGCATCGCCGACTTCTACGGCGCCTACATCGACGCGGAGAGCGCCCCGGACGGCAGCGGCCACCTGTCCACCGCGCTGCGCGCCTACTACATCGACCCGACCTACCTGAAGAAGCTCAAGGCCTGGGAGAACCGGGAGCACGCGGACGGCGTGCTGCGGGCCCAGAACACCCCGCTCAAATGGAAGGTCACGGACAACGGTACGGCCGACTACACGGAGGCCGCCATCACCCTCACCTGGAGCCGCAACGTCACCACGAAGCTGGTCGTCGACATGACCCGCTCCACCCACAAGATCATTCACATCGGCACCAAGGGCCTCGGGGGCAAGTAGCCGGGAGGTCGGCTTTCGGCCAGGTTCGCCGGTGCCGCGGACCGCGTGAAACAGCTCGGGGGGTTGCGTGCGGGGCTGAATCACGCCGGGTCCGCGGCACCCTTGGCGCGTACGGGACGGTCCGGGCGGCGACGTACGGGCCGGAGCGGACCCGGGACTTGGCCGAACACCCGGTCGTCATCGACGTGACATGACTGGCCCGTGCCCGAGCGGGCATGGATCCCGTGAACGTGTTCGATCAGGAGGGGATCCGGCAACAGCGTGCGGGCGGGGGTCATGAACAGTCAGGCACGAGGGGGCGGTCCCGTGGCCATCGGGGCCTCCTCGGCGCAGACGGCGGGGGAAGAGACCGACACGACGGAACGGGGGCACGCGTCACAGCTCAGGCGCCGACTGGGACGGTCGGACCTGCGGGCGGTGCCCGAGGCGCGCAGGGAACTGCGGGAACTGCTGCGGCACTGGGGGCGTCCCGGCCGCTCCGAGATAGCGGAACTGCTCACCAGCGAACTCGTCACCAACGCGCTCGTCCACACCGACCGCGAGGCGGTCCTGACGGCGGTCGTGGAACCCAGCCAACTGCGGGTGGAGGTACGGGACTTCGTGGCCCGCAGGCCGCGGGTGTGCACCCCGGGCACCGGCGACGGCACACACGGCCGGGGCCTGGTGCTGGTCGACTCCCTCGCGGACGCGTGGGGCGTGCAGGCGCACGAGGTCGGGAAGTCGGTGTGGTTCGAACTGGACGCGGAGGCCGCCTGACGGGGGCCGGGGCCGTATACACAACGGGACGGGGGCGTGACCTTGAAGGTCACGCCCCCGTCCCGTTGTGTATACGGCAGCAGGTGATCAGCCGAACTGCTGCTCAAGGTCCTTGAGCTTGCGCTCCAGGGAGTCGAGGCGCGGCAGCGCCATTGTGTCGTCCTCCGCGGTCAGGTCGACCGTGATCGGGTCAGACCCTTTGCGGACGGGCTGAAGGGAGGGCCGCTGGCGTACGGGCAGCTGCTCCGGCGCCGATATGGCAGGCTCCGCAGTGGGCTGCGAGGCGCGCTCGACCTGGTGCTGCACCTCGTCCTGCCGGCCACGTCCGACGAAGCCGCGGTGGCCCCGGCTTATGGCCTTGAGCTGGGCCCGCTCCAGACGGTCCTGCTCGCGGCGGCGCAGCCGGTTGGTCTCCTTCTGCCGCTTGTCCTCGCGCACCTCGTCGACCGCCTCGTCCAGGCTGCGCACGCCCTCGAGGAGCATCAGCGACCAGGCCTTGTAGGTCTCGCGGGGGGCACGCAGCCAGCGGACGATACGGATCTGCGGCAGCGGACGCGGCACCAGACCCTGCTCACGCAGGGCGGCCTTGCGGGTCTGCTTCAGCGCGCGGTCGAAGAGGACGGCCGCGGACAGCGACATGCCGGCGAAGAACTGGGGAGCGCCCGCGTGGTCGACGCCCCGGGGCGCGTGCACCCAGTTGAACCAGGCCGCGGCGCCCGCGAACGTCCACACGAGTATCCGGGAGCCGAGGGCCGCGTCACCGTGGCTCGCCTCGCGCACCGCGAGGACGGAGGAGAACATCGCCGCGCCGTCCAGACCGAACGGCACGAGGTACTCCCAGCCGTCGGAGAGGCCGAGGTTCTGCTGGCCGAAGCCGACCAGCCCGCGGAACGAGAGGGCCGCCGCGACCGACGCGGAGGCGAACAGGAGCGCGTAGGAGACGGTGCCGTACACGGCTTCCTTGCGCCGGCGGCGCTCCTCGCTGCGCTCCCACGAGTCGTCCTTCGCGTGCTCCCCGCCGGACCGCTTGGAGCGCGCGAGCACCGCCACCGCGACCAGCATGCCCAGGAGCAGTACGGCGCCGGGAAGCAGCCAGTTCAGCGATATGTCGGTCAGTCTCATCTAGGGGTCCCTTGCATTGGGATAGGGCGTATCGCCCGCCATAGTGGCCCAACCCCACTGGCCCTCAGGGGGTTTCGGGGCAAGAGGCCGCCAAGGAAGTGCAAGGGGATGCCCCAGGGCGGCATTCTGCTCGAACTGCCGCGTGAGGGGCGGGAGCTGAGTTCGAGTAAGACTACCCATACGGGTGGTTCCTCGGAAAGTTCCTGCGGCAAGTGAGGAAGTTGTGAATTCCCTGTCCCCGCAGGGACGCTCCTGCCGATGGCGATCTTAGTGGATGCCGTGCGGTGCTGTGTCCCGGGGGCGGGACCGCGTCCCGCCTGAGGAAGCCTCAGGCCGCCGCGGCCGCCGCGAGTTTGGCGATCCGGACGTCGTCGCAGGTACGCGGGCAGGTGGCGCAGGTGTCCTCGGGGCGCAGTGTGTAGTACATGCAGCAGCTCGCCCGGTCCCGGGTGGGCAGCGGCTCCCCGGCCGGTCCTGACAGCACCCGGAAGGCGGCCGAGCCCACGTACGGCTTGGTCGCGCCCGGGAGCAGCCGTTCGAGTTCGCGTACGGCCCGCGCCTCCTCGCCGAGCAGGCCGGCGATGTACCAGAGCCCCTCGACGACCTCGTCGGTCGCCATGCCCCACAGGGCGCGCCCGCGCCGCCGCATCCGCGGTCCGAAGCCGCCGAGGACCGGTTCCAGGTGCTCGGCGACGGCCGCCCGCACCTCGGCCCGCAGCGCCTCCTCGCCGGCCACGACGACCGCGCCGGGCAGCGCCGCCGCCGGGTCGCCCGGGAGGCAGGCGAAGGAGGCGACCCGTACGGCCATCCGGCCCGCCGTGCGGTCGTACGACACCTCGGTCGCGGGCAGGCGGGGGACCCGGCGGTCCAGGAACCAGGGGAGGGTGATCAGGAGGCAGGCGGCCCAGCCGTAGCGGTGCAGGCCGAAGGTCGCGACCACGTCGGGGCGGGCCGGCCTTCCCTCGTCCCGCAGGATCTGGTCCTCGTCCCAGGCCAGGAAGGCGTCCAGACCGGGACCGCCCGCCGCCAGCTCGGCCGCGCAGACCCAGTCGCCGCCCCGGGGTGCCGCCTCGCCCGGCCCCAGCTCCGTGACCGCCAGGTCCGGACAGACCTCGGTGAGGCGGGCGTAGGAGGCGGAGACGGGGGAGATCATGGACTACCGCCGATCGGGTGAGGGCCGACTGCCAGATAAGTAAGCCTTACCTTACCCACCCGTTCGGAAATTTGAACCAGCGCCTTGTGCGCCTAAGGTGCTTGACGGACAAGTAACAACCCGCCGTTAATGACCCAAGTGCCGACGAGCCCGGAGGAGGACCCGTGAACCAGCGCGCGCACGCGGCTCCCGCCGAGACGGCCAGGGTGCCGGCGCAGTCGCGGTCCGAGGAGACGGCGCGGGAGGCGCCCGGTTTCCCCGCCGGCCCGCCGGCCGCGCGGGGTGAGCACACGCACAGCGAGCGGCCGATCCCGCAGCCGAGGCCCGCCGTGCAGCGGGCGTCCGTACGCGGGCAGATCCTCGACGCCTTGCGCACCGCGCTGGTCGGCGGGGAGCTGGCGCCCGGCGAGGTGTACTCGGCGCCGGCGCTGGGGGAGCGGTTCGGGGTCTCCGCGACGCCGGTGCGCGAGGCGATGCAGCAGCTGGCGCTGGAGGGCGCGGTCGAGGTCGTGCCCAACCGCGGCTTCCGGGTCGTCGAGCGGGGCGCTCGCGAGCTCGCGGAACTCGCCGAGGTGCGGGCGCTGATCGAGGCACCGGTGATGCTGCGGCTGGCGTGCAGCGTGCCGACCGAGCGGTGGGCCGCGTTGCGGCCGCTCGCCGAGGAGTCGGTGCGGGCGGCGGCGACGGGGTGCCGGGTGACGTACGCGGAGGCCGACCGGGCGTTCCACCGGGCGGTGCTGGCCCTCGCGGGCAACGAGCAGCTGGTGCAGATCGCCGAGGACCTGCACCGCCGTGCGGTTCCGCTGCGCGGGGCTCGGGCCGACCTGATGGCGGACGCGGCGGAGCATGCGGCGCTGCTGGAGGCGTTGATCTCGGGGGAGCTGGATGCCGTGCGGCGGCTGGTGACCGGACATTTCGCTGCCGCGGGCTGACGGGGGAGGGTGTTTGCGGCGGCGGCTCGCCGTCGGGGTGCGGACCGTGTGCCGGGCGCGGGTGCGTCGTGGCTGGTCGCGCAGTTCCCCGCGCCCCTAAAAGCATGAGCCGCGGGCAGTCGTGCCGCTGGGGCGGCACGGGTGGGCGCTGGGGGTCCCCCCGGCCGAAGGCTGGGGGAGGCACCCTGCTAACGCCGGTAAGTGACACCCCCCCGCCGCCGGCCGTCACGCCGTTGCCGCTCCCGGGGACGGTGGGGTGAGCTGCCTGGCCAGCCACGTCGGGACGCCGCCCAGGAGGCGGAAGAGGCGGCCTGCCTCCTCGCGCAGGCGGGACGCCTCCGGCTCGGACTCCGTGTCGGCGAGGGAGGCGAGGGCCGGGGCCGTGCCCACCAGGTAACCCAGTTCCTCCCGGATCCGCAGCGACTCCGCGAAACCGTGCCGGGCCTCCGCCAACTCCCCGTCCCGCAGCGCCAGTCCGGCCAGGTGCCGCCAGGTGAAGGAGAGCAGGAGCGGGTCGGCGTGGGCCGTGGCGGCGGCGTGGGCGCGGCGGTAGGCGGCGCGGGCCGCCTGGGGTGAGCGGGTGAGGTTCTCCGCCAGGAGGCCCCGGCGGAAGTCGAGGAGGGCCCGCCCCGACGCCCCCGGAGGGATGAGCGCGGCCGCCCGACCGAGCGCCGCCCGCGCCTCGTCCGCCCGGTCACGGACACCGTGCAGCGTGGCCGCGTAGGCGAGTTGGCCGCGCTCGCAGGCGGCCGCCCCCCGCTCCTCGTCGGTCCGGGCCACCGCCTCCGCCGTCCGCAGCGCGTCCTCGGCCTCTTCCCAGCCCCGCTCGGTGTACAGGCACCGCTCGACCATCAGCCCCGCCCGCTGCAGGGTGAACGCCGCGGTGTCCGACGGCAGCAAAGCCGCCGCGTCGGTCCAGCAGGCCCGCGAGCGCAGCCGCCATACCGCGGTCTGGAGCGGATCGTCACCAGCGGTCGTTCCGTTCCCAGACATGGCGGAGTACGCCACGTTGCCCTCCCCTAGCGCGCCGTCGAGCAGTGAAGTGGTGGCCGCATTCCAGCACTGATCGCCGCGCGGGGCCAAGAGGGTGGGTGAATAATTTCACAAAGTCGTGGGACGGCGGCGGCACTTGGCGCGAGCCGGTCGCACGCCCGCGTGACCTCAGCTCATCCGCAACGCCAAGAAGAAATCGAGCTTGTCCTCCAGCCGCGACAGGTCCCGGCCCGTCAACTGCTCGATCCTCCCCACGCGATAGCGCAGCGTGTTGACGTGCAGGTGGAGACGGGTGGCACAGCGGGTCCAGGAGCCGTCGCAGTCGAGGAACGCCTCCAGGGTGGGGATCAGCTCGGCACGGTGACGGCGGTCGTAGTCCCGCAGCGGGTCCAGCAGCCGGGCGGTGAAGGCGCGGCGGACGTCGTCGGGGACGAAGGGCAGGAGAAGGACGTGCGAAGCCAGCTCCTGGTGGCCGGCCGCGCAGACCCGGCCCGGGCGGGCCGCCGCCACCCGGCGGGCGTGCCGGGCCTCCTCCAGGGCGCCGCGCAACCCCTCCGCGGAGTGCACGGCCGCGCTGACGCCCAGGGTGACCCGGCCGTCGTCGTCGAGCCCCGCCGCCAGCGGGGCCCGTACGGCCTCCAGAAGGGCGTCGGCATGGATGCCGGACTCGGAGCCGTCGTGCTCGGCGACGACGGCGGGCAGCGGGACCAGGGCGATCGCCTCGTCGCCGGTGTGGGCCACCGCTATCCGGTCGGAGGGCTCCGGGCCGGTCGCCAGCGGGTCGACCAGGATCTCCTCCAGGAGGGACTGGGCCACCGGACCGCCCTCGACCTCCCCGCCGTCCCACTCGACGCGGGCGACGACCACCTGCCAGTGCGGGGCCGCGCCCAGGCCCGGCAGCAGGACCGGGGCGGCCACCCGCAGCCGGGCGGCGATCTCGGCCGGGGCCGCGCCCGTCTGGACCAGTTCGAGGACCTCCTGCGCGAGCCTGCGCCGCACCGTGCGGGCCGCGTCGCGGCGGTCGCGTTCGACGGCGATCAGCTGGGTGACGCCCTGCAGCAGGTCGAGCCGCTCCTCGGGCCAGTCGCCCGCGTCCGCCTCCACGGCCAGCAGCCAGTCCGACAGCACGGTCTCCCGCACGTCCCGGGCACCCTGCGCGGAACGGCCGCTGGAACGGATCGGGAAGAGGGAGTAGGTCGTGCCGTCGAGGAGGACGCGGTGCGGGCCGCGGCGGCCGGTGCGGGTCGCGGCCAGGTGCTCGGCGGCCAGCCCGGCGCAGACGTCGGCGGGCAGCGCGGGCCCCGACACCTTGGAGCCCGCGATGAGGCGCCCGGCCGGGGACAGCACCCAGGCGCGCAGGTCGAGGTCCGAGCCGAGCAGGTCCAGGACCACGTCCGGGCCGCCGCCCGCCGGACCCGACGTCATCATCCGCCGGTGCCGGTCCACGACGGCCGCCAGGTCCCCGGCCCGCTCGCCGCTGACCTGCCGTACGACATGCTCGGTGATCGTCGCGAAGGCCACCGACTCGTGGACCGCGAAGAGCGGGAGGCGGTGCCGCGCGCAGGCCACCACCAGGTCCTCCGGGACGGCGCCCAGCTCCGCCTCACCGGCCGCCAGCGCGACCACCCCGGCCTGCACCAGCAGTCGTACGAACGGCTCGGAGTCCGCCGCGTCCCGGCGCCAGGCCAGGCCCGTCAGTACCAGCTCACCGCCGGAGAGGTAGCGGCTCGGGTCGCGCAGGTCGGTGGTCATGACCCCGCGCACGGTACGGTCCAGCTCGTCCTCGCCGCCGAGCAGCCGCAGGCCCAGCGCATCGGTGTCCAGCAGTGCGCGCAGCCGCATCTCGTCGCCGCCGTTCTGTGTCTCGAAATCTACGATGAATCATGAAGGGTCACGAGTGAGGCGCCCGGACGGGCGGGTCCGCGGGCCGTCACCAAGGGTCGCCGGACCGCAACCGACGGCTGCCAGGGCGTTTCCTGCGTTTCCACAGGAAGACCAGGAGGTTACTGATGACCCCCGTTCATACGAATCTACAAGATGCCCGTGCTGGCCAGCCAACTCCTTCATGGTTTCAGTGACTGACCCCGCCGGAGTAAGGGGCGGTGTACTGGCGTCGTTCCGCGTTAACAGGACATGAACGAGCCGGGCCCGCCGCACACGGATTGGCTCAATCCGCACGACTCACGAGACTCACGAGACGGAGAAGAGAGCCGGTCATGGACTTCCTTCGCCCCGCCAGCTGGGAGGAGGCGCTCGCCGCGAAGGCCGAGCACCCCACCGCAGTGCCGATCGCGGGTGGCACCGATGTGATGGTCGAGATCAACTTCGACCACCGCCGGCCCGAGTACCTCCTCGACCTCAACCGCATCGGTGAACTCTACGAATGGGAGACCGGCGAGGAGAGCGTACGGCTCGGCGCCTCCGTCCCGTACACCCGGATCATGGAGCATCTGCGCGCCGAGCTGCCCGGCCTGGCCCTCGCCTCGCACACCGTCGCCTCCCCGCAGATCCGCAACCGCGGCGGCGTCGGCGGCAACCTCGGCACCGCCTCCCCGGCCGGCGACGCCCACCCCGCGCTGCTCGCGGCCGGCGCCGAGGTCGAGGCCGAGTCGGTACGCGGCACCCGGCTCATCCCCATCGACGACTTCTACACCGGCGTCAAGCGCAACGCCCTCGCGCCCGACGAGCTGATCCGCGCGGTCCACGTGAAGAAGGCCGACGGACCGCAGCAGTACTCGAAGGTCGGCACGCGCAACGCGATGGTGATCGCCGTGTGCGCCTTCGGGCTCGCCCTGCACCCCGAGACGCGGACCGTGCGGACCGGGATCGGCTCGGCCGCCCCCACGCCGGTGCGGGCGAAGACCGCCGAGGACTTCCTGAACGCCGCGCTCGACGAGGGCGGCTTCTGGGACAACGGAAAGATCATCACCCCGTCGGTCGCCAAGCAGTTCGCGGACCTGTGCGCCGCCGCCTGCAACCCGATCGACGACGTCCGGGGCACCGCGAGCTACCGCCGCCACGCGGTCGGCGTGATGGCCCGCCGGACCCTGACCTGGACCTGGGAGTCGTACCGCGGCACCACTCAGCAGAAGGGGAGTGTGGCCTGATGCGCGTCAACTTCACCGTCAACGGACGTCCGCAGGAAGCCGACGACGTGTGGGAGGGCGAGTCCCTGCTGTACGTGCTGCGGGAGCGCCTGGGCCTGCCCGGTTCCAAGAACGCCTGCGAGCAGGGGGAGTGCGGGTCCTGCACCGTCCGGCTGGACGGCGTGCCCGTGTGTTCGTGCCTGGTCGCGGCCGGACAGGTGGAGGGGCGGGAGGTCGTGACCGTGGAGGGGCTGGCGGAGTTCGCGCGGCAGCGGGCCTGCGGCGGGGCGGATGCCTGTGCTATGTCACATGTCACGCGTGACACTTCAAAGAGCTGGCAGCCCAAGCCCCCCTCCGACTCCCAGACCGGCGAACACACCGAACTCTCCCCCGTCCAGCAGGCCTTCATCGACGCCGGCGCCGTCCAGTGCGGCTTCTGCACCCCCGGCCTCCTCGTCGCCGCCGACGAGATGCTCGAACGCAACCCCAACCCGACCGACGCGGACATCCGTGAGGCGCTCTCGGGGAACCTGTGCCGCTGCACCGGCTACGAGAAGATCATGGACGCGGTCCGCCTCGCGGCCGCCCGGCAGGGAGAGGCGGTCTGAACCGGATGCCCACCAACAGCGCCCCCCTCGGCACTCCCACCAAGGTCACCCAGGGTTCCCAGACCAAGGGCGGCATCGGCGAGTCGACCCTCCGCCCGGACGGCACCCTGAAGGTCACCGGCGAGTTCGCGTACTCGTCCGACATGTGGCACGAGGACATGCTCTGGGGCCAGATCCTCCGCTCCACGGTCGCGCACGCCGAGATCGTCTCGATCGACACCGGCGAGGCCCTCGCCCAGCCCGGCGTCTACGCCGTCATGACGTACGACGACCTGCCCACCGAGGTGAAGAACTACGGCCTGGAGATCCAGGACACCCCGGTCCTCGCGCACGGCAAGGTGCGCCACCACGGCGAGCCGGTCGCGATCGTCGCCGCCGACCACCCGGAGACCGCCCGCCGCGCGGCCGCGAAGATCAAGGTCGAGTACCGCGAGCTGCCCGTCATCACCGACGAGGCCTCCGCCACCGCCCCGGACGCGATCCACGTCCACGAGAACCGCGACGACCACCACATCGGCCACGTCCCGCACCCCAACATCGTGCACCGCCAGCCGATCATCCGCGGCAACGCCGACGAGGCGGCGAAGAAGGCCGACGTCATCGTCAAGGGCGAGTACTACTTCGGCATGCAGGACCAGGCCTTCCTCGGCCCCGAGTCCGGGCTCGCGGTCCCCGAGGAGGACGGCGGCGTCCACCTCTACATCGCCACCCAGTGGCTCCACTCCGACCTGCGCCAGATCGCCCCGGTCCTCGGCCTGCCCGAGGACAAGGTGCGGATGACGCTGTCCGGCGTCGGCGGCGCGTTCGGCGGCCGCGAGGACCTGTCGATGCAGATCCACGCCTGCCTGCTGGCCCTGCGCACCGGCAAGCCCGTGAAGATCGTCTACAACCGCTTCGAGTCGTTCTTCGGCCACGTGCACCGCCACCCGGCCCGGCTCTACTACGAGCACGGGGCAACCCGCGAGGGCAAGCTGACCCACGTCAAGTGCCGGATCGTGCTCGACGGCGGTGCCTACGCCTCCGCCTCCCCGGCCGTCGTCGGCAACGCCTCCTCGCTCGGCATCGGCCCGTACGTCGTCGACGACGTCGACATCGAGGCCATCGCCCTCTACACCAACAACCCGCCCTGCGGCGCGATGCGCGGCTTCGGCGCGGTCCAGGCGTGCTTCGCCTACGAGGCCCAGATGGACAAGGTCGCCGAGCAACTCGGCATGGACCCGGTGGAGTTCAGGAAGCTGAACGCCATGGAGCAGGGCACCGTCATGCCGACCGGCCAGCCGGTGGACTCGCCGGCCCCGGTCGCCGAACTCCTGCGCCGGGTCAAGGCGATGCCGCTGCCGCCCGAGCGCCAGTGGGAGAGCAGCGAGGGCGCGGACGTACGGCAGCTGCCCGGCGGTCTGTCCAACACCACCCACGGCGAGGGCGTCGTACGCGGCATCGGCTACGCGGTCGGCATCAAGAACGTGGGCTTCTCCGAGGGCTTCGACGACTACTCGACCGCACGCGTGCGGATGGAAGTGGTCGGCGGCGAACCCGTCGCCGTCGTGCACACCGCGATGGCGGAGGTCGGGCAGGGCGGGGTGACCGTCCACGCGCAGATCGCGCGCACCGAGCTGGGCGTGGCGCAGGTGACCATCCATCCGGCCAACACCCAGGTGGGCTCGGCGGGTTCGACCTCGGCCTCCCGGCAGACGTACGTCACCGGCGGCGCCGTGAAGAACTCCTGCGAGCTGGTCCGGGAGAAGGTCCTGGAGCTGGGCCGCCGCAAGTTCGGCACCTATCACCCGGCCTGGGCCACCGCCGAGCTGCTCCTTGAGGGCGGCAAGGTCGTCACCGACGGCGGTGAGGTGCTCGCCGACCTGGCGGACGTCCTCGGTGACGAGGCCGTGGAGGTCGAGGCGGAGTGGCGGCACCGGGCGACCGTGCCGTTCGACCTGCACACCGGGCAGGGCAACGGCCACGTCCAGTACAGTTTCGCCGCCCACCGCGCGGTCGTCGAGGTGGACACCGAGCTGGGCCTGGTCAAGGTGATCGAGCTGGCCTGCGCGCAGGACGTCGGCAAGGCGCTCAACCCGCTCTCCGTCGTCGGCCAGATCCAGGGCGGTACGACCCAGGGCCTGGGCATCGCGGTGATGGAGGAGATCATCGTCGACCCGAAGACCGCGAAGGTCAGGAACCCGTCCTTCACGGACTACCTGATCCCGACCATCCTCGACACGCCGACCATTCCGGTCGACGTCCTCGAACTCGCCGACGACCACGCCCCGTACGGGCTGCGCGGCATCGGCGAGGCCCCCACCCTGTCCTCGACCCCGGCCGTCCTCGCGGCGATCCGCAACGCGACCGGCCTGGAGCTGAACAGGACACCGGTCCGCCCGGAACACCTGACGGGCAACGCGTAACACCGCCGGACAACGGCAGCCCGGCGCCGGGCAGTTGCTCAACTCCCCGGCGCCGAACCCACAAGCGTGCACCTCCGGGCCGTCCCCCGGGTCATGCACTTCCCAAATCCCGTACCGCCGCAGGCGTCTGCCCAGCGGCGGCCGCGGGGGCCCCTGTGAACCTTGGGAGACGGCATCATGACCCAGCAGTCACTCGAACCCAGGGCGACGGCCGAAGACGCGGGAGAAGGCACCCGCGTCCCGGCCGGACGGTCCTGGCTCGACCGGTACTTTCACATATCCCGGCGAGGATCGAGCGTCGCGCGTGAAGTGCGCGGCGGCGTCACCACCTTCATGGCGATGGCGTACATCCTCCTGCTCAACCCCCTGATCCTGTCCGGCAAGGACGCGGCCGGGGACACCCTCGGCCAGAAGGCGCTGATCACCGCGACGGCGTTCGCGGCGGCCTTCAGCACGCTGCTGATGGGCTTCGTCGGCAAGGTGCCCCTCGCGCTCGCCGCCGGCCTCTCCGTCTCCGGCGTGCTCTCCTCGCAGGTCGCCCCGGAGATGACCTGGCCGCAGGCGATGGGCATGTGCGTGATGTACGGCGTCGTCATCATGCTCCTGGTCGTCACCGGCCTGCGCGAGATGATCATGAACGCGATCCCGCTCGCCCTCAAGCACGGCATCACCATGGGCATCGGCCTGTTCATCGCCCTCATCGGCTTCTACAAGTCCGGCTTCGTCCACCAGGGCAAGGCCACCCCGGTCACCCTCGGCCCCGCGGGCGAACTCGCCGGCTGGCCGGTGCTGCTCTTCGCCGGCACCCTGCTGCTGATCTTCATGCTGCAGGCCCGGAACGTCCCCGGCGCGATCCTGATCGGCATCATCGGCGGCACCCTCGTGGCGGCCGTGCTGAACGGCCTCGGGGCCGTCGACCCCCGGCAGTGGGCCAACGGGGCTCCCGAACTGCACGGCTCCGCCGTCTCCATGCCCGACTTCTCGCTCTTCGGGCACGTCGCGTTCGGCGGCTGGGGCAAGGTCGGCGCGATGACGGTGGCGGTGATCGTCTTCACCCTGGTGCTCGCCGGTTTCTTCGACGCGATGGCCACCATCATCGGCGTCGGCACCGAGGCGAAACTGGCCGACGACAAGGGCCGGATGCCGGGCCTGTCCAAGGCGCTGTTCATCGACGGCGCGGGCGGCGCGATCGGGGGAGTGGCCGGCGGCTCCGGCCAGACGGTCTTCATCGAGTCGGCGACCGGCGTCGGCGAGGGCGCCCGCACGGGCCTCGCCTCCGTCGTCACCGGACTCTTCTTCGCGGCCTGCCTGTTCTTCACCCCGCTCACCGCGATCGTCCCCCAGGAGGTCGCCTCGGCCGCCCTGGTGGTCATCGGCGCGATGATGCTGATGAACGCCCGGCACGTCGACTGGGCCGACCGGGGCACCGCCATCCCGGTGTTCCTGACGGTCGTCCTGATGCCGTTCACCTACACCATCACCACCGGCGTGGCCGCCGGCGTCATCTCGTACACCTCCATCAAGGCAGCTCAGGGCAGGGCGCGGGAGATCGGGGCATTCATGTGGGGTCTCACAGGGATCTTCCTGGTCTATTTCGCCCTCCATCCCATTGAGAGCTGGCTGGGCGTGAACTAGCCCGCGGCTCACCGCACCCTCTACGCATCCGTTGTTCCGTGAGGAGACCCAGACATGCTCGACATCGCCGAGGAGCTGAACCGGTGGGTCGCCGACGGGCGGGACTTCGCCGTGGCCACCGTGGTGGCGGTCGGCGGCAGTGCGCCGCGGCAGCCCGGGGCCGCCCTCGCGGTGGACGCCGAGGGCACCGCCGTGGGCTCGGTCTCCGGCGGTTGTGTGGAGGGTGCCGTGTACGAGCTGTGCCGGCAGGCGCTGGAGGACGGGGAGACCGTCCTGGAGCGCTTCGGGTACAGCGACGACGACGCCTTCGCCGTCGGCCTGACCTGCGGCGGCGTCATCGACATCCTCGTCACACCGGTACGGGCGGACGACCCCGTCCGTCCGGTGGTCGCGGCCGCGCTGGCCGCCGCCGCGCACGGGGACGCGGCGGCGGTCGCACGGATCGTCACCGGGCCGCCGGAACTCCTCGGCCGCGCCCTCCTCGTGGACGCCGACGGCTCCCACGAGGGCGGCTTCGGCGCCCATCCCGAGCTGGACCGCACGGTCGCCGCCGAGGCGGCCGCCTTCCTGGACGCGGGCCGCACCGGCACCCTCGAGATCGGAGAGCAGGGCTCTCGGTGCGGAGCACCGCTCATGGTGCTGGTCGAGTCGTCCGTCCCCCCGCCCCGGATGATCGTCTTTGGCGCGATCGACTTCGGGTCCGCACTGGTGCGGGTCGGCAAGTTCCTCGGCTACCACGTGACGGTGTGCGACGCCCGCCCCGTCTTCGCCACCAGGGCCCGCTTCCCGGAGGCCGACGAGATCGTCGTCGAGTGGCCCCACCGGTACCTGGAGCGCACACCGGTCGACGGCCGTACCGTCCTGTGCGTCCTCACCCACGACGCCAAGTTCGACGTCCCGCTGCTCCGGCTCGCCCTCCGCCTCCCGGTGGCCTACGTCGGCGCGATGGGCTCCCGCCGCACCCACCTGGACCGCAACGAACGCCTGCGCGAGGTCGGCGTCACCGAGCTGGAGCTGGCCCGCCTCCGCTCGCCCATCGGCCTCGACCTCGGCGCCCGCACGCCCGAGGAGACCGCCCTGTCCATCGCCGCCGAGATCGTCGCGAACCGCCGGGGCGGCAGCGGGATCTCCCTGACCGGGGCGCACACCCCGATCCACCACGACGCGACGTCATCACAGACCCCGGCGCGGCGGATCGGGTCGGTGGCCTAGCTCCCCCTGTCGGCGGCCGTCCCGGTGTGCTCCCCCGGAGCGCCCGGTCCGTTCCCCCGATCGCCGTACCGGTCCGGGCGCCAGGGGACGATGGAAGCGCCTTCACAGCCGCCGTACAGCGTCAAATGACGCATTCGGCGCCGGGAGTTCCGTTCTCATGCACCCGGAGTGCACGCGGGTTGCACGCGGGTCGCACGGGGCCGCGAGCGCGTCGGTTCAGTCCTCGGCCCAGCGTCGCAGCCCCGCGAGGTCGAGTACGACGGTCCGTCCCCGGCGGGTGGCCACCAGGCCCTCCTGCTGCATGGCCCGCAGGCAGCGCACCACCGATTCCCTGGACGCCCCGGTGGCGGCGGCGAGTTCACGCTGGTTGACCTGCACGGCGACGGCACCCGGCAGGGTCTCCGGGGCGGCCGAGCCGTACTGCACGGCGAGTTTCACGAGCAGCCCGGCGACCCGGGCGCGGGTGGTGCGGGCGCCCTGTTCGGCGCGCAGCCCGTCGGAGTCCCGTAATCGGCCCACGACACTGCGCAGCACCGACAGGCACAGGCCCGGGTCGCGCTCCAGGAGCCGCAGGAAGGCCTCCGCGGCGACCACCGTGCCCTCGCTGCGGCGCATCGCGGTGACCGTGGCACCCCGCGGCCGGCCGTCTATGCAGGAGAACTCGCCGAGGAGTTCACCGGGGCCGCGCAGGGCGAGCAGGCTGGTGTAGCCGTTGGCCGAGTCGACCGTCACCTTGACCAGGCCGTCGGTGAGCAGGACGACGGAGTGGGCCTCCTCGCCCTCCCGCATCAGCACCTCGCCGCGGGCCCACCCGCGCGGATGCCCGGCCTCCCGTAACAGCTTCGCTTCCCCGGGCGAGAAGAACGCCACCTTCGAGCCTCCCGGCCGCATCGACCCACGGCGACCGTTCGGCACCGGACGGCCACTGTCCATCCTGCGGCCGGGGTCTGCCAAGGGGCCGGCGGTCGTACGGCACCGCGGTCAGGGCCGCCGGAGCAGCGAGTTGACCGCCCGTCCGAACACGGCCCGGGACGTCCGGCGCACCAGTGGGTCGAAGAGCGACGGCAGCCCCCGGATCCGCAGCTCCTCGTGCCAGACCACCCGGGTACGGCCGCCGGGGCCGGGGTGCACCTCCAGTTCGGCCCAGCCGAGCACCACCCGGCCGCGCTTGACCAGCCGGCACCGGCCGGAGCCGCCGTCCCGCGGCGGCTCCCAGACGGTGACCTCCATGGGATCGTCGAACGACAGCGGCCCGAACCCGGAGCGGGCCACGAACATCGTGCCCTCGTGGGTCGGGGGATCGGTGAGCACGGTGACCCGGGTCAGCGGGACCACGTCGGCGTGCCGGGACCACTCCGTGAGCCGGCGCCACGCCTCGTCGATCGGCAGCGGAGCCGTCCGCTGAAGGAGGAAATTGACCACGGCACGATCGTAGGGAACCGGCCACCGGGCGCGGGTCGCACACGGGATGTTCACATGAACGGCAGATTCGTCCAACCCCGGCCGCCGCCGGTCCGGGACCCGTACGATTCCCGCCATGGCGGGCAAACCGCCTGCCTTCACGGGGAGTTGGTCATCATGCCGTTGAAGACCTATGGCGTACTGATCACCAGGGCGGTCGACACCCGGCGCGAGGGCGCCGCCGACAGCCCGCACTACCAGATCCACCTCGCCGACGACGCCGGTGTCCACTACCGGGCCGCGGTCAACGTCCTCTCGCAGCAGAAGCCCGCCGAACTGCTCTACCTCGTCGACGACGACTTCAAGCACCCGCTCACCGCCCGCCTGGCGGGTCTGGCGAGCGGCTGGAACACGCTGCCGCCCGGGCCCGGCGGCCCCAACCTCGACTTCGTCCGCGGCAACCTCTTCGACCCGGCGAAGATGCGGGTCCTGCCGGCGGACCGCTCCGGACCCGACAACGACCTGGCCGACCTTCTCGACCACTACGTCCGGCGGGCCGTCGACGACTCCCGCGCCCGCCTGTACCTCTTCGGCGAGCGCTGGGGGCCCGAGACCGGCGTCAAGGACAAGGTGTTCGGCTTCCTGCCCGGCAACGGCGTCCACGACATCCACATGAACCAGGGCAACAGCGGCCGCTTCACCGGCGACGACGGGGTCTGGCAGGACGGCGGACTGCTGATCCGCTTCCCGGGCGACGACCAGGCCGCCGAGCGCTGGGTCGGGATCTTCCTCGCCTTCCAGAGCCAGGCCTGGCACACCGACGACGTCACCGGCCACACCCTCCCCGACGTCGACACCTCCCGCCCCGCCCCCGGCGACCGGCCGGTCCGGATCGTCGCCGCGCTGGTCAACCCGGTCGGCCCCGCCCCCGAGGCGGAGACCGTCACCCTCCTCAACGCCTCGTCCGCCCCGGTCGACCTCACCGGCTGGCGCCTCCTCGACCGCATCGGCCAGGCCTCCCCGGTCCCGGCCGGCCCCCTCGCCGCCGGCGCCGCCCTCGGCGTGCCGCTCTCCGGCGGCGCCCGACTCGGCAACCACGGCGGCGAGATCACCCTCCTCGACGCCACCGGACTCAAGGCCGACGGGGTGTCGTACACGGCCGAGCAGGCGGCCCGCGAAGGGTGGTGGGTCGTCTTCTGACCGGGGCCGCGCACGGCCCTGTCGCGACGGCACGGCGGTACGGCACCATGAGCGCGGTCCGTACCGCCGTCGTCGTCCCGGGGGGCGTCTCGTGGAACACGAACTGCACGACAGGCTCGACGACCTGATGCGCGATCCCTATCCGCAGTACGCGCGGGCCCGGGCCGCCGAGGGGCTGGTGCGGGTGCCCGAACTGGACGCCTGGCTGGTGGCCCGGGACGCCGACGTCCGCGAAGTGCTGCGCCGCACCGAGGAGTTCTCGTCGGCGAACGCGTTACGGCCGGACGTCATGCCCTCGCCCGCCGCGCTCGCCGTGCTCGGCGGCGGCTTCGGCGGCCGGCCGGTCGTGGTCACCTCGGACGGCGAACGGCACCAGCGGCTGCGTGCGCCGCTGGTGCGGGCGCTGTCACCGGCCCGGGTCGCGGCGGCCGTGCCGTACGCCCGTGACCGCGCCGCCGCCCTCGTCGACGGGTTCGTGGCGGACGGCCGGGTGGAGCTGATGTCGGCCTACGCCATGCGGCTGCCCGGCGAGGTCATCGGACGGATCGTCGGTCTCGACCCCGCCGACGTGCCCCTCGTCGTGCACGGCGGGCGCCGCGCAGAGGAGTTGCTGTTCCGGCCGCTGCCGGAGGCCGGGCAGATCGCCGCCGCCGAGGACGTCGTCGCCATGCAGCACGTCCTCGACCGCTGTGCCCGCGACCGCTACACGCACCCACGCGAGGACCTGGCGACGGAGATCGTCGCCTCCGTGACCGAACCCGGCCACACCGAACTGCCCCTGGAACAGCGCCACGAGGCCGTCGCCCACCTGCAGAACCTGCTGATCGCCGGGCACCTGACCACGACCGCGCTGATCGGCACCACCGTCCTGCACCTGCTCGGCCACCGGCGCCCGTGGGACCTGCTCCGCGAGCGGCCCGACCTGATCCCGGCCGCCGTGGAGGAGGCGGCGCGGCACGACGGGGCGCTCCAGGGCTTCCGGCGGGTCACCACCCGCCCGGTGACGCTCGCGGGCACCGAACTCCCGGCCGGGGCCGAGCTGTTCGTCGCCTTCGGGGCGGCCAACCGGGATGCCGCGCGGCACCCCGACCCGGATACGTTCGACATCACCCGGGCCGCCCCCGCCCGCCACCTCGCCTTCGGTTTCGGCGCCCACGCCTGCGTCGGCGCCCAGCTGGCCCGCGAGCAACTCCGGGTCACGGTCGAGGAGCTGACCCGTCGGCTCCCGGACCTGCGGCTGGCGGAGGGCCGTCCGGTCACCATGCGGCCGACGATGATCCACCGCTCACCGGAGGAGCTGCACCTCACCTGGCCGGTGTCCTAGGCGCAGTTGGGGGTTCGGATCCCGGCGGCGGCGTCGTCGAGCGAGCTGCCGGGGGCGTCTCCGCTCCGGTGCCCGGGCGCCTGACCGAGGCTCGCCGGTCAGGTGCCCGGGCCGTCCGGGCCGGGGGTCACTTCCTGACGACGGACTCCACCCAGCTGATGAAGTTCGTCGTGGAGTTGCCGGTGCGCTCGGCCTGGGTGTGTCCCTGGGCCCACACGGTGGCGAAGTCGACGTCGCGGATGCCGTAGTTCTGCAGGGCCAGCGCGATGTTGATCTCGGTGGTGTTGGCGGTGTCGCCCTGCATGATGCCGGTGCGGATGCGCCAGTGGCGCGCGACCTGCGACCGGCGGTAGCCGGCGAAGGCGGGCGAGAGGAAGAACAGCGGGTTGTAGGCGTCGGCCCGCCAGGCCATGTCCTTGCCGACGCTGTCCTTCAGCGCGAAGTCGCTGTCGTACGACGAGGAGCCGTAGTCGGAGCTCCAGTCGGAGTACGTGGCGTACGTCGACTCGTTGGCCGCGACGACGTCACGGGTGAGCGGTGCGAAGTGCGCCGGGGCGTTGAGCCCCATGGCGAAGACGCCGTTCTCGGTCTGCGCGCGGGAGTAGCCGTCGAACGCGCCGACCGGCTTGTTCGCCGTCTTCTGGCTGGTGACGAAGCCTTCGAGGCCGGACACCGTGGCGGTGTTGGTCGTGGCGTCGTAGGTGACCCAGGTGCTGTTCGTGTTGAGGTAGGCGATGTAGTCGTCGACGGTCTCGTACGTGGTGGAGGAGCCCGTCTGGCCCGATCCGGGCGGGCCGCCCATCGTCGTGATGGTGTACGGGAAGGTGTTGTCCGCCAGGAAGTTGTTCAGCGAGGTGGTGATCACCTCGATCAGGTGGTCGTAGTAGCTGCCGGCCAGGTAGGTGCCGCTGCCGGACTCGGTCAGCTTCAGACGCCTGCCCCGCTCGTCGCGCAGACCGAGGCGGTTGACGTACCTGGGCCAGGCCTTCGCGAGGTCCGCCGAGTAGGCGCTGGTCCAGGTGCTCGTCGCGCGCGTGCCCGTCGAGGCGAACTGGCCCATGTTCCACTCGTAGGACAGGTTGGCCTCGTGCAGGCTGGTGATCGGGCACCAGGCCATGACGCCGGCGACCGCGTCGCTGAGGGGGCGGCCCTTGGCATCCTCCATCGCCGCGCCGATCGTGCGCAGGTAGGGGTGGTACAGGGGGCTGTCGCCGGACGCGCCGGCCACGGTGTCCTGGGCGCCGCCGCCGCTCATGCCGAACAGGACGATGTCGTCCGTGCTGCCGGGCAGGAGGCTCCGGTTGTAGCGAAGGAAGCGGACGGCGGCCTTGAGGTCGGTCACGCCCCAGGGGGCCGCGTCGGAACGGGTGCTGGTGGAGCTGTCCCGGCCGCGCAGGCCCGGCCACACGTAGATGTGCCCGGCCGCGAGGTACTGCGACACGCTGCTGTAGCTGTAGGACGTGGCCGGCTTCTGGGCCGCGTAGCCGGGGGTGTTGACCGGGATCACGATCGGCGCGGTGCGTCCCGAGTACGCGCCGACGGTGCCCTTCGGGTTGACCGTCGCGGTGTACGTGGTCCCGTCGCTGTTGGCGGTGGCCGTCAGATAGGCGCCCGGCACGTAGATCGACAGGTTCTCGATGTCCGTGGCGGCCGGGGCGGTGACGTACACCTTGCCGAGCTGGTAGTACACGTCGTTGGCCGAGTCGTACGACCAGGCGGTGGAGTCGAGCTCCAGCGAGTACGCCGAGGTCGTGGTCGACGAGCCGGCCGACGACGCGGTACCGGCGAAGGCCGTGCCCGCCGCGCCCTCGGCGACTCCGAACGCGGCCATGGCTGCGGCGCCGCGGACAACGGTTCTGCGGTTGATCTCCACCCGTGGACCTCCTTGTACAGCGGGTTGCTGTGCGGCTCTGTCGAGTCCCCGACTGTAGGCAAGGAGGCCCAGGATTGTTGACAATTTCGATGATTATTTTGTTAGAAGCTTGCCAGCGGGGCTAGGGCCGGTACACCTTTCCCGGTTCGGCCTTGCCGGGGGCGAGCAGCTGGGGGACCGTCACGAACACGTACCCGCGCGCCTTGAGGGCGTCGATGATGCCGGGAACGGCGGGCACGGTGCCCTTGTAGAGATCGTGCAGCAGGATGATGCCGTCCCGGGAGGCCTGGTCCAGGACCCGCTTCTCGATCAGCGCCGAGTCGGTGGTCATGTAGTCCTTCGCGGTCACGCTCCACAGCACCTCGGAGAGGCCCAGCTGCCGGCAGATGCGGTGCACGTTCGCGTCGGTACGGCCCTGCGGCGGGCGCATCAGCGTGGGCTTACGCCCGGTGAGGTGCTCGATCGCGTCGTCGGTGCGGGTGAGCTCCTCGCGTATCTGTCGGTCCGATATCCGCGTGAGGATCTTGTGGTCCCAGGTGTGGCTGGCGACCTCGTGCCCTTCCGCCGCCATCCGCTTCACCAACTGCGGGTACTTCTCGATGTGCCGCTTGCCCAGCAGGAAGAAGGTCGCCGGGACGTGCTTCTCCTTGAGGATGTCGAGCAACCGTGCCGAGTTCTCGCTGGGCCCCGCGTCGAAGGTGAGGGCGATGCACTTCGCCTCGCGGCAGTCGACGGTCCCGAACCGGGCCTGGGTCGTCGTGCCGGCGTGGTTGCGGGCGTCGGCGGGCGAGGTCGTGTCGACCTGTGCGCAGCCCGCCAGGGCGAGGGTCAGCGACACGGCCGCGGCGGTGAGCGCCGGCAGACGGAAACGGCCGGACCGGGTTCCGGTGGCGGATCGGAACCCGGAGGGCCGTCTTTCCCTCTTCTTGCTCGGAAGCGTGCTCCAAAGTGGCATGCCGGGACTATACACACAGTGCATAGAACGCGTGTACGAATTTTCTGGTGATCGGTTCCGAGTGGCGGTGGGCGGCTCCGGTGCTGGTCAGCCGTGTGTGGTGGGGTCCACTTCGCCCCAGGCGATCCCCGCTCCGCGGTCCATGTCGCGTATGCGGTCCAGGTCGGCGTCGTCGATGCGGAACGAGAAGACGTCGAGGTTCTCGCGCATGCGGGCCGGGTCGGTGCTCTTGGGAAGCACCGGAAAGCCGTTCTGCACGCCCCAGCCGAGCAGGAGCTGCGCCTCGGTCACGCCGTACTTCTCCGCCAGCCTCTTGAAGGGGGAGTCGGGGCGCTCGCCCTCGGCGCGCATCTCCCGCGTCTTTCCGCTCAGGTGGCCGGGCGCGGTGCGCCAGGTCGACAGCGGGACCAGGCTGCTGTAGGCGATGGGCGTGATGCCCTTCCGGCGCAGGTGGGCGACGAGCCGGGGCTTCTGCGACCAGGGGTGCAGTTCGATCTGGTCGGCGTGCGGAACGGGAAGCCCCGCCTCGATCAGCTCGTCGATGTGGGCGGCGTCGAAGTTCGAGACGCCGATCGCACGCGCCTTGCCGCTCCTGTGGGCCTCGGCCAGTGCCTGCCACTGCTCCATGCGCTGCTCGTGCCCGAACGTGGCGTGGACCAGATACAGGTCGACCTGCTCCAGGCCGAGCCGGTCGAGACTCTCGTCGAGGGAGCGCAGGGTCTCCTCGCCCGTCTTGCTGCGTTCCTCCGTCAGCGGCCACAGCTTGGTCGTCACGAACACGTCGCCGCGTTCGAGTCCTTCCTGCCGCATGCCGCGTCGCAGTCCTTCGCCGACGCCGCGCTCGTTCCCGTACACCTCGGCCGTGTCGATGTGCCGGTACCCGGCGGCCAGGGCGTTCCCGACGGCGGACGCGGCCTCCTCGTCCGGGATGAGGTAAGTGCCTAAACCGACCAGGGGGACCTTCACCCCGGCGGTCAACTCGTGATCTGGTGCGGTGGTCATCGAAATCTCCTTGCCGGACGGCTTCCTCCTCCGCAGGGGCCGGCGGGTGATGGGCGGCCGGTGGCGCCGCGCATCACCCGCCGGAAGCGGCTCAGTGGTTCTTGACGGCCGAGGCCCAGTCGAAGTCGATGCCCATCTGCTTGTACATGGTCGAGTAACCGACGAAGCAGTTGAACTGCTCGACCTTGCCGTCCTTCAGGTACCAGAAGTCGGCGGTCGGTACGTCGATCTTCGCGCCGTTCGGCTTGACGGTGCCCGCCGGCGACTGCAGCGGCCCCTCGAACGTGCCCTGGATCGACAGTTCGATGCTGATCACGTCGCCGTTCACGGTGATGCGCTTGAGCTCGCGGTGGACGTCGGGGAAGAGGTTGGCCATGTAGGGCAGCACGTTGCCGAGCGCCTCGCCCCGGTAGGCCACGCCGGGGACCATGCCGTTGAAGACGCCGTCCTCGGCGAAGCTGTCGACGAACGTCTTGACGTCGATGCTCTTGCCCTCCGCCACGTGGTAGTCGCGCAGGACGATCGCGAGATTCCGCTTCTCGTGCCTGGTCAGGTGACGGTCCGTGAGCGGCAGCTCCGCCAGCTGGCGGTGGGTCAGGTCCGGGACCGCGGTACTGCTGTGGGCCGCCGCGCCGCTGTGGGCGGGGCTTGCCGCCTGCGACGGGACGGCGGCTATGGACAGACCTCCCAGGACCGCCACTGCGGTGGCGGCGGTGATCGACTTCCGGCTGAGCAGCTTCATGTCGTGTTCCTCCAGGTTCGTGCGCGGGATCCGGGAACGGGATCCGGCGCGACGGCGTCTCTCGCATCTTGGTTAATCAAACGCTCGATTGACTTTATGGACGGGCCGCGCGAGCTGTCAAGCGACTGTTTGAATTGTGTGTCGCGCATGGTTTGACAATGAAGTCAAGCGACTGCTTGACTTCATGGCGTGACAGGGGCGAAAAGGACGGATCTGCGCCGGGAGGCCGGTCAGCGTACCCGGGACGGCCTTCAGACGGCCGCCCTGGAGCTGCTCGCGCAGCGAGGCCAGGAAGGCGTGACACTCCGCGAGATCACGGATCGCGCCGGAGCCAACGTCGCCGCGGTGAGCTATCACTTCGGGTCGCTGAAGGCGCTGTGCGACTCCGCGATAGAGCACGCGCTGGAGCGGTATCTGGACGCGCAGCTCCTGGAGCTCAACGCGCTCGGATCCGACGCGACACTGCAGGACGTGGCGACGGCGTTCGCCCGGCCGATGATGCGCGCGCTGGCGGCCGGCGGACAGGACCTGGCCATGATGCGGACCGTGGCGCGCGTCGGCATCGACCCGCCCGAGGGATGGGACCGGCTGGCCGGCAAGTTCGACCGGAGCCGCCGGGACGCCCTCCGGGTGCTGACCGCGAACCTGCCCGGGGTCGGCGAGGAGGAACTGATCTTCCGTACGCGGTGCGCGGCCGGCCTGCTGAACTGGCTCGCCCTGGCGCCCATCGGCACCGAGCTGGCCGCCCTGTCCGCCGAGCAGATCGAGCGGCAGCTGGTCCCCGTGGTGGCCGGGGCGTTCCGCGGGGACGCCCCCACCGGCCACTGACCGGACCTCGTCCGGCGACCGGCGCCCACCGGGCCGTACCGTCCCGCCTCCGATGTCACCCGCCGCCGCACCCGGTGTGACCATGGAGGAGGGGGGCCGACCCCGGCCGGAGAGGACGCCCCATGCGCTACCGGGACCGCGCGCACGCCGGCCGCGAACTCGCCGCCGCACTGGCCGGGTTGCGCGACGAGGGCGCCCTGCCCGACCCGGTCGTCCTGGCACTGCCCCGGGGCGGGGTGGCGGTGGCCGCCGAGGTGGCGCGGGAGCTTGTGGCCCCGCTCGACGTGCTCGTCGTACGCAAGATCGGTGCCCCGCACCACGAGGAGTTCGGCGTCGGCGCGATCGCCGGGGACGACCCTCCGCTCCTCGACCCGGCCACCCTGGCCCACCTGGGCCTGACCGAGGACGACCTCGCCCCCGTGGTCGAACGGGAGCGGCAGGAACTGCGCCGCCGCGAGCGCCGCTACCGGGAGGGCCGCCCGCCGCCCGAACTGCGCGGCCGTACCGTGCTCGTCGTCGACGACGGCCTCGCCACCGGCTCCACCGCCCGCGCCGCACTGCGCCACATCCGGGGCCGGCGCCCCGCACGGACCGTGCTGGCCGTCCCGGTCGGCGCGCCCGACTCCCTGGACGCGCTCGCCGCCGAGGCCGACCTCGTCGTCTGCCCCTGCCGGCCGGCCGTGTTCAGCTCGGTCGGACAGTGGTACGACGACTTCGGGCAACTGACGGACGCCGACGTGCTCGACGTGCTGGGCCGGGTCTGACGGAGGCGGGAGGCGGGGTGCGTGGTGCCGGAGCTGGCCGGGGACGAGGCACGGCGCCGGTTCGCCGCGGCCCGGGTGGCCCGGCTCGCCACCGTGGACGAGGCCGGCCGCCCCCATCTGGTGCCGGTCGTCTTCGCACGGCACGGCGCCCACGGGATCGTCACGGCGGTGGACCACAAGCCCAAGACCACACCCCGCCTCAAGCGGCTGCGCAACATCGCCGCGCGGCCGGCCGTCAGCCTGCTCGTGGACGTGTACGACGAGAACTGGGACCGCCTGTGGTGGGTCCGGGCGGACGGCGAGGCGAGGGTGGTTCCCGCCGACGCGGACGTCGTCGAGCCGCTGTGCGAGAAGTACCCGCAGTACCGGGAGCGCCCACCCGGCGGCCCGGTCGTCCTCGTGACAGTGTCGCGCTGGACCGGCTGGCAGGCGACGCCCTCCTGATCGCGGATCTCCCCGTGCCCGCGCCCTGTGCCTGTGCCCCGTGTCAAGTCCCGAACTGTCGGAACGTGCCCCGCTCGCGGTCCGCGGGCCTACTGGAGAGCACGGGGTCGACCACCCCGGGACTGCGGACCGACCAGCAGGGTGGCACGGACGCCGGCCGCGGCGGCGGAGCCGATCAAGCGGCCTCGCGCGTGCACCGCACCCCTGGATACGATTTGGGCAGGTTTACGGCGCTACGGGGCGGACGGGTGATGGCGACGCGCATCGCGGGCTACGAGGTCCAGGGCGAGATCGGACGCGGCGGCATGGCCGTCGTCTACCGCGCCACGGACCTGCGCCTGGACCGGACCGTCGCCCTGAAGCTGCTGGCCCCCGAGATGGCCCGCAACGACACCTTCCGCCGCCGCTTCACCCACGAGTCACGGGTCGCCGCCGCCATCGACCACCCCCACATCGTGCCGATCTTCGAGGCCGGCGAGACGGACGGCGTGCTGTACATCGCGATGCGCTACGTGTCCGGCCCGGACCTGCGCGCGCTGCTCGACAAGGAGGGCGTGCTGCCGGTGGACGCGGCGCTGCGGATCGCGGGCCAGGTCGCCTCCGCGCTGGACGCGGCGCACGAGCACGACCTCGTGCACCGGGACGTGAAACCCGGCAACGTGCTGGTGGCGCAGGGCACCGACAGCGACCACCCGGAGCACGTCTATCTCACGGACTTCGGCCTCACCAAGAAGTCGCTGTCGCTGACGGGGTTCACGACGGTCGGCGAGTTCGTCGGCACGCTGGACTACGTGGCCCCCGAGCAGATCTCGGGGCGCCCGGTGGACGGCCGCTGCGACCTCTACAGCCTCGCCTGCGTGGTCTTCGAGATGCTCGCCGGCGGCCCGCCGTTCGTCCGGGACGAGGACATCGCGCTGCTGTGGGCGCACCAGTACGACGCCCCGCCCGCGCTGAGCGAGGTGCGGGCGGGGCTGCCGCCGGCGCTCGACGACGTGTTCGCGAGGGCACTGGCCAAGGTCCCCGAGGACCGGTACGGCTCCTGCCTGGAGTTCGTGGGCGAACTGCGGCTGGCCGCGTACGGTGCCGGTCCGGCGGGGGCGGCGGAGGAGCCGGCCGAGCAGCGGTCGGCCGACGGCCCGCCGACGGTCGGGCGGGACGCGGCCCGCACCCCGCGCCCGCCGGGCTGGGCCCGCCCGGTGTTCCGTCGCTGAGCAGGTCAGCGCCCCGAAGGGGCGCGGGGAACTGCGCGACCAGCCACGACGGCGCCGCAGACGAACGACGGCGCTTCGCTGCAATTCCGGCGGAGTGCTCAGCCGCGCACGCAACCCCGGCTCTCAGCCCTCGGCAAGGTACTGCTCCGCCCAGACGGTCTTGCCCGTGCCTGCGTGCCGGGTGCCCCAGCGCTGGGTCAGCTGGCCGACCAGGAGGAGGCCGCGTCCCCCCTCGTCGTAGGTGTGGGCCCGCCGCATGTGCGGGGCGGTGTTGCTGGAGTCGAAGACCTCGCAGGTGAGGGTGTGGTCGTCGTGGATCAGACGGAGCCGGACGGGCGGCCGGCCGTACCGGAACGCGTTGGTGACCATCTCGCTGACGATCAGCTCGGTGATGAACGCGGCCTCCTCCAGGTGCCACGCGGCCAGCTGCTCGGTCGCCAGTTTGCGGGCCTCGGCGACGGCGGCGAGGTCGAAGGGCAGGTCCCAGGTGGCGACCCGGTCGGTGTGCAGGGCCCGGGTGCGGGCGACGAGCAGGGCGATGTCGTCGTCGGGGCGGTGGGTGAGCATGGACGTCAGGACCCGGTCGCAGACGGAGTCCAGGTTCCGGGCGGGGCGGGCGAGCGCGGCGAACATCGTGTCGAGGGCCTCGTCGATGTCGTGCTCGCGGGGTTCGAGCAGACCGTTGGTGTAGAGGGCGATCAGGCTGCCCTCGGGGAGTTCCGTCTCGTACGACTCGAAGGGCAGCCCGCCCAGGCCGAGCGGGGGTCCGGCCGGGACGTCGAGGAAGCGGACGGTGCCCGCGGTGACCACGGCGGGCGGCGGGTGGCCGGCCCGGGCGGCGCAGAGCCGCCGGGTGACGGGGTCGTACACGCCGTACAGGCAGGTCGTGCCCACGCCGCCGGCGGTGTCGGGGGAGTTGTCGGCACCGGCCTCCTCGGCGGAGAGATGGACGACCAGGTCGTCGAGGTGGCTGAGGAGTTCGTCGGGCGGCAGGTCGACGTCGGCCAGGGTGCGGACGGCGGTGCGGACCCGGCCCATGGTGGCGGCGGCCCGCATGCCGTGGCCGACGACATCGCCCACCACGAGCGCGACCCGGGTCCCGGACAGCGGGATGACGTCGAACCAGTCACCGCCCACCCCGGCCTGGCTGACCGACGGCAGATAGCGGGTGGCGATGTCCAGGGCGGCCTGCTCGGGCAGGGTCTGGGGGAGCAGGCTGCGCTGCAGCGTCATCGTGGTGGTGTGCTGCCGCTGGGTGCGTGCGGCACCCTGCATGCTGGTGGCCGTACGGGCCGCGAGCTGTTCGGCCAGCCACAGGTCGTCCGCGTCGAACGGCTCGGTGCGCCGGCTCCGCCCGAACAGGGCCGCACCGAAGGTGAGGTCGCCCGCCCTGAGCGGCACCGCCAGCAGTGAGTGCGCCCCGCTCTCCCGGACCCAGGCGGCGGCCTGCGGATCCTCCCGAGCCCAGCGGCCCACGACCTCGTCGCCGGCCGGGTACACCCTGCCGTGCCCGTCGGCCAGGCACCGGCCCGGCGGCGACCACGGCGGGCAGCGCAGCACCTCGCCGGAGGGCCGGGGGAGCGGCGGCCCGTCGGGTGCCGAGCGCACGGCGGCCCGGCGCAGGGCGACGCCGTCGGGCGGCGGTGCGCCGTGCCGGGGGGCGTCCAGCAGGTCCACGGCGCAGACGTCGGCGAACGCGGGGACGGCGACCTCGGCCAGCTCCTGCGCGGTGCGCTGTGCGTCGGAGCCGGTGCCGATGCGCACCCCGGCCTCGCTGAGCAGCAGCATCCGGCGCCGTACCAGCTGCTGGGAGGCGTCGGCGTGGGCCGTCAGGGCCACCGCCCGCACCCGGCCGTCCGCGTCCTTCAGCGGCATGAGCCACGCATGCCAGGTGCGCTCCGGGTCGGCCGGATCCAGATGGAGACTGATCTCCTCCGGCCCGGCGCCGTCCAGGACCCGTCGCATGCCGGCCTCGGCCTCGGCGCTGCCCTCGTACGGCACGACGTCCGTCAGCCGCAGCCCCCGCATCATCCCCTCCGCCAGCGACAGCGTGCGCTGCGTCGCGACGCTCGCCCGGGCCAGCCGCAGCCTCTCGTCGAAGACGGCCGCGACGCACGGCGACTGCTGGAAGGCCCACTCGCCGAGCGCCTCGCCCGCGGCGGCCGCCGCCGGGCCGGCCACGGGGGACACCACCAGCCACTCCGTGCCGCCCGGCCGTTCGCCGGAGGGCCTGCGGTGGACCAGGACGTCCAGGTCCAGCCGGTGCCCGTCGCGGTGGCGCAGCGCCGCGGTCCCGCTCCAGCGCGGTCCGGCGGCCGCCTCCCGCCACGCGTCCCGGTCGGGGTCGGCGAGCAGTCCGGTGGCCTGCTGTCCCAGGATCTCGGCGGGCGGGTACCCCAGCAGCAGCCGGGCACCGTCGCTCCAGCCGGACACCAGGCCCCGCTCGTCGACCGTGACCGTGGCGGTGCGGGCCCCCTGGGGCACGGCGTGCGTCTGCGCCGGTTGGCTGGGAGGGGTGGGACGTCGTTCCATCGCCGCTCATCCTTCGCGGAACCTGCACGGCCGACTCTCTCCCCAGGATGATCCCGGCCGCCGATGAGCACCAATCCGCCGCCGCTGCCACCCCGGGCGCGTGGCACACCGGCCCCAGGTCCCTGTGACGCGCCTGTGACAGTCGGCGGACAGCGTCATGACCTCGCGTTGTCAGGGTTTTGTAAACGGACAAATCGCCCCTATTGGTCAATCTCGACATTGGTCAATCTCGACCGAGCGCATGCGAAGGACCCCCCATGAGCTTCACCGCAGTCACCCAGCACACCGAGACCGTCGCCGTCGCGCTGGCCCCGCGTGAGCGCGAGACGCTGAAGCACATCGCCGCGGGTTGCACCTACCTCCAGGCGGCCCGGCTGATGGGGCTCTCCCGGCACACGGTCGACGCCTACCTGCGCCGCATCCGCGCCAAGCTCGACATCAACACCACCGCCGAGCTCACCCGGCTGGCCATCTCCCTCGGACTGTGATCCCGCTCCGCCCGACAGATCCGCCCCGTCCGTGACAGCGTGGGAGCAGCAGCCGGCCACGGTGTCCTGGAGGCGGAGATGACGGTGAACGGGCTCGGACTTGTGGTGCACGGCGGGCGCGCGGAGGCGGTGGACGCGGCCCGCGCGGTACGGGCGTGGGCGGCGGAGCACGACGTGCGGTGCACCGACATCGACGTGTGGCACGACGGCGGACGGCACCACTCCGGGGAGGAGGTCGCGGCCGCGGGCGACCCGGACCTGATCGTCACCCTCGGCGGGGACGGCACCTTCCTGCGCGGCGCCCGGCTCGCCGCCCGCAACGACGCGCTGGTCCTCGGCGTCGACCTGGGCCGGGTCGGCTTCCTGACCGAGGTGCCGGTCTGCTCGGTGCGGGAGGCGCTGGACGCGATCCGCGAGGACCGGTACACCGTCGACAGCAGACTGCTGCTCACCATGCGCGCCTCCCGGCGCCTTGAGGTGCCCGCCGACATGGAGCGTCTGATGCAGTACGGCCGCGGTCCGCTGCTGCCCCCGCCCCAGGTGCGCACGGACTGCGAGGAGGACACCGACTGGGGCATCCCCCTGCACGTCACCGCGGTCAACGACATCGTCCTGGAGAAGTTGTCCCGGGACCGCCAGGTCTCCGTCGGCGTGTACGTCTCCGGCCGGCTGCTCGCCTCCTACTCCGCCGACGCGCTGCTGGTGGCGACGCCGACCGGCTCGACCGCCTACAGCTTCGCCGCCGGCGGGCCCGTCGTCTCGCCCTGCGCGGAGGGCCTCGTCTTCACCGCGGTCGCCCCGCACATGGCGTTCAACCGCTCGGTCGTCACGGCCGCGAACGAGGCGGTCGGCCTGCGCGTCCTGGAACGCTCCGGGCAGGCCGCGGTCAGCGTCGACGGCCAGGTGCGCGGCGTACTGGAGCCGGGGGACTGGATCGGCGTGTACGCCGCCCCGACCCGGCTGCGGGTGGTCCGGCTCGCGCCGATGGACTTCTACGGCCGCCTGCGCGAGCGCATGAACCTGACCGACGCCCCGGCCGCGGTCGCCGACGGCACCCCTCCTCCGCTGTGGTCGCTGCGCACACCCCCGCCCGGCGACCTGGGCCATCTCTCGCTGCCGCTCATGTCCGAGGAGTACGCCGAGGCGAAAGAACCGTGCGTCGACGGGAAAGACGGTGTGGCCCCCGCGCTGGAAAAGTCGGTCTTCCCACGTCATGCGCAGGAAGGCGACAACAACCCATGACCACCGACTCCCCGGCCGGGACGGTCCCCACGGTCCAGACGGTCCGCGGCCCGGTACCCGCCGACGACCTCGGCACCGTACTGATGCACGAGCACGTCTTCGTGCTCAGCGAGGAGTTCCGGCAGAGCCTCCCGGAGACCTGGGACGAGCAGGAGCGCGTCGACGACGCCGTGACCCGGCTCAAGGCGCTGGCCGCCACCGGCGTCACCACCATCGTCGACCCCACCTGCATCGGCCTCGGCCGCGACGTCGCGCGCGTCGCCCGGGTCAACGAGCAGGTCGACCTCAACATCGTGGCGGCCACCGGTATCTACACCCTGGCCGACGTCCCCGACTACTTCCGCTACCACGGCCCGGGCACCCTGCTCGGCGGTGCCGAGGGCATGACCGAGCTGTTCGTCCGCGAACTCACCGTGGGTATCGCGGGCACCGGGATCCGGGCCGCGTTCCTCAAGTGCGCGATCGAGGACAGGCTCACCCCGGGCGTGGAGCGGGTGCTGCGCGCCGTGGCCCAGGCCCAGCTGCGGACCGGCGCCCCGATCACCGTGCACACCAGCGCCACCGCACGCACCGGCCTGGTCGCCCAGGAGATCCTGCGCAGCGAGGGCGCGGACCTCGGCAAGGTGGTCGTCGGGCACAGCGGCGACACCGCCGACCTGGACTACCTGCACGAACTCATCGACAACGGCTCGTACGTCGGCATGGACCGCTTCGGCCTCGACATCCTGCTCCCCGGCGACCAGCGGGTGGCGACCGTCGCGGCCCTCGCCGCCGGGGGGCTCGCCGGGCGGATGGTGCTGTCCCACGACGCGTCCTGCCACATCGACTGGTTCCCGCCCGGCGTGAAGGAGCAGATCGCACCGGACTGGCACTACACCCACCTGCACGACCAGGTCCTCCCGGCCCTGCGCCGAGCGGGCGTCACGGAGGAGCAGTTGACCACGATGCTGGTCGACAACCCGCGCCGCTACTTCAGCTAGCGCGTCGCCGCCGGGCCTCGCTCGGGGTCGTCCCGAACTCCGCCCGGAACGCGGTCGCGAACGACGCGTGACTGCCGAAGCCGCAGGAGTGCGCGATCTGCGCGATCGAGTACGACGCCCAGCCCGGCCCGGCCAGCCGTTCGCGGGCCGCGTTCAGCCGTTCGCGGCGGATCAGGTCCCGGGCCGTGGTGCCGGCCTCCTGGAGCACCTGCTGGACATAGCGCACCGACCAGCCGAGCGCCCCCGCGACGGCGACGACGTCCAGGTCCCGTTCGCAGGCGTGCTGCCGTACGTAGCGGCGCACCGCGGCCTCGACCGTCGCCCGCTGCCCGGCGGGCGCCGTGTCGGTGCCGCCCTCCGCGGCCAGGCACACCAGGTCGAGCAGCCGGTCGCAGGCGAGGTCGAAGGTGGTCTCCGACAGTTCCTCGCGCTCCTCGTGGAGCGTGGTGGTCAACTGCCGGACGATCCGGCCCAGTCCGCGCTCGGCCCCGAGCAACTGCGGTTCGCCGGCCGCGATCCGGCTGCGCGCGGAGACGTCCTCGCCGGACATGATGAAGGCGATCGACAGGAAGTCCGCGTCGTGTGCGAACTTCATCGGACGGTCGATGTCGCACAGCACCATGCTCCCGGCCCGGATCTCCGCGGCCGACGGCCCCTGCTCCACCCAGGCGGTACCGGCGAGCGGGACGAGGAGTTCGTACGTGCCCCGCGGGTCGGACCGGATGTGCCGGGTCTCCCGCTGCACCACCTCCCGCCCGCCGCCGCACAGGGCGACGCCGTACGCCGTCGACTGCTGCCACTCCAGGCGGGCGCGCCACGCCGCGTCGTGGTCGGGCACGCTGATCCGGCTGGCTCCGTGCAGACCGGTGAAGAGCTCGTCCCAGGCACTCGCCGAGGTCAGGGTGAGGGCTTCGCTCCAGGAGTACACGCGCCTCATCGTAGGCCGCCGGGAGCGAGCCCGGCCCGGGCATCCACCCGGTACGCCGCCACGACCGGTCGCACACCGGCGGAGGCGGACTCGCGGACGGGTCCGCGTCCGGTCCGCGCGGTGGACGTCGGTGGACGAGCGGCTGCCCGACGGCCTTGCGCAGGCGGCCGGCTCCCGCGCGCTCCGGGACGTCCGGTGCGCGGGCGAGCCGGTGGCCGTGGCCGACGAGCCGGTCCGCACCGGACGCACGGCCGCACCGGACGCACGGCCGCGCTGCGTGCCGCCGGAGCGGTGGCGGCACGCAGCGTCCGGGTGGCGGGTCCGCCGGATCAGGCGGTCGGTTTCCAGGGCCAGTTGCGGCGCTCGTAGGCCACCTCGAAGCCCAGGCGGAGCATGTTGTGCAGGGAGGGGTTGTGGGTGCCGGGGGTCTCGGCGCCGGTCTCGGCGACGAGCGTCCCGCACCCCAGCTGCTGCGCCCGGCGGGCCCGGGCGGCCAGCAGCGCGGTCTGGCCGCCGCGGTTGCGGGCGTGCGCCGCGACGGAGCCGGCGAAGAACTGGGCCGTCCCGTCGCGGACGTACATCGTGCCCGTGCCGACCAACTCCCCGTCCAGCCAGGCCGCGTGGGGATGCCAGCCGGGCTGCCCCACGCTGCCGGCCGCCATCCGCGCGTAGGGCTCGACCGGCATGCCGAACGCCGTCATCATCACCTCGCCCCATACGTCGGCCTGTTCGGCCTCCACCGGGGCGACGCGGATCCCGTCGGGGGACCGGCCGGACGCGTCGGCGCGGGCGACGGCCTCGTCGACCGGGCAGACGAGTTTCACCCAGGCCGAGCCCGACGCGGTGATGCCCTCCCGCTCGCAGATGTCCGCCCAGTCCTCGGGCAGGAAGGCCGGGGCGATCTGGAGGACGGCCTGCGGGGTGCCCGCGGCGCGGTAGAAGTCGCAGACCTCCTTGACGAGTTCGGCGGTGACGGGGGTGGCGACGCCGAAGCCGAGGGCCTTGCTCCAGAAGTGGGTGACGTCGTCGGTCATCGACAGCACCACTCCGCCGCCGATGCGTGCGGCGCTCATGCCGAGCGCGGTGCGGACGGACTCGGGGGCCCGGGTCTCGAACTGGAAGAGCGCCTCGGCCTCGGACTGTTCGGCGACGGACGGCTCAACGACTGTGCTCATGACTCCGATTCTCTTTCGGAACGTTCTCTCTCGGGAAGTCGGCTCGCCTAGCGGCCGCTCGTCACGAACCGGGTCACCGCCGCCGTGAAGGCCTCCGGCTCCTCGATGTGGCCGAAGTGCCCGCTGTTCTCCAGGATCACCAGCTCCGAGCCGGGGACCAGGCTGTGCAGTTCCTCGGCCCACCGCACCCCGCAGATGAAGTCGTGGCGGCCGGCCAGCACCAGGGTGGGCACGGTGATCTTGCCGAGTCCGGCCCGGTCGTCGAAGACGATCGGGGACAGGTCCTCGTCCACGCCGGAGACGTACGTGGCCCGCACCGCCGCCCGGATGGGCGCGAACTCCTGCTCCCGGCCCCAGTAGTCGGCGAAGTAGGCGGGGAACAGCCCCCGGGCGACGGCGGTCTGCGCGGCGTCGTCGGTGACGGTGGGGATGGCCTGGAAGGCGGCCAGGACCTCGGGGAGCCCGGGGTGGCCGGCGTGCCGCGCGGCGAACGCCTCCACCTGGCGCACGGTCTCGTCGGTGTGCTCGGGACCGGTCACCGGCAGGCTCTCGTACAGGATCACCCCGGCGAGCCGCTCGGGGTGGTGCAGGGCGTGGTACTGGGCGACGAAGCCGCCGTGCGAGTGGCCCAGCAGGTGCACCCCGGGAACGCCGAGGTGGTCGAGGAGCGCGCCGAGGAACCGGCTGTAGCGGGCCCGCGTGTAGCCGTTGGGGTGGGACGGCAGCCGGCCCGAGGCCCCGCTGCCGACCGGCTCCGGGTAGACGACCGTCAGGTGCCGCTCCAGTTCGGGCATCCGCAGGTACTCCCAGTCGATCCCCGGGCCGCCGGAGTGCGCGACGCACACCGGACCCGTGCCGTGCACGTGGTAGCGCTGCACGAGGCCGTCGATCTCGACGGTGTGCGTTCCGGTGGTCAGGGGATCGGTCAGGGGCGTGGTCATGTTCTTCTCCGTGTCCGGTGGGTTCTTGGGACATCGGCAGGACGGGGTGGAGCGGGAGAAGTTCGACCCGGGTCGTGTGAGGGCGGTCACACGCGCCGCGGCCACGGCGCGTGTGGCCTCGCCCCGGTTCCGGCGCCGATGCCGTTCAGTACCGGCCGCCCACCGTCCGCGCGGCCAGCCCGTCCAGTGTGGCGGCCTCGTCGGCGGTCAGCTCGATGCCGGCGGCGGCCACGTTCTGCTCCAGCCACTTCACCCGCTTCGTCCCCGGGATCGGCACCACGGGCACCCCGAGGTGTGCACCCCGGGCCCGCACCCAGGCCAGCGCCAGCTGTGCCGGGGTCACGCCCTTGGCCTGCGCCAGGGTGCGGACGGCGTCCGCGATCACGTCGTTGTCCGTCGTCCGGAACCGGGGCAGCCGCCGCCGCGCGTCACTCGCCGGCAGCGCGGTCACGTCGACCGTGCCGGTCAGGAAGCCCCGGCCGAGCGGCGAGTACGCCACCAGGGCCACGCCCAGCTCGCGCAGGGCGTCCCCGACGGTCGTCTCCAGGTCCCGGGACCAGATCGAGTACTCGCTCTGCACCGCCGTGACCGGGTGCACGGCATGGGCGCGCCGCAGCAGTTCGCCGTTCACCTCGGAGAGGCCGATGTGCCGGATCTTGCCCTCCTTCACCAGCTCCGCCATGGCGCCGACGGACTCCTCGATCTCGGCGTTCTGCGGCGGCCGGTGCAGGTAGTAGAGGTCGATGTGGTCGACGCCGAGCCGCAGCAGGGAGGCGTCGCAGGCGCGCCTGATGTAGCCGGGGTCGCCGCGCAGCGCCCAGGCGTCGCCGCCCATGCGGTCGATGCCGGTCTTCGTGGCGAGCTGGACCTCGTCCCGCCGGCCCGCGACGGCCCGGCCCACCAGCACCTCGTTGTGCCCGAAGGCGTAGGCGTCGGCGGTGTCGATGAGGGTGACCCCGAGGTCGAGGGCCCGGTGGACGGTGGCGATCGCGTCGTTCCAGCTGGTCGGGCCGTAGCCCTCGCTCATGCCCATGCAGCCGAGACCCTGGGCGGAGGTGGTGAGGTCACCGAGAGAAACCGTGTCCACGGCATGACTCCGTTCGATGTGCGCAGTGGTTACGATGACTGATACCGGAGGATCCTCCGGTAGTCGGAACATTAACGGAGGATCCTCCGGTAAGCAGGTGGGCAGGATGCCCGGTACGGTGACCGGCCTGGAGGGGAGTACGGCATGAACGAACAGGGACCCGCACGGCCCGTGCGCGCCCACGCCCGCCGCAACCGCGAGAAGCTGGTGGCGGCGGCGCTGGAGGAGTTCACGCGCACCGGCAAGGACGCGCCGCTGGACGCCATCGCCAGGGCGGCCGGGGTCGGTATCGGCACCCTCTACCGGCACTTCCCGAGCCGGGAGTCACTGGTCCTCGCGGCGTACGAGCACGAAGTCGACCAGCTGTGCGCCGACGCGGCGGACCTCCTCGCGACCCTCCCGCCGGACCGGGCGCTGCGCGAGTTCATGGGCCGGCTGGCGGGCCTGCTCGTCACGAAGCAGCACATGTCCCAGGCGCTGCGCTCGGGCGGGGCGGAGGAGTCGTACTCGAAGGTCTACGACACCATCGACACCCTCTTCACCGCGGGTGTCGCGGCCGGGACGCTCCGGGTCGACATGGAGACGGCCGACGTGGTCCGGGCCATGGGCGGCCTGCTGCGGCTGGACGTGGCCGGCGACTGGAAGGGGCAGGCCGACCGCCAGATCAGGCTCCTGATGGACGGCCTGTACACAGGAGCTCCGGCCCGCGCCGAAGGGCACGAGCCGGAGCGGTAGTTCGGGGAGGGGTCAGTCCGCGGACCGCACCGTCGGCATGGCGAGCGCGACCGGACCGGTCTTGCAGGAGTCGTGGCAGTCCTTCTCCAGGCTGCAGCACAGCGAGCAGATCGCCCCCGAGTGGAACGGGCAGTTCGCCACGTCCGGCCGCTCGAAGTCGGTCGCGCACACCGTGCACGTCAGCGTGACCGCCGACGGCAGCCCGTCCGCGTCCAGCAGCGGCTCCGCGAGGTCGTCGACGCGGGCGATGTAGTACTTCCCCTTGGTCAGCACCGCGAACAGCGGCGAGAGCGCCATCGCCAGGAACAGCGCGATGAACGGCGAGTACGCCTTGCCGTACTCCCCGAACGCGTTGAAGTAGGCGGCGATCGAGACCGCCGACGCGATCAGCATCGAGCCGAAGCCGACCGGGTTGAAGTTGTGCAGATGGGCCCGCTTGAACTCGATGTACGACGGGCTGAGCTTCAGCGGCTTGTTGATGACCAGGTCGGCGACGACCGCGCCGATCCAGGCGATCGCCACGTTGGAGTAGAAGCCGAGGACGGTGTTGAGGAACCCGAAGACGCCGCCCTCCATCAGGGCCAGCGCGATGCCGACGTTGAGGAAGATGTAGACCACGCGCCCGGGGTGACGGTGTGTCAGCCGGGAGAAGAAGTTCGACCAGGACAGCGAACCGGAGTACGCGTTCGTCGAGTTGATCTTTATCTGGGAGAGGATCACGAAGAACGTGGCCAGGCCCAGGGCGACGGGCGCGGCGAACGTCTTGAAGCCGGACACGTACTGCTGGATCGGCTCGTTGGCCTTGGCCAGGCCCACGCTTTTGGCGATGTAGAAGGCGAGGAACGCGCCGCCGATCTGCTTCGCCGCACCGAGCACCACCCAGCCGGGGCCGGCGGACAGCACCGCACCCCACCACTTCTTGCTGTTCTCGGGCGTCTTGTCCGGCATGAAGCGCAGGTAGTCGACCTGCTCACCGATCTGCGCGATCAGCGACAGCGCCACACCGGCGCCCGCGCCCACCCCGAGCATGCTGATGCTCGACCCGGTGGGCGAGTTGCCCGCGAAGTGCGTGAACTCCGAGAACCTGCCCGGCTCCTGGATCGCGATGGACACGAACGGCGCGACCATCAGCACCAGCCAGACCGGCTGCGTCCACACCTGCATCTTCGACAGCGCGGTCATGCCGTAGATCACCAGCGGCAGGATGATGAGGGAGCAGATCAGGTAGCCGACGGCGAGCGGGATGTGCAGGCCCAGCTCCAGGGCCTGCGCCATGATCGAGCCTTCGAGGGCGAAGAAGATGAAGGTGAAGCTGGCGTAGATGACCGAGGTCAGCGTCGAACCGAGGTAGCCGAAGCCCGCGCCCCGGGTCAGCAGGTCCATGTCGATGGAGTACTTGGCCGAGTAGTACGAGATCGGGATCCCGGTGAGGAAGATGACCACGGCCGCGGTCAGGATCGCCACCATCGCGCTGGAGAAGCCGTTGGAGATGGCGATCGAACCGCCGATGGCGAAGTCCGCGAGATATGCGATGCCGCCCAGCGCGGTGGTGGCCACCACGTAGGGGGTCCAGCGGCGGAAGGACTTCGGCGCGTACCGCAGCGAGTAGTCCTCCAGCGTGTCGTTCTGCGCCCAGTCGTTGTACGTCCGTTTGCCGTCCGTGCCGCTGCCCGTGTCGCCGTCCGTCCCGCCGTCCGCCACGGCCGGTGGCGCCTCTTTGCCGACGATCTCCGTCACGATCTTCCCTCTCTCGTCCCCGGTCGTTTGCACGGAAGAGTCGCGGCGCGCTGTTTCCCGAACGTTTCACCTGCTTTAAAAGACAAAGCTTGATACTTCCCATGGGAAGTATCGGCAAGTGCCGGGCGCCACCTCAGAGTTGGGCGACGACGTGGAAGTCGAAGGCGTCCGCCCGCGCCAGGTACAGCCGTTGGGCGAGATGGTTGCCGTGCAGCCGTACGACGCCCCGCGGACCCTCGTACGACACCGCGTCCCCGACCGCGCACATCGCCCGTACGTCCATCGACCGCGCCCGCTCGGCCAGGGCCGCCAGCAGCCGTACCCCCTCGAAGCAGGACTCGCCCAGGCTCCCCATCACCGGGGCGTGCACCCCGAACCGGGCCGCGTGGCGGGCGCCGAAGTCGAGGCTCTCGGCGGTCGCGAGGGTCTCGAAGAAACCGGCCGCCGCCCAGAGCCCGTCGGTGCCGTCCGCGCCGGTGGCCAGCAGGATGTTCTCGTCCATGTGGGTGCTGAGCCGCAGGCACCGCTGGTGCAGCCCGTAGCCGGCGAACGCCCGGTTGAAGCGGGCCGCGTCCGCGCCGACCAGCAGCATCAGCACCGCGTCCGCCTCGCACTGCTCGATCCGGCGCAGCACCGGACCGAACTCCTCCGTCCCCAGCGGCACGAACACCTCGTCCCGCACCCGCCCGCCGCACTCCCGCGCGTATGCCCGTGCCGTGCGGGCGGTCACCCGGGGCCACACGTAGTCGTTGCCCACCGTGCACCAGCGCCGCACCCCGGCCGCCTCCGCCAGCACCCGCATCGCGGGCAGCAGTTGGGCCACATCGGTCTCACCGGTCAGGAAGACGCCGGGAGTCCGCTCGCCGCCCTCGTACTGCGCGGTGTACACGTACGGCACCCGGCCCGCGACCCGGGGCAGCAGCGCCTGCCGTACCGCCGAGGTGTGCCAGCCCACCACCCCGTCCACGGCACCCAGCGAGACCAGCGCCCCGACCTCGGCCGCCACCCGGGCCGGCGGCGCCCCGCCGTCCACCGTGACCAGCCGGACCTCCCGGCCCAGCATCCCGCCCGCGGCGTTCAGTTCCTCCACGGCCAGCCGCGCGGCCGACTCGCACGACGGCCCGAGGACCCCCGCCGGCCCCTGCAACGGCACGACCAGGGCGAGGAGCAGCGTGCCGCTCCCGTCGTGCGGCGGCGCCGGACGCATCGGACACCTCCGTGCGGGCATGGGGAACGCGGATTCCGGTCCCGGGCCCCGGCGCCCTCGCCAAGACTCGTATTCTGCGCGCACAGTAGACCTACCGGAAGGACACCGGCAATGCCGTCCGTACCCTCCTCGCCGGACCTCGCCCACCTCCTCAGCCATGCCGAGCGGCGGGTGGTGCGGCGGCTGGCCGCGGTGCTGGCCGAGGAGGACTGCACGGTCGAGGAGTGGCGCGTCCTGTCGATCGTCGGGGACGGCCAGGGGCACCCGATGTCGGAGATCGCCGACCACGCCCTGATGCCGGCGCCGAGCCTGACCAAGCTCGTCGACCGCATGGTCGCGGACAACCTGGTCCACCGCCGCCCCGACCCCCACGACCGCCGTCGGGTGCTGCTCCACCTCACCCCGCGCGGCGAGGACCTCCACCGGCGCGCCGCCCGGCGCGTCCGCGCGGACCAGGCCCGCCTGCTCGACGAGACGGCCGACGGGGGAGCCCTGGCCCACCTGCTCCTCCGGCTCACGGCGGCGGCCGGGACCCCGCTCGCGGCGATCGCCGCCGACGCCCCGCACCCGGCCGCCGCCGACGTCCCCCATCCGGCCGCCGCGGACGCCCCGCACACCGCCGCCCGGCACACTTCCGGTTGACCGGTGTGCGGGCGGTCAGATCTGCCCGCTGCGGATCGCGTAGGCGACCGCGTGGGCGCGGTTGCGCAGCCGGTGCCGCTTGATCATTCCGTAGAGCACGTTCTTGATGGTCCGCTCCGAGTAGCCGAGCTTGTCTCCGATGTGCTGCAACTCATCTCCCTCGGCGACCAGTTGCAGCACCTCCGCCTCCCGCAGGGTGAGCCCGCCGGGGGTCAGGCCAAGGGGTGCGAGCACCTCGTGGTGGGTCCTCGTCACCTGGTCCATCAACTGGCCCTGCAGCGCCGCGGGCAGGTCGCCGTGACCGGCCCGCACCCCCTGCACCGCCTCGCCGAACCGCTCCCAGGTGAACGCCGGGCGGAACAGCACCGCGCGCACACCCGCCTCCAGCGCGGCGTAGGGATCCACCGACCACTCGCCGTCCACGATCACGACGAGTCGGGCGCCGTCCGCGGCGCCCCGGCGCAGTTGCGTCAGCGTGCGGGCATCGGGGGTGGGCAGGGCCGCGACGACGATGTCGGCGGGGGCGTCCCGGCCGGACAGCGCCAGGCCTGGCTGCCGTCGGAGGTAACTCACCAGGGCGGACCGGGTGATGGGGTCGGCGGCGTGGACCGCCAGCCGGGCCGCGTCGCCGGGGACCGGGTGCGGACGGGTGGCACCGCGCGGGGTGGCGCCTGCCATCTGGGTCTCCTCTCCGGTGTCCGGCGTTGAATTGCAGAACAGTTCTCGACGGGCTCGATTCTTCTCAACGATATCCGGGGCTTGTCAAGCCTCTCCCGGGCGTGGCGTCCTTGCGTGCGCAATAATTTCGTCAATTGCCGGAGGGGGGAACCGGTGCTCGGGGCGAGCGTCCTGAATCGCTCGGCGCTTCGTGAAACGTCAGGTGGTGTACCGGACTTGACATACATCGGGGAGCGACTGAAGATTCATTCATGCCGTGGCCGGCGTCGAGAAGACCGGAAAGACACGTCAATTACTTCGGTGTCCCGCATTTCCACCGAAACGCACGGCGCGATACCCGCGGGGTCACCAGCCGGTGAACAGCAGGTGGTTCAGCAGCAGTCCGAGCGCCGCCTGGGCCGTGAGCCAGGCGCGCGGCCGGGGCAGGAGGGCACAGGCCGGCAGCAGCCACATCGCGAACGGCAGCCAGATGCGTTCCGTCTCCGCCTTGCTCATCCCGGACAGGTCCGCGATCAGCAGGGCCAGCAGGGCGGTGCCCGCGAGGAAGGCGAGGCGGGTCCGCGCGGACGGCGCGCTGCGGCGGTGGATCAGCACGGATCCCGCCCGCCGCAGCCCGGCCACCGTGGCCGGACCCGTGATGACCACCGTGCAGGCCAGGTTGGCCCACACCCAGTAGCCGTACGGCCGGGTCCCGCCGACGCCCTGGTAGTAGCGGGTGACCAGCAGCCGGTACCCCTGCCACCAGTCGAACCCGGCGAGCGTGAACACGAGCGGGACGACCGCCGCCCCGGCCACCAGCAGGGCGAGGACGACCGGCCGGGCCCGGACCCGGTGCCGCCCGAGCACCAGCACGGCCGCCCCGATCAGCGCGAAGAGCGTCAGGCCGTACGAGAGATAGCAGGTCAGGCCATACAGCAGGCCCGCGCCCGCCGCCCAGGCCACCGACCGGCCGGTCACCGCGAGCGCCAGCAGGGCCACCGCCCAGGCGGCGACCGCCGCGAAGTACCCGTCGGCCGAGGCGCCCACCCACACCGCCGCCGGCGCCATCACCAGGAAGGGCGCGGCCCGCCGGGCGAGCCGCTCGTCGGCCAGGGCCCGCACCGCGACCAGCACGGCGACACAGGCCGTCGACCCGACGGTGATGCACCAGGCGCCCGCCCAGCCCCCGCCGCCCAGCCCGATCCGGTCCAGGAGGACGAAGGTGAGCGTGGCCGCCGGCGGATGTCCGGCGATGTGGGCCGGCCAGGGGTCCGGGGTGCCGCTGACGATGTGGTGGGTGAAGTCCCGCAGGGTCGCCGGGATGTCGTGGAAGCGGCCGATGACCGTGAGGTACTCGTTGTGGGCGGTGAGCCGGCCGGCCACGCCCCGCTGCCAGCCGTCCACCAGCGCCAGCGCCCACGTCCAGGCCAGACAGGCACCCCAGGCCGCGCCGAGCAGCCCGCGCCAGGGCAGCCGTGCGGCGAGGTTCGGCCCGTACGCCACCACGGCGGCCGCGACCAGCAGGGCGGCCGGGGTGCCCGGGCCCACGTGCGGATCCCAGTCGGCGAACAGCGGCGGCCAGTGCACGAACAGCACGCGGTAGGCGTCCTGGAGGTGCCTGCCGACGAGTACGGCGACGAGGACGAGCAGGGCGGCGCCGAGGACGGCGAGCAGATCGGCGTACCGATCACGGAGCGGAGCGCGGGTCACACCGGAACGCTAGGTCGGTGACCGCGCGAGAGCGTGGATCAAGCGGCTGACGTCAGACTTTCGTCATGGGTCGCGCACCCTTTCCGGGGGTTTCCCCGGCCTACGGTCGAACCATGCGACCCGACGACCCACGGCTTCCCACCGCACCCGGCTTCTGGCGCAGCCCGCTGCGCGGCACCTGGTTCACCTCGGTGCTCGGCCTGGTGCTGCTCGCCGGCATCACCGTGCTGTTCGTGACGGGACTGCTGTCGTACGCCGCGTACAACCCGGACCTGGCCCCGGTGAACGACCAGACCCCGGACAAGGGCATCCTCGGCTTCTACCTCTTCTCCTGGCCGACCGACCCGTACTGGCTCTACCGGGTCACCCAGGGCCTGCACGTCACCCTCGGCATCGCCCTGATCCCGGTGCTGCTCGCCAAGCTGTGGTCGGTGGTGCCGAAGCTGTTCACACTGCCCCCGGCCCGCTCGCTCGCCCACGCCCTGGAGCGGATCTCGCTGCTGCTCCTGGTCGGCGGCGGTCTCTTCGAGTTCACGACCGGAGTCCTCAACGTCCAGCTCGACTACCTCTTCCCCGGCTCCTTCTACCCCCTGCACTTCTACGGCGCCTGGGTGTTCTTTGCCGCGTTCCTCGCGCATGCCGCCCTGAAGACCCCGGCGGCACTCCGGGCCGTTCGCCGACGACGCCTGGACGAAGGGGAGTTGGCGGCACCCCGGCCGGACCCGTCCACCGTCTCGCGGCGCGGGGCGCTGTGGTTCGTGGGCGGCGCGTCCCTGCTGCTGCTCGTCACGACGGCCGGGCAGAGCATCGGCGGCGCGCTGCGGCGCACCGCCCTGCTCGCACCGCACGGCGGGGCCGACCCCGGCAGCGGACCGAACGGCTTCCAGATCAACAAGACGGCCGCCTACGCCGGGATCGACGCGAAGGAGACGGGGGAGGAGGCGTGGCAGCTCGTCGTCACGGGCCGGGGCGGCAGAACGGTCCGCCTCAGCCGCGCCCGGCTTCTCGAACTACCCCAGCACAGCGCCGCGTTGCCCATCGCCTGCGTCGAGGGCTGGTCGACCGCCGACCAGTGGTGGCGCGGGGTGCGGCTGCGCGACCTCGCCGCGCTCGTCGGCTACGACGGCGACCCGCCGGACGTGTTCGTCGAGTCGATCCAGCGGCACGGCGCCTTCCGCCGCGCGGCCCTGCGCGCCAACCAGGTCGCCGACCCGCGCTCCCTGCTCGCCCTCCAGGTGAACGGCGAGGACCTGTCCTCCGACCACGGCTACCCGGCGCGCGTGATCGTGCCCGCCGCACCCGGTGTCCTCAACACCAAGTGGGTGGCCCGGATGACCTTCGGAGACCTGTGATGCGCCCGAGTCTGCGTCCGAATCTGCATGCCAGCCTGCGCCCGGCAGTCGGCAGCCCCTTCCAGATCCTCCTGCTGGCCTGCTCGTTCGCGCTGGCCGGCTACGCCGGCGTACGGCTGCTCTCCGGCGACTGGCTCGGCGTGGCGCTGTGGGTGGCCGGGGCGGCGCTGCTGCACGACCTCGTCCTGCTGCCGCTGTACGCGCTGGCCGACCGGGCGGTGGTCCGGGGGCTGGGCGCCGCCGGCCGCAGGGAGTGGGCGATGTACGTCCGGGTCCCGGCCGCGCTCTCCGCGCTGCTCCTGCTGGTGTGGTTCCCGCTGATCAGCGGGGCGGTGGCCGGCCACTACCGGTCGGCCACCGGCCAGTCCGCGGACGGCTTCCTGGCCCGCTGGCTGCTGATCACCGCCGTACTCTTCGGCGGCTCGGCGCTGCTGCTGGCGCGTCGGCTGCGCAGGGCGACGAAGCGGCGCCCGCCGGCCACCCACTGAGCCTCCCGCTCCCAGCCCCGCGCGTACCGCAGCAGGGCCGGGGTGCCGAGCCGCGCCCACAGGAAGGGGGCGCCGACCGCCTCCTGGGCGTCGGTGAGGTGGACGTCGACGCGTTCGTCGACGTCCGCCTCGGTCGTCTCGGCGATCAACAGCCCACCGGGGGCGAGGAGCCGGGCCACCCGGCCGAGCAGGGCGTGCGGGTCGCCGCCGATGCCGACGTTGCCGTCCATGAGCAGGACGGTGCCCCAGCGGCCCTCGCCGGGCAGCGGCTCGAAGACCGAGCGGCGCAGGGCCTGCCCGCCGAGCCGCACGGCATGGTCGACGGCGGCCGCGCTGACGTCGATGCCGAGGACGGTACGGCCCCGGGCGGCCAGTTCGGCGACCAGCCGCCCGGGGCCGCAGCCCACGTCCAGGACCGCACCCTCGCAGCGGTCGAGGACCGCGCGGTCGACCGGGTCGGCCCGCGCGCACCAGCGCTCCACGTCCAGGGGCAGCAGCCAGCCGTCGGTGCGGCGCAGGAACAGCGGGCCGTGCCCGGCGTCCAGGGCGGCGGCGTAGGGGTCGGGGCCGGTCCAGGGGACGGCCGGCGAGGTGGTCATCGGCGGCCCGTTCCGCCGTGTGCCATGCACCGGGCCAGCAGCGCGGCGAAACGGCCGTGCGGGGCGAGGGCGGCGACGGCGGCCGCGTCGGCCGCGGTGTCCACGTCCCGCAGCCGCGGCAGGTCGCGCACGCGCAGCCCGGCGGCGACGAGCCGCCGCCGCTGGACGGCGCCGGTCTCCGCCGTGGACATCGGTACCCCGAGCAGCAGGGCCGGGTCCGGGTCGGCCAGCCCCAGCGCCCAGAACCCGCCGTCCTCGGCGGGCCCGAAGTACGCGTCGCACTCCGCGAAGTCCACGGTGAGCAGGGCCGGGGTGACCTGGGGGGTGTCCATGCCGATGAGGAGGGCCGGGCCGGAGCAGTGCGCGAAGGCGTCGGCGAGCCGCTCGTCCAGCCCGCCGGCGCACTGCGGGACGACGTCGAAGCCGGGCGGCAGCCAGGGGCCGGGGGTGCCGTCGAGGGCGAGGACGCGGCGGGTGGCGGGGGCCGCGGCCACGGCGTCCAGGGTGTCGGCGAGGGACGCCTCGGCGAGAGCGGCGGCCTGCTCGGGGGAGAAGGGCGGGGTGAGCCGGGTCTTGACCCTGCCGGGGCGGGGTTCCTTGGCGATGACGAGGAGGGTGGTCATGGGGGTTCCTTGGGGGTGCGGGTGGGGGGTGGTGCGGGGGTGGGGACGCTCACCGGCGCTGGCCGGGTGCCGCCGCGCCCACCCGTGCCGCCCTGCGGCACGCCTGCCCGCGGCTGAGTTTTTTAGGGGCGCGGGGAACTGCGCGATCAGCCCCCACCGGCCCGCACCCGAGGTCGCTCCTGCAGCACCCGGCTCATGTCCCGCACCGCCTGCCACGTGCCGCGCCAGGTCCCCGTCACCTTGGACGTGCCGGTGCGCGGCAGGTACGCGACATCGTGTTCGGCGATCCGCCACCCCGCGTCCGCCGCCCGCACCACCATCTGCAACGGATACCCACTGCGCCGGTCGTCGAGGTCCAGCCCGAGCAGCGCCTCGCGGCGAGCGGCCCGCAGCGGGCCGAGGTCGTGCAGCCGCAGCCCCGTACGGCGCCGCAGCATCCGCGCCAGCGCCAGATTCCCCGCACGGGCATGCGCGGGCCACGCGCCCCGCCCCTGCGGACGCCGCCGGCCCAGCACCAGGTCCGCCTCGCCGTCCAGGACTTCGCGCACGAACGGCACGAGGAGTCCCGGGTCCAGCGAGGCGTCGCAGTCGCAGAAGCAGACGACGTCGGCGGTGGCGGCGGTCAGCCCCGCGTGGCACGCCGCGCCGAAGCCGCGCCGCGCCTCGTGGACGACGGTCGCCCCGTGCGCCCGGGCGATGTCCGCCGAGCCGTCGGTGGAGCCGTTGTCCACCACGAGGGCCCGCCAGCCCGCCGGGATCCGGCCGAGCACCCACGGCAGGGCCGCCGCCTCGTTCAGGCAGGGGAGGACGACGTCCACGTCCGTCGCCGGGAAAGCCGCCGGGAAAGGGGAAGAAGGTGAGGTGGTCACGGCTTCACCCTACGAACGCGAACCGGGCATACCGGGCCCCGACTGCTTACGAAACGCGGACGTCGGCGCCCGGGCGGCGCAGGGGTCCCCGCCTCCCGGGTTTCTTACGAAACACGAACGTCCCACCCCGGGCCCACCCTCGGCCGCGACACCCGCGACGGCCCGGTGCGAGGGTGGAGGCATGCAGCAGCCGTACGAGCTCACCGAGGCCGAGGCCACCGCCGGTGGCGCCCGGGTCCTGGTCGTGGACGACGATCCGACCGTCGCCGAGATCGTCGCCGGGTACCTGGACCGCGCCGGGTACCTGGTCGACCACGCCGGCGACGGCCCCACCGCCCTCACCCGCGCCGCCGCCCACTGGCCCGACCTGGTCGTGCTCGACCTGATGCTGCCCGGCATGGACGGCCTGGAGGTCTGCCGGCGGCTGCGCGGCCACGCCCCCGTCCCGGTCATCATGCTCACCGCACGCGGCGACGAGGACGACCGGATCCTCGGCCTGGAGGTCGGCGCCGACGACTACGTCACCAAGCCCTTCAGCCCCCGGGAACTGGTCCTGCGGGTGGAGTCGGTGCTGCGCCGCAGCCGCCCCGCCCCCGCCGACCGGTCCTTCTCCTCCGCCGGACTCACCCTCGACCCCGGCGCCCGCCGCGCCACCAAGGACGGCGCCGAACTCGCCCTCACCCTGCGCGAGTTCGACCTCCTCGCCTTCTTCCTGCGGCACCCCGGGCGGGCGTACGGCAGGGAGGACCTGATGCGTGCCGTGTGGGGCTGGGACTTCGGCGACCTGTCCACCGTCACGGTCCATGTCCGCCGCCTGCGCGCCAAGGTCGAGGACGACCCGGCCCGGCCGCGCCTGATCCAGACGGTGTGGGGCGTCGGCTACCGCTTCGAGCCGAGCGGGCAGGACGGGCAGGACGGACAGGACAGGCAGAGCGGACCGGAAGGAGCGGCCTGACATGCGCGACACCCTCCTCATCGCCCTGTACGCCTTCGCCGGCGCGGCCGGCACCGGACTGCTCGGCGCGGCCGCGCTGCGCCTGCTGCGCCGCCGCTCGCTGACCGCGTCCCTCGCCGTGGTCGCCACCGTCGGCGTGGTCGCGATGCTCGCCGGCACCCTGGCCGTCGCCTGGGCGATGTTCCTCTCCTCGCACGACCTCTCGGTGGTGACGACGGTCGTCGCGATGGCGGCCGTGGTGTCGCTCGCGACCGCGCTGATACTGGGCCGCTGGGTCGTCGCCCGCAGCCGTGAACTCGTCCTCGCGGCACGCTCGTTCGGTGAGGACGGCGACTTCGCCGTGCCCCCGGTCCCGGCCACCGCCGAACTGGCCGAGGTGAGCCGGGAGCTGGCGGCGACCAGCGCGAAGCTCGCCGAGTCCCGGGAGCGGGAGCGGGCGTTGGAGACCTCGCGCCGGGAGCTCGTCGCGTGGATCTCGCACGACCTGCGCACCCCGCTGGCCGGTCTGCGCGCCATGTCGGAGGCCCTGGAGGACGGCGTCGCCACCGATCCCGGGCGCTATCACAAGCAGATCCGCACCGAGGTCGAGCGCCTCAACGACATGGTCGGCGACCTCTTCGAGCTCTCCCGCATCCACGCCGGCACGCTGGCGCTGAGCCCGAGCCGGATGTCCCTGTACGACCTCGTCGGCGACGCCCTCGCGGGCGCCGACCCGCTGGCCCGCGAGCACGGCGTACGGCTGGTCGGCGACCGGGTGGAGCCGGTGCCGGTCGAGGTGGACGGCAAGGAGATGAGCCGGGTGCTGGGCAACCTGCTGGTGAACGCCATCCGCCGGACGCCCCCCGACGGCACGGTCGCGGTCGCCGCCGAGCGGTCGGCCGAGGGGGCCGTCGTGCTGTCCGTCACGGACGGCTGCGGCGGCATCCCCGACGAGGACCTGCCCCGCGTCTTCGACACCGGCTGGCGCGGCAGCCACGCCCGGACGCCGCCGGCCGGGGCCGGGCTCGGCCTCGCCATCGTGCGCGGGATCGTCGAGGCCCACCAGGGCCGGGCCACCGTGCACAACATCCCGGGCGGCTGCCGCTTCGAGGTCACCCTGCCGACGGCGCCGTGACAGCCGCTCACTGAGCCCGCGCGAACTCCCGCATCCCCTCCGCGAACCCGACCTCGGGTTTCCAGCCCAGTTCGGCCCGCAGCCGTGAGGAGTCGGCCGTGATGTGCCGTACGTCGCCCAGCCGGTACTCCCCGGTGACCACCGGCAGCGGCCCGCCGTGCGCCTCGGCCAGCGCGCGGGCCATCTCGCCGACGGTGTGCGGCTCGCCGCTGCCGGTGTTGTACGCGGTCAGCGCACCCGGCGCGGAGCCCGCCTCCAGCGCCACCGCGTTGGCGGCGGCCACGTCCCGGACGTGCACGAAGTCCCGGCGCTGCCGCCCGTCCTCGTACACCCGGGGCGCCTCGCCCCGGGCCAGCGCGGAACGGAAGAAGGAGGCCACGCCCGCGTAGGGGGTGTCACGGGGCATCCGGGGCCCGTACACGTTGTGGTAGCGCAGCGACACCGCCGACCCGCCCGTCGACCGGGCCCACGCGGCGGCCAGATGCTCCTGGGCCAGCTTGGTCGTGGCGTACACGTTGCGCGGATCGACGGGGGCGTCCTCACCGACCAGCCCGGGCGCCAACTCGGCACCGCACACCGGGCAGTTCGGCTCGAACCGGCCCGCGTCCAGATCGGCGACCGCACGCGGCCCCGGCCGTACGACGCCGTGGCGCGGGCACTCGTACCGCCCCTCCCCGTACACGACCATCGACCCGGCCAGCACCAGGTTCCGTACCCCCGCCTCGGCCATCGCGGAGAGCAGCACGGCCGTACCGAGGTCGTTGCGCGAGACGTACTCCGCCGCGTCGCCGAACCCGACGCCGAGGCCGACCATCGCGGCCTGGTGGCAGACCGCGTGCACGCCCGCCAGGGCCCGCCCCACCGCCACCGGACTGCGCACGTCGGCGCCCGGATCGTCCCGCATGTCGAACACGACCGCCTCGTGCCCGCGCGCCGTCAGCGCCTCGACGACATGGGACCCGATGAACCCGGCACCGCCGGTGACCAGTACACGCATACGGCCACGCTAGGCGTGCGCGGCCCCCGGACCACGCGCCCACGCCCGCACGTCACGACTCCGTAAGGCGACCCGTCGTACGCGCTCACCCGCTCACTTCATGTCGAGCGCGTAGTCGCAGTGCACCTCCTGGGTGTACCTGTTGCCGCCCTGCGTGTAGTTCACGCGGCAGCCGCTGAGGTGTTCCGCGATGTGGCCGACGATCCTGACCCTGACCATGGCGTGGTAGTCGCCGCTGTCGTGGTGGCCGCGTATCACGAGGGGTCTGCCGGCGTGGTCCGGCATCGTCGACTTTCGGTTGAAGAGGGCACCAAGCCCTGCGACCCGGCATCATGCGGGCGCTGCTGTTGAACGGCCCGGCCGGGGGTCACGTACCTGTCGCTGGGGGCGGCGCCGTGCTGCCCGGAGGAAGGGCTGAACGATTTCCGTGGATGCGAGTCGCCCGGCCGGAGACACGCTCGACCCGGTCGTCCCCGCGCAGCGGGGGGAGAGCGGGAACGGCGACGGGGGGCAGGTCCGTCGGCAGGTGCAGGGCCTGGACGGTCTCCGTGGCCTGGCGGCGCTGTACGTGGTCCTGTTCCACTGCTGGCTGTACACCTTCCCGGGCTATCCCCGCAGTTCGGCACCGGCATGGCTGGGCGGGCTGATGTTCGGGCGCCTGGCCGTCGTCTTCTTCCTGGTGCTGTCCGGGTTCTCCCTGGCGATCTCCCCGGCGCGGCACGGCTGGCGGCCGGCCGGTGTCGGCGAGTTCCTGCGCCGACGCGCCTGGCGCATCCTTCCCCCGTACTGGGCGGCGCTGGCCCTGAGCCTGGTGATCTCGTGGTTCGTGGTGCCGGCCTCGCACTTCGGGCCGCCCACCGGCGCGACGGTCCTGGTGTACGGCCTCGTCGCCCAGGACGTGGTCACCGCCCCGACGCCGAACGGCGCGTTCTGGTCGATAGGGGTGGAGGCCGAGCTCTATCTCCTCTTCCCGCTCCTGCTGTTCGTCCGCCGGCGCTGGGGCGCCGTGCTGCTGGCCGTGTGCGTGACGCTCCCGGTGGTCGTCGGCGGTCTGACGGCGCCCGGCGGGACCCCCGTGGAGGGCGACAACTGGCTTGCTCCCCATCTGGCGCCGGTGTTCGCCGCGGGGGTCGTCGGCGCGGGCGTCGTCGCCGCGTCGGACCGGGTGCGACGCCTGCCGTGGGGATGGTTCGCCGTCCTGGCCGCACTGCCGGTCCTGGCGCTCGGTGCCGTCCGGGGTCCGGTCTGGACGGTGAACCACTACTTCTGGATAGACCTCGCCATCGCTCCGGCCATGGCGATGCTGCTGGCCGCCGTCGCCACCGGAAAACCCGCCGCCCTCGTAAGGCTTCTGACGGCACGCCCCGTCCACGGCCTCGGCAATTTCTCCTACAGCCTCTATCTGATCCATCTTCCGATCGTCATGGCCGTGATACGCCGGATCGCCCCGCATTTCGTGTCGCGGGGACTGCCCACGTTCTGGTTCACGCTGGCGGTCGGCCTGCCGGTCTCGATACTCGCGGCGTGGATTTTCTCCAGGCTCTTCGAAATCCCGTTCAAGAAGAACAGGTCCTGGAAGTCGATTGTCGCGGCTCGTTCCGGTGCCGTGGCCCGAACACCGGGCGTCACCCGTCCGCCGGGCGTCAGCCCGTGGCGCCGGACTTCTGGCCGGCGGGAGTGACGGCGTACCACTCCCCGTCCTTCCCCTGGCCGTTCGTCTGCCCGGCCGCCGTGTCGCCCACGTACCGGTAGAGCGGCCAGCCGGCGAGCGTGAGCTGCGTCTCGCCGTTCCGGTGGACCGTGCCGAGCAGGCTCTTCTCCACCCCTGAGGTCTGCACGGACTCCGGCACGATCACCGGCAGCCAGGTCTTGGTGCACGTGCCGGAACACGTCCACTTCGAGGGATTCGGCTGGTCCTTGTCGTAGCGGTAGAGGGTCAGTCCCTTGTCGTCCGTGACGATGCTTGCCAGGCCCTGGGCCGACCCCGCCAGCACGGCGGCGGTCGTCGCCGTCTGCCCGTTCGCGGGGCTGGTGCCCGCGACCGGTGTCGAGGCCGCGGGCACCGAGGCCGCCGGGGCCGACGTGGCCGGGGCCACCGGGGCGGCGCCGGCGGTGCCGCTGTCGTTCGAGGAGCCGCACGCCGCCAGCAGGAAAGCGCAGGCGAGCCCTGCGGCGAGGCTCGGACCGATGCGTCGCGGGATCAAGGAGGTGCCCTTCGTCGGAGTCGCGTCCACCTGCTCCCTGAGTACGTCGGCCGGCTCCCCTCCGCTCAGCCGTCGAGATCATGTGACGCACTCTTGACCATCGCCCGCGGGGTCCGGCCGAAGCCCGGCCGGCTGCCGCGGCCGTCAGCGGTATCGGCCGGAATGCGCTGGTGATGTGCGCCTTGCGAAGGTGCCAGCAGCGGGCGCAGGCGGGTCGCGGTCAGCCGCCCGGCCAGGGTGTCCGCGTGCCCGCGCAGTGCCGGCATGACGAGCAGGACGGTGAGGGCGCCCACCGCGATCCCCGCCAGCACGTCGTGCGGGTAGTGCGCGCCGACCCAGATCCGTGCGGCCGCCATCGAGGCGGCGGCCACCGCGGCCACGATGCCGAGCCGCCGGGAGACGTACAGCAGGGCGACGGCCGCCGCGGCGGCGATGGCCGCGTGGTTGCTGGGGAAGGACCAGTCGCCGGGCGCCGGACACGCCTCCAGCGTGGTCACGCGCAGGCTCTGGCAGGGCCGGTCCTCGCGCACCAGGAGCTTCAGCACCGAGTCCACCCCGAACGCCGCGAGGACGGCGAACGGCACGGCGAGCGCCGTCACCGACGCGCCGGCGCCCTCCCGCCGGGCCCGCCACCAGCCGACGGCCATGAGCACCGCGAAAGAGGCCAACCCGTACGTCGACCATGCCGACACCGTGTCATTCAGCCAAGCGGGAGCATGCCGGGCGAGGTTCACCACATCGGTGTAGGCGGGACCGTCGAGCGACGAGCCGTCGAACGCGAGGATCATCCGCGAGCCTCCTTCGCCATCGCCGCCCGGTCCGAGCGGAATCCCCAGGTGACAAACGGAATCGCCGAGCAGCCGACGACGACGGCGACTGCCCTGCGTGGATACCGCCGGGCGTTCGGCAACTGCGGCGACGGGTGCACGGCCGTGGTCATCGTCGGGATCCCCTTTGTGACTACAGTTCTGTAGACGGTCTACCTCACTGTAGACGAAGGTGGGGTTCTCGACGTTCCGTGTCCGACGCAAGGAGATGTGCAAGGCCGTCCGGTGAATTCAAGACGTCTTGCGGTGTTCGCCGCCGGGCGCGACGTCCGGCTGGAAGGCTGGCCGGGTGGCCGTCCTGCCCTGGTTCGCCGCCCGACTTGCCCCTTGATCCGCCCTTCTCGCCCGCGCCCCCGTCGCCGTCCTCGCTCCGACCCTACGACCTGTAGGGTTGCCCTGGCCCTACAGGCTGTAGGGGGAGGGGGATGCGAGATGAGAGACGGCACACAGGTCACGGACAGCGCGCCGGTCAGGTCGACCGGCCCACGCCGGCCCGGCCCGCCCGTGGCCGGCCCTGCCGCCCGGCGATTCCGTGGGGAGTGGGCGTCGGCGGTCGTGGCCGCCGCCTTCACGCTGGCCCAGCTCCTCCTCGTACGACCGGGGCTGGGCCTCGGCTGGGACGAGTCGGTGTACGTCAGCCAGGTGGCCGCCCACGCGCCCCCCGCGTTCTTCAGCGCCCCGCGCGCCCGCGGCGTCCCGCTGCTGGTGGCGCCGGTCGCCGCCTGGTCGTCGTCCACCGCACTGCTGCGGATCTACCTGGCCGTCCTGTCCGGCCTCGCGCTCTTCCTCGCGCTCCGCGCCTGGCGGGGCCTCTTCCCGGCCCGCGTGCGGGCGACCGCGGGCGCCCTCTTCGCCACCCTCTGGGTGACGCTGTACTACGGCCCCCAGGCCATGCCCAACTACTGGGTCGCCGTCGGCGCCCTCGCCTGCACGGGATGCTTCCTGCGCGCCCAGGCGGACCGCTTCGACCGCCCGGCCCTGTGGGGCGTGGGCCTGAGCGCCGCCGTGATGGGCTGGATGCGGCCGGTGGACGCGGTCTGGGCGACCCTGCCCCTGCTCGCCCTGCTGGTGGGCGTACGGCGATGGCGACGCCCCGCACTGCTGGCGACCCTGCTCGGCGGCCTCGCCGCCGGTGCCGCCGAGTGGGTGATCGAGGCCTACGTCTCCTACGGCGGCCTGGCGCAGCGCCTGTCCGACGCGTCCCGCATCCAGGGCGGCCTCGGCTGGCACGTCGCCGTCACCGACCAGCTGCGCGCCCTGGGCGGACGTACGCTCTGCCGCCCGTGCACCGGTGCCCTGCCCCCCGCCCCGGTGACCCTGTGGTGGTACGCGCTCCCGGTGCTCGCCGTGGTCGCGGCCGTGGTCGCGATCCGTGCCCGGCGCGCCCCCGCCACGCTGGTGGCGCTGGCCTGCGCCGCCTCGGCGGCCTTCCCCTACCTCTTCCTGATCGGCTATGCGGCACCGCGCTTCCTGCTGCCCGCCTACGCCCTGCTCGCCGTCCCGGTCGCCGATCTCCTGGTGCGCCTGGTCCGGGCCCCCGGACGGATCCGCCGGCCGCTGACCGCGACCCTGCTGACCCTCGCCCTGGCCGGTCATCTGGCCGTGCAGTTCGTGGTCCTGGAGCACACCGTGCACGGCGCCACCGCCACCCACCGCGAGTGGGCGCGCGTGGCAGACGGACTGAACCGGCTGGGCGTCCGCCCGCCCTGCCTGGTCACCGGGAACAACTACGCCCCGATCGGCTACTACGCGGGCTGCGCCTCGGCGGCGACCGGCGGCCACGACGAATCCACCACGCCGGCGGAAATCAGGCGGACCGCCCGCCGGCTGCCCACCGCCACGCTCCTGGCACCCGGCGCCCGCCCGCCCGGCTACGCCCGCTCCTGGACCCCCCACACGGTGGCCGGAGTGCGCGTCTACGTCGCACCTGCCCCGGACCGGGGAGGACGTCGGTGAGCAGCACCGGTGTCCCGCGGCCTCGGCCGGACCTGGCGGCTCGCCGGCACCAGGGCCGCGACGGAGGCGGCCCGGCGACGCCCGGACAAACGGCGCCGTCGCAGCTCAGCCGCGTAGTACCGGGGTACCACGCGCCCGGCGCAGGTCAGCCTCCCGGTACCACGGGACGCGGTGATCCCGCGCCTAGCGTTGCCGTGAGGCGTCGCAGACGAGGGACGCCGAAGGCCGACAGAAAGACACGCGCATGATCGACGCACGGCAGCTGACCAAGAGATACGGCGAGAAGACCGCCGTCGACAGCCTCGACTTCGTCGTCAAGCCCGGCACGGTGACCGGCTTCCTCGGGCCCAACGGCGCGGGCAAGTCCACGACCATGCGCATGATCGTCGGACTCGACGCGCCGACGAGCGGCTCCGTCACCGTGAACGGCCGCCCCTACGCCCGCCACGAGGCCCCGCTCCAGGAGGTCGGTGCCCTGCTGGAGGCGAAGTCGATCCACCCGGGCCGCTCGGCCTACAATCACCTGCGGGCTCTCGCGCTGACCCACGGCATTCCGCGCCGCCGGGTGGAAGAGGTCATCGAGCTGGCCGGCCTGGGCAGCGTGGCGAAGAAGCGGGCCGGTGCCTTCTCCCTCGGCATGGGGCAGCGGCTGGGCATCGCGGCGGCGCTGCTGGGCGATCCGCAGACGGTGATGCTGGACGAGCCGGTCAACGGCCTGGACCCGGAGGGCGTCCTCTGGATCCGCAACCTGCTCAAGACGCTCGCCGACGAGGGCCGGACCGTGTTCGTGTCCTCGCACCTGATGAGCGAGATGGCCCTGGTGGCGGACCACCTGATCATCGTGGGCCGAGGGCGGCTGCTGGCCGACACCACCGTCGGCGACCTGATCCGGGAGGCCGGCGGGGACACCGTGACGGTGGTGACACAGGATCCGGCGCGGCTGCGGGACGTCCTGGCCGGGCCGGGCGTCGACATCACCGGCCGGATCGGTTCCGAGGAGCTGCAGGTGACCGGGGTGACCGCCCGCGAGATCGGGCTGAAGGCGGCCGAGCACGGCATCGCGCTGTTCGAGCTGAGTTCGCGGAGCGTGTCGCTGGAGGAGGCGTTCATGGACCTGACCAGGGATGCCGTGGAGTACCACGGTTCCACGACCGCCGTCGAGTCCCTCGGGAGGCCGGCATGAGCACCCTCACCGCGACCACCGAGGAAGAACCCCGGACCACCACCCGGGAGCGCCCCGCCTACCGGGTGACCGGCCGCCGCGTGCTCTCCTCGGAGTGGGCCAAGCTGTGGTCCCTGCGCTCCACCTGGATCACCCTGGGCCTCGGCCTGCTCTTCCTGGTGGCCTTCGGCGTGATCGCCGCGAGCCACTACAAGTCGGGGCTCAACTCCGGCCACCAGGACCGCGACTTCGCCACCGCCACGGCCGTCAGCCTCTCCCTCTTCGGCACGAACTTCGCCCAGCTCGCCCTGGGCGTGCTCGGCGTGCTGGTCACGGCGGGGGAGTACTCGACGGGCATGATCCGCTCGACCCTCGCCGCGGTGCCCCGCAGGCTGCCCGTGCTGTGGTCCAAGGCGGCCGTGTTCGGGCTGGTCGCGCTGGCGGTGGGCACGCTGGGCGCGTTCGTCGCCTTCCTCGTCGGCAGCGGGATCGTCTCCGGCACGCCCGCCGCCATGGGCCTCTCCCACGCGGGTGTCCTGCGCAGCCTGCTGGGCGCCGGGCTCTACCTCGGCCTGGTCGGGGTGATCGGCGTCGCCCTGGGCGCGCTGCTGCGTTCGGTGGCCGGCGGGATCTCGGTCCTGGTGGCCTCCCTGATGCTGATCCCGGGCCTGATCTCCCTGCTGCCGAGCTCCTGGCAGGACAACATCAGCCCCTACCTGCCGTCCAACGCGGGCGAGGCGGTGTTCGCCCTCACCCACGACTCCACCACCCTGTCGCCGGGCGCCGGACTGCTGGTCTTCCTCGGCTGGACGGCACTGGCGCTGGCCGGCGCCGCCTACCGGCTCCTGCGCAGCGACGTCTGACACCCGCACTATGGCAGCGTGACGTCCGTGACGATCGATGACATCAGCGGAACGGGACCGCTGGTCGCCCGGCTCTCCCGGGGCGGCCAGCGGTTGCGGCAGGCCGACCGGGCCCACCCCTGGGTGCTGGACACCGGGGTCGTGGTCCTGGTCTTCCTGATGTTCTGCCTGCCCGACCTCTTCCACCACGGCGACGGGGACGGCGACGGCGAGCGCGCCCGCCACTTCCGGTTCGCCTTCACCCAGCTCCCCGTCGCGGGCATGCTGGCGGTGCAGCTCGGCCTGGTGCTGCCTCTGCTGTGGCGGCGGCGCAGGCCCGAAGTGGCCTTCGGCGTCATCGCCGCGGTGTTCGTCGTCCAGTGGGCCGTGGGCGCGGCGCTGCGCGCGGACGTCGCGCTCTTCGTCGCCCTGTACAGCCTCACCCTGCACGGGCGGCTGCGCCGGCTGCCGTGGGCGTGCGGGGTCATGGCGGGCGCCATGGCCCTGGTGGCGGTGCGCGTCTCCCCGGCCGTCTCCGTCTGGGACGCCCTGTTCTTCCTTCTGAGCACGGCGACCGCGGCCCTCGCGCTCGGCCTGATGGTCCGGATCCGCCGGGCCCAGCTCGCCGGACTGCGGGAGCGCGCCGCCCAGCTGGAGATCGAACGTGACCAGCGCAGCCGACTGGCCACGGCCACCGAACGCACCCGCGTCGCCCGCGAGATGCACGACATCGTCGGCCACAACCTCTCCGTGATCATCACGCTCGCCGACGCCGGCGCCTACGCCACCGACACCGCCCCCGAACGGGGCAAGGAGGCCCTCCAGCTCATCGGCGACACCGGCAGGCAGGCCCTGGGCGAGCTGCGGCGGGTGCTCGGCGTACTGCGCGAGACGGCGGACGGCCCCACGAGCGGCCCCGAACTCAGCCCGCAGCCCGGCATCGCCGACCTCGACGCGCTCTGCGCGAAGGTGCGGGCCGCCGGACTGGAGGTCGTCTACCGCACCTCCGGTGACGTGGACGCCCTGGACGGCGGGGTGCAGCTGACCGTGTACCGGATCGTCCAGGAGGCCCTCACCAACACGCTGAAGCACGCTGACACGGACGCCGACACCCGGGTCCACCTGGCGATCCTCGCCGAGGACGGCAGACTGACCATCCGGGTCCAGGACACCGGCCGGACCGCACCGGCCGGACCGCCGAACGAGGAAGGACACGGACTGGTGGGCATGAGGGAACGAGCGGGTCTGTACGGGGGCACCGTCAGCGCGGGTCCGGTGCGCGGCGGGGGATGGCGGGTCGAGGCCGTCCTCGACCTCACCCCGCAGAGCGGCGGTGCCCGATGACCACCGTGCTCATCGTCGACGACCAGCCACTGCAGCGCTACGGCTTCCGCATGCTGCTGGAGTCCGTTCCGGAGACCGAGGTCGTGGGCGAGGCCGCGCACGGCGCCGACGCCGTCCGCAAGGCCGCCGAACTGCGCCCGGACGTCGTCCTGATGGACGTCCGCATGCCCGGCATGGACGGCATCGAGGCCACCCGCCGGATCGTCGCCGCGGGCGAGCGCTCCCGGGTCCTCGTCCTCACCACCTTCGACCTCGACGAGTACGTCCACGCCGCCCTGCGCGCCGGTGCCAGCGGCTTCCTCCTCAAGGACGCGCACGCCGAGGAACTCCTCGCCGGCATCCGGGCCGTCGCCGCCGGGGACGCCGTCATCGCGCCGGCCCTCACCCGCCGCATCCTCGACGAGTTCACCCGCTACGTCCCGGCCCACCCCGGAGAACGCGCCGAGGACCCCAGACTCGGCTCCCTCACCGACCGCGAGCGTGAGATCCTCGTCGCCATCGGCAAGGGCTGGAGCAACGGCGAGATCGCCACCCGGTTCGTCGTGACCGAGTCCACCGTCAAGACCCACGTCGGCCGTGTCCTCGCCAAGATCGGCGCCCGGGACCGCGTCCAGGCCGTGATCTTCGCCTACGACCACGGCCTCGCCCGCCCCAACGCGGACTGACCCGACGAGGCGCGACGGCAGGCGCCCCAGCACCATGGCCGTGCCCCACACCGGTGGGGAGGAGGGCGCCTTGGCCCGTCGCCAACCCGACCACGAGGCGAGCGAAACGCCCGTCGGCCTGTCGCACTTCCAGGACCGGCGGTTCAACGGCTACCTGGGAGTCAGGATCCCGCACGAGCTGGACACCGAGGTCGAGGCCGCAGCGGTACTGAATCAATGACAGCGCATCCCTGACCGGCACTTCGCTCAGCGCAGGACGCGGCCTTGGGCCTGAGCGTCGTCGGGGACAACGAGGCGGCGGTCGCTCTGTACCGCCGCCTCGGATACGAGGTGACCTCGATGTCCCTGCGCAAGACGATCCAGGGGAACCGTGCGACCTGTGCCGTCGCGCGCCACCCGGTCGTCAGGGGGTGAGGTAGCAGCCCTTCCGTACACCCGGCAGCGGGTCCGTGCCGCCGAACGCCGTCGTCGTGCAGCCGGCTCCGCCGGTGAACGTTCGGTAGACGAAGGCGCCCCGGGCGCCGTACGCCATGGTCTGCTGCCCGCTGAACGCGCAGGTCCCGGTCTCGTCCGCGCAGTTCGTGGCGTAACCGGCCGGACCGCCGACGGCGGTGTAGCAGGCTTTCGACTCGCCGGGGATCGGGTCGCCGAACTTCGCGTCGGTGCACGGCGTGTCGCCGGTGGCGCGGAGGGTGGTGAACGCTCCGAACGCGCCGTACAGCACCGGCTGTCCGGCGGCGGCCGGACAAGTGCCGTTCTGGTCGGCGCACTTGGTCCAGCCGCCGGCCGGTGCTCCCGCGGGCGGCAGGTAGCAGGACTTGGCGACACCGTCGACGGGATCGCCGAAGTGGGCGTTGGAGCAGGCTACGGAGCCGTTGGTGACCTGGTGCACGAAGTTGCCGTTGGCGCCGTAGACGACGTCACGGTTGTAGCCGGGTACGGCGCAGGTGCCGTTCTCGGCCGCGCAGACGGTGTAGCCGGGCGGACCGCCCGCGTCGGCGACGTAGCAGGACTTCACGAGGTTCGGCGCCGGGTCGCCGCCGAAGGAGTCGTTGCTGCAGGCGGTGCTGTCGGTCACGGTCTTGTACGTGTAGGTCCCGGCGCCGTAGGCCACCGAGCGGGTGCCGCTGAAGGAGCAGGTGCCGCCCTCGCCGGCGCACCGGGTGTAACCCGCGCGCAGCGCACCGGTGGTGGCGGGGTCGGCGGGTGCGGCCGGGTTGCCGAGGCCGGTCGCGGTCACGGTGTAGCTGCCCGGGGCGACGCCGGTGAGGTAGACGTAGGCGCCGTCCTGGCTCGCGCCGGAGATACCCGCGGCGGGTGTGAAGGATCCGCCGCGCCAGACGACGGTGCCGTTCACGGACACCGAGACGTCGCCGCCGCCGAACTTGGGGACGCCGATACGGCCGGTGCTGCCGGACGGGCTGGTCAGGTGTGCCGAGTAGGTGCCGGCGGCGGGATCGCGGGACCAGGAGGCGTCGACGGCGCCCTGGGGCAGGGTGATGCGGCCCTCGGCGCTGGTCAGGTCGCCGGGGTGGGGTACGAAGCGGTAGGCGCCGCTCGCCGACTCCGGTGCGGTGCCGAGCACGTCGAAGGTGAGCGTGGAGGTGGGCGCGGAGGACCAGCCGTGGGCCAGGCTCATGAACGAACCGCCGTAGGCGAGGCCGCCGTCGGCCTTGAGTCCCTCCCAGAAGGTGCTCCCGGTGCCGATGTCACTGTCGAGCATGTGACCCCAGGTCCGGCGGATCTGGTCCAGCGCGGTGTAGTCGTCGTTCGCCGTGAAGCGGGCGTTGAGTTCCATGCCGCCCGCGAACGGCGAGACGTTGCCGCCCCATTCGGGGGTGGTGGGGCCGTACGCGCCCCAGTTCTTCCCGAGCCCCGCGACGACGCTCGCCGCCTTGGCCGTGGAGTCGGTCAACCCGTACCAGACCGCGAGGGAGTTGCCGTCCTGCGGATACAGACCGCTGGCGGGGTTGTCCTTGTACATGCCCTTCGAGGCGTCCCACAGACGGGAGTTGGCCGCCGCCTTGATCGCGTCCGCCTTACCGGTCCAGCTCGCGGCGAGCGCGCTGTCGCCCTCCACCGCGGCCAGGGCGGCGCCGCCCCTGAGCGCGGCGTACAGCAGCGCGTTGGCGGAGATGTTCTCACCGCCCTGGCCGACCCGGGCCCAGTCCTGGGTGCGGGTCACGTCGAGCAGGCCGTTGCCGTCGATCTTGCCGGTGATGAAGGCCATCCCGCGCTTGTAGTTGCCCCATTCGGAGTCCAGCCAGGCCCGGTCACCGGTGTACGTGTAGTACGTCGACGTGCCCAGCAGCGTCCAGGTGTGGTAGGTGTCCGAGCCGGTGAGGTTGAACGGCGGCCCCGACCAGGGGATCTCGCCCTCCGCCGACTGGGCGTCGTACATCGTCGTGAGCGCGTTGCGGGTCGAGGTGAGGTCGGCCGAGTACGCGTACTGCGTGGGCACGGCGATGCCCATGTCGCCGGGCCACACCGTGCGGTCGCGCTTGGCGCCGTCGACCAGGACGGAGTCGCCCACCCCGACGGTCGCGCCGTTGTCCCACGCCGAGGCCGGCGGGGGCCAGGCACGGCCCTGGTCCGAGGCGATCGTGTCGAGCTGCACCGTGTAGGCCCCGGCGTACCAGACGCGGTTGAGCAGGTCGTCGCTGGAGTGGAAGTAGTTGGGGTAGTCGGCGGGGTCGGACTTCCCGGGGGCCGCGGTGAAGGCGAGGCTGACGCCCTTGAGGTCCACCCAGCCCGAGGTGTCCAGGAAGACGGTCAGATAGCGGAAGCCGCCGCGGAGTTGGGCGGTGGGCATCGTGTACGTGCCATTTGCGGAGGCCGTGGCGTAGAGCGCCCCGTCCTCGCCGCCACGGCCGCTGCTGCGGTCGCTGTCGTTGCCCACGTACAGGGACGACTCGCTGAACGCCAGCCCGACCCGCTGACCGCTGTCGCTCACACTCCCGAAGGACAACGTTGCCAGGCCGCCGACCTCCTTGCCGAAGTCGAGGGTGACGGCCGACTGCGAGCCGGAGATCCGGGTCGGCTGTCCGCTCAGCACGTTCTGCGGGTTCGCGACGCTGCCGGATGTCCCGTGGACGGCGGCCGGCGTCAGGGTGCGTGAGCTCGGCGAGTAGTTGAGGGGGTCGACTGCCGCCGCCCGGGCCCCCGTCGAGGCCGCCCCGACGGACGCCGGCACGACGGATGCCGGCACGACGGTGTCGGCGGACGGGACGGGGCTCGCGGTGAGCGCGGTGGCCGCGACGACGGCCAGGCCGACCAGATGATGCCGGCCCGGCGGTCTGCTCAGCGGTGAACGACGGCGCATGGGGACCTCCTGGGGTGGGGGGGGGAGTGGGTGTCGGGGAACTCGGTCGGCGATTGCCTGAAACGATTCAAAACCGCGCCGCACGAGGCCCGGTGCCGGTTGCGACAGGTGGATGCACGAGGAGCCTCGCCGAAGTTCCACCGATGATGGGCGCCCGAAATCCGGGTGTCAACCCGTCCCGGCTGCCTCTCAACTCCCTTGAAAAAGGGTGCTCTTGATGCATTGACAGGGCCTCGCCGAGCCGGTTCACTGCCTCGTTGACAGGTATGGACCAGTGCCCGATTCCGGCCCGGCTCGACCGGAGCTGCCGGCCCCCGTCACGTGCGCCGACCGCCGTCCCCCATCGCGAAATCGAGGCGAGTCCCGGTGTCCTCACATCGTTCAGACATCGTTGTCAGGCGCCGTCTTCTCGGCTTCCTGCTGTCGGCCGCGCTCGCGTTCGCCGTCCTCGCCCCTGCGGCGGCGCCCGCCTCCGCCGCCACCCAGGTCTGTGTACTCGCCTGCGACACGCTCGACCCCTCGCAGGCCCGCGAGGAGACCTTCCCGGTGCCGGACAAGGACCTCGACGGCCGTCGCCTGGAACTGCACGTGTCCGACGCGGACGACATGGCGTGGGCCAGCATCGACGACGGCGTGACCGGGGACTCGGTGTGGCTTGACCGGTCCTGGGACGGCGGCGCCACCTGGGAGGGGCTGCTCGGCAAGGCGAGCATCCCGGGCACCTGGACCGGCACCAGGACGCTGATGTACAACATCACCGACCCCCGCGACCACCGCCGAGGGCTGGTCCGGGCCTGCGGCGACGCGGCCGGGGTCGGCTGCACGAACTGGGTCTACCCCGCCGTCTGCGACACCCTCTGCGACGGCACGAGCGCCGGCCAGGCGGCCGGCGACGACCAGCCGGTACCGTCCACCACCCTCTACGGCCGTACCATCCGGCTCCACGTCGACCAGCGGAACTCCATGGCCTGGGCGAGCATCGACAGCGGCGGCGCCGGTGACGAGATCTGGCTCGACCGCTCCTGGGACGGCGGCTCGACCTGGCCGGACGGCTCCTCCCTCGGCCGTACCGGCACCCCGTCCGGGGCCACCGGCACCCGTACCGCGATGTACGCCGTCCGCGACCCGCGCGGCCTCCTCTACGGCGGCGCGGTCCGCGCCTGCGGCCGGGAGGCGAGCCACAACGAGGGCAGCTGCACGGCGTGGGTCAGGCCCGCACCGACCAGGGCGCGCGCGGCGGCGGACGCGCTGCTGACCTCGTACGACCCCTACAACGGCTGGTGGCCCAGCAGCTGGTGGAACTCGGCGGCCACCCTCACCGCCCTCGTCGACTTCGCGAGGACCACCGGCACGCACGACTACGACTGGGTCGTCGCGCGCACCTTCGACCGGAACAAGGGCGCCTTCGCCGCCGGGGTGCGCGGTACGGACGCGATCGAGGGCGACTTCATCAGCCGTTCCGTCGACGACTCGGGCTGGTGGGCCATCGCGTGGATCGACGCGTACGACTACACCGGCGACTCCCGGTATCTCAATGAGGCCGTGACCATCGCGAACTACGTCCAGCAGTACTGGGACACCGGCACCTGCGGCGGTGGTGTGTGGTGGGACCGCGAGCGTACCTACAAGAACGCGGTGACGAACGGGCAGTACCTGTGGCTGACCACCGCACTGCACCAGCGCATCCCGGGCGACACCGTGTGGCTCCAGCGGGCGAAGACGTCCGCCGCCTGGTACCGGGCCAGCGGGATGATCAACTCCTCGGGCCTGGTGAACGACGGCCTGACCTCCGCCTGCGCCAACAACGGCTCCACCGTGTGGAGTTACAACCAGGGGCTGGCCATCGGCGGCTTCACCGAACTGTGGAAGTCGACCGGCGACAGCTCCCTGCTGACCACCGCGCGGACCCTCGCAGACGCCGCGGTCGGCAACTCGGCACTGACCGTCGGCGGGGTGCTCACCGAGTCCTGCGACGTCGGCTCGGCGTCCTGCGACGACAACCAGAAGCAGTTCAAGGGCATCTTCATGCGGAACCTCGCCGACCTGGCGACCGCCACCGGCGCCGGGACGTACCGGAGTTACATCCAGCAGCAGGCGGACACCCTGTGGGCACAGGACCGGACCCCCCTCAACGCCCTCGGCGAACGCTGGGCAGGCACCAGCCCCAACCAGGGCGACTGGCGGACCCAGGCGAGCGCCCTGGGGGCGCTCACCGCCGCGGGATGACGCCGAGGCCGAGGATTCCGTCGCGGTCGAGGATGCCGTCCTCGGCCCTGCGGAGGGCCGCGCGCAGGCCCGCGCAGGACGGCATCGCCTCAAGTCGGTTCACAGGAACGGCACTAGGCCGTCGAGACATGGAAGTTCATGACGTCGATCTTGCTGATCGCCCGCCAGTCGTCCGCGCTGTATCCGTCCCAGTCCTTCGCCTTGCGGTCGGCCGGGAACTTCGCCGCCTGGTCGGAACCGACGAGGACGAGCAGGTAGGTCTCACTGATCCCCTCGACGCCGGGATAGCCGACAGAGTGGTTGTCGTCCTCCCAGCAGCCGTCGGACGTGGGGCTGACGGGTGTGCCCGGGTAGAAACGGCCGTTTCCCGGGTGCCCGTACTCGTCCTTCGAGTCGGGGTCGGGCCGGGTGACGAGATAGAGGACCTGGCCCGCCGGGATGTTCAGGTTCATCTGCCCCTTGACGCTGATCTCGGGGCTCCTCGCGGGGCCGCCCACCTGGGTGTAGACGCGGGGTGCGTCGTGGTTCGCGAAGAGCGTCTCGTTGTAGCGCTGTGACGGCGGCTGGTTCCAGGAGTCGGCGAGCCGTTGCAGATCGCAGGGGTCGTCGGTCTCGATCGCGGGTGAGACGGGTGTGGCGATCGAAGACCCCTTGGACGGTTCCCGGGTGTCGCCGTTCTGGGCGAACAGGGCTCCGGCGGTCGCGGCGGCGACCGCCGCGACCGCGCCGATGGACGCGATCAGGATCTTGGTCCTGTTGTCGCTCCTGCCGTTGCCCCCGCCCTGCGGTTCGTTGCCTGTGGTGGCGTCGTCGGAGCCTGTGTCAGTGTGTGTCACTTTCGTCCCCCTTGTGCAGGAGTCCGTACTATCAGCGCTTTGTGTGCCCGGTAAGGGAGTGTTGAAGTGAGGAGGGGCGTGCGGCGGCCGTCCCGTGCGCCGTTGGGGCGCCTGCCCGCCGGCGCCTCCCCGGCCTGGACGGACGCGCCGTGCGAGAGCTCCGCGTCACCCGGATGCCGCAGTCGCCCGGCGCATCGGGACAGGCGGGCGGCACCGTAGAGGTATCGGGGCGAGGGGCGCGAGGGCGCACGGACGACGACCGAGGCGGTGCGCGTGGCGGACGAGACGGCCGGGACGACCACGAACGTGAACGGAACCGGTGCCACGGGTCCGCGCACCTGTCTGGTGACCGGTGCCAGCGGCTACATCGGCGGGCGGCTGGTACCGGAGCTGCTGGACGCCGGGTACCGGGTGCGCTGCCTGGTGCGCACGCCCCCGAAGCTGCGCGACCAGCCGTGGGCCGGGCGGGTGGAGGTCGTACCGGGCGACGTCACCGACGCGGACTCGGTGGCGGCGGCGATGGCGGGCGTCGATGTCGCCTACTACCTGGTGCACGCCCTCGGCACCGGCCGCGACTTCGAGCGCACCGACCGGCAGGCGGCCCGGGTCTTCGGCGAGCAGGCCCGCAGGGCCGGCGTCGGCCGCCTGATCTACCTGGGCGGCCTGACCCCGGCCGACGTGCCCGAGCGGGAACTGTCGCCGCACCTGCGCTCCCGCGCCGAGGTGGGCAGGATCCTCCTCGACTCGGGCGTGCCGACGGCCGTACTGCGGGCCGCGGTCATCATCGGGTCCGGCTCGGCCAGCTTCGAGATGCTGCGCTACCTGACCGAGCGGCTGCCGGTGATGGTCACCCCGCGCTGGGTGCGCACCCGCATCCAGCCGATCGCCGTACGGGACGTCCTGCGCGTCCTGGTGGGGTGCACCGGCCTGCCGCCCGACGTCAGCCGCGCCTTCGACATCGGCGGCCCCGAGGTGCTCACCTACGTCGAGATGATGCAGCGGTACGCCGCCGTCGCCGGGCTGCCCCGGCGGCTCATCGTGCCCGTGCCGGTGCTCACGCCCGGCCTGTCCAGCCACTGGGTCGGCCTGGTGACCCCCGTGCCGGCCGCCATCGCCCGCCCGCTGACGGAGTCGCTGCGCCACGAAGTGGTGTGCCGGGAACGGGACATCGAGCGGTACGTGCCCAGCCCGCCGGGCCACCCGGTCGGTTTCGACCGCGCCGTCTCCCTCGCGCTGCAACGCGTGCGGGACGCCCAGGTCGTCACCCGCTGGTCCTCCGCCGCCCTGCCGGGCGCCCCCAGCGACCCGCTGCCCACCGACCCGGAGTGGGCCGGCGGCAGCCTCTACACCGACGTACGCGAACGCCATGCCGAGGCGACCCCCGACGCACTGTGGGAGGTGGTCGAGGGCATCGGCGGCGAGAACGGCTGGTACTCCTTCCCGCTTGCCTGGGCGGTACGCGGCCGGCTCGACCGCCTCGCCGGCGGGGTGGGCCTGCGCCGCGGACGACGTGACGCGCGGCGCCTGCGGGTCGGTGACTCACTGGACTTCTGGCGGGTGGAGGAGATCGACCGCGGGCGGCTGCTGCGCCTGCGCGCCGAGATGCGGCTGCCCGGGCTGGCCTGGCTGGAGATGTACGTCGACGAGGAGGGGGCCGGCGGCGCGCACTACCGGCAGCGGGCCCTGTTCCACCCGCACGGACTGCTCGGCCAGCTCTACTGGTGGAGCGTGTCGCCCTTTCACGCGGTCGTCTTCGGCGGCATGGCCCGCAACATCGTCCGCGCCGCCGAACGCACCCCGGCCGCACCCGACAGCACCGACAGCACCGACAGCACCGACCACCGCCCTGCCCGACCGGAAAGCTGAACCGCTGCACGCCTCGCCGGTTCCCCTTGAAGCGGGCTGGGACCATTCCGTCGACGCGCAACCCGACAACCGGGCAACCCGGCCGCACACCGGCTATGCGGACACGCAGTCGCGGCCGGTGAGCAGGGCGCGCAGCGGGGCGGTGTCGGGTGTGTCGGCGACGGCCGCGTCGATGGCGTCGTCCATGCCCTTCTCCCACGGCTCGGGCAGAAAGAGTCCAGGCTGCCCCGACCAGGCGATGTCCGGTCTGGCGTGGCCCGACTCGACGAGTCGCAGGTGGACCAGGCCCGCGAGCCCGTCGAAGATCCTGGGCCGAATGAAGTTGCGAGCGGACGGCCCTGTCAGCCGTGACGCCTGATACGGCTTGGGCATGCGGTCGGCGACGGCCATCCACAGCAGGCCGCCGTCGATCGCGTCGAGTATCTCCTCCAAGCCGGGCAGGTGGTCGCTCGCCGCCTCCTCGGCCGTGGCATCCCGGTGGACAGGCACCGTTTCCTCGGCACCTTGCGCCGACGAGCGGAGCGCCCTGGACACGGCGACCCGCAGCGGCCGGGACCAGCCGTCGGCGTCCTCGACCGCGCGCGCCATGACGAGGTCGTCCCAACTCCTCCGCCGCAGGAGCGCCGTCTCCTGCGACAGCGTCCGTTCCTCCAGAGCAGCGAACACCTGGTCCGTGTCCCGCAGCAGGGTCAGCGCGGCCGACCCGTCGGCCGGCTCGGAGGGCCGGTCGTCGGTGGGCAGCTTCTCGATCAGGGCGATCCGTTCGGCTGTCGGCGGGTGCGAATCGTACGGGTGCGGCCGCGGCGGACGCTGCCCGGCGGAGAGCTCGGCGAGCCGCTCCCCGGTACGGGCGGCGAGCAGCCGCCGGAAACCGCCGTGCACCTCGCCCACCGGCGGCAGCGCTCCCTGCGACCTGCCCAACCCGGCGTATGTCTCCAGGTAGTGGGCGTACGCACCGTCGAGTACCGGAATGATGCGCAGGGCGGCGGCCGTCGTGTCACGCCCCGCGTACCGGGCGGCCATCCGGTCGGCGGCGAACTCCTGGTGGCGGGCGACGGACTGCGAGGTACGCAGGAACATCCGGGCGTAACCGACGTACAGGGAACCGATCACGAAGTGGAACCTGGTTCCGCCCTGCTGGAAGGCCTCCACCGTGTGCACTACCGCCGTCCGGCCGCGCATCGTGACACCGCCGAGCCGGGTGTCGAGGTGTGCGTAGTGGCCGAACTCGTGCGCGAGGACGGCACGCAACTGTGGGACCGTCAGCCCGGCGAGCAACGGCAGACCGAGGTGCATACGGCGGCGTCCGGGCAGCAGCCCCAGCAGGCGGCTGTGTTCGGCGACTCCCGCGTTGACCTCGGCGTCCAGGTAGAGCTCGTCCGGTGGCCGCTGCCCCGTCACCTCGGCGGCGAGCCGTATCTGTTCCCACAGCTCGGGCTGCTCCTCAGGAGTGGCCGGAACCGCGTCCGGCACCGGGCCGAGACGCCCCGCCCGCAGAAAGGCGAACATACCCCGCACGATCGCCGCCGCCAGCAGAACGGTGACGGTCACGACCATGCCCTCCAACCAGGCTGCCTGCGCCCTGAACAGGCGTGTCATCAGCAGCCAGTCGAGCACTGCCATGGCCGACAGCAGCACCGCACCCATCAGAAAGAAGCCGACCAGCAAAGCGAACGCGCGGACAGCGCGCAGTCGAAACGTCATCGAGGAGTCTCCCACCCACCTGGTTCAGCAGCCTGACGAGGCCAAAGCGCTCGCGGATACTACCTGCAGCCTTCCGAACGGGTCCGCCGCTCCCCGAGGCGTCGAGTCGGACGTGCGGGTCGGCGAGCCGACGCACTTGGATGCCGGACGAGAGCGTCTCGTCCAGGCCAACGGGACAGGGGCGTTCTTGGGGCAGCAGGCGGGCGGCGGAGTCCAGGGCAAGCCGCGGTCACAGACCTTCACCGGACGGAGCGGTGGCGCTCTGAATTTCCGCGGGCCCCCGAACGGTTGTCCTGGCTGGCAGGATGGTCGACATGGAGATCATTCCAGGGCAGGGCGTGGCCCTCGTCAGGATCGGCGATCCGCGCTCGCAGGTCGAGGAGCGCGTCGGGTCTCCGTACCACGGCCCAGGCGGACAGCGGGCCGTCTACACCACCTCACCCACGCTGGTGATCACCTACGCGGCCGACGAGACGGTCGAACTCGTGGAGATCGGCTACAGCGGCGAAGGCGGCGATGCCGAAGCGCACTACGACGGGGTTCAGCTGACCCATCGCTTTCTGGACGACGTCGTCGCAGACCTCTACGCACTGGGGCACTCGAGCACACCCTCGGACATCGGCCACGACTTCCACGCCGGCTTCTCCGTCTGGTCCATGCACTCGTTGTGGGCACGCGACCTCGACCCGGAGGCCGGCGAGGACGACGAACGCGCGGTCTCCGAAGGAGTCTCGGTGGCGCCGTACGCCTACTTCACCGAAGGACAGCGAGAGGTAGGGAAGCGGCGGGCCGGCCCGGGGAGCGAACGCACTCCGGTGCCCCCTTCGCAGCTCAGCCGGTGTGCCGGTCCGTGGAGAGCAGCCACTGCCAGCGTCGACGTTCCGTGACGAGGGTGGCTGCCACGAGGAGGGACACCAGGACTGCCGCACAAGTGGGCCATGCCAGCCATGCGGCGATCACGGCAGCAGCGAGCTGGAGCAGCACGAGCAGGATCGTGACCGTACCCGGGACAGGGATGATCACCTGAGCCTTGTCTCCCGGAGTGGAGAAGACGGTCGGGAGGCCGATCAGTACGACCACCGCCAGGACGGCGAGCAGCCGTGAATACGTGGACAGGGCCCAGGGAGTGGCCACCCAGGCGACGAGTTCCGCAGCGAAGCGCAGGACGGATGCGATGCGGTCGTCCGGTCTCTCCAAGTCCGCCCCCCCACAAGCCGTGTCGACCATCAGTGGTGGATCCTACGACCAAGGAGGGGGCTGTGAACGCGCCTTGGTGATCCACGTCAGGCATCGCTCACAGACCTCTTGCGGCACCCCTCTCCTGCGCTTCGAGAAGTTCGTCACCGTGCTCGATCGCCCAGCGCCCGAGTGCCCTCATCGGGCCGTCGACCAGGCTCTGCCCCAACCCGGTCAGGGCGTAGTCGACGCGCGGCGGGGCCTCGGCATGTGCGTGGCGCTCTATCAGCCCGTCCGCGAGCAGACGGTGCAGGGAGTCGGTCAGCACCTTGTCGCTGATGCCTCCGATTGCAGCGCGCAGCCGGCGGCGTCGGTGCGGCCCCACGCTCAGCGCCGCCAGCACTACGGGGTCCCAGATGTGAGCGAAGAGATCGGTGGCCGCGCGCAGACGGCAGTCCGCGACCAACTCGTGGCAGTCGGGGTCATGTTCAGTCATCTCACCGTCCATCATCGCGCGTCGGTCACGCACTGACGGGTGCGTGACGCCTTGCATACCGTGACCTCCCGACCGACCGCCGACGGAGAGGCACGGACAGATGCGTATCGGGATCCTGGGAACAGGCACACTGGCCGCGGCCCTGGGCGAGGGCTGGGCACGTGCAGGACATGAGGTGGCGATCGGCGGACGGTCGCAGGCCAAGGCGGTGAGGCTCGCGGAGCGACTGGGCCGCGAAGCGGTCGCCGTCACGCCGCGTGAAGCGGTCACCTGGTGCGACGCGGTGCTCCTCGCCGTGTCCTGGGACGGCGTCGGGGACATGCTGCGATCGGTGGACGCCTCCGACGGCGTGCTGGTGGGGAAGCCGCTGATCGATCCCACGAACGCCGTCACGCACGGCGTCCGCACCGTGCTCATCGGAGACGGTGGGTCGATGGCGCGGCGGATCGCCGACCTCGCCCCGGGAGCCGGGGTGGTGAAGGCGTTCCATCTCCTTCCCGCCGACCAGTGGACGGGTCCACCCGGTGACGGCAGACCCCGTGTGACGGTCGCGATGTGCGGCGACGACGCGACGGCCCTGCACGTCGTCGGCGAACTGGTCCGTGATGTCGGCGGTGTCCCGGCGACCGTGGGAGCGCTGGACCGCGCCCGCCAGTTGGAGGAGGCGGCGGGTTTCGTCATCGGCCTGGCCTTCGCAGGCTTCGACCCGGGCTCCGCCGTCCCTCGCCTCCCCTCAGGAAGCGCTCACGGTCCTTCTCATGTGTCGTCGTCCCTGACACCGCCATACAGTCCCCATTCATCGAGACCCGAGTAGATCCACGCGGTGCGGCATTCGGGGTCCGAGAAGCACTCGGCCTCCCCGGCGTACACCGCCACCAACGAGTCGCCACCCCGCCACCAGGTGTCCGCCAGCCCCGTGATCTCCCCCACCGGCGTGAAGGAGTCCAGGGCGATGGCGTCGACCGCGTCGCCGGTAACCCTCGTGATCTCCTTCGCCCGCGCAGACGCATGGTGGGCCAGTGCGACGGACTCCACCCACCCCTCCACGGTCCGGTGCAGGGGCGTCCAACGATCGCCGAGGATGCCGAACTCGCCCCCCGGACCGATCACGAACGAGTACGGGAGCGCCGTCCGCTGGATCCCCGCGGCGAACCACCACCCTTCAGCCGGCGAACCTTCCGGAAGGTCGGGATCCAGATACTTGGAGCCGCCGTCGTAGTACGGAGCAGGAGGCAGGACGAGACCACCCCAACGTTCCTGATACGCCGTCACGCGGTCCAGCTCCGCCGGCGGAACCCCCAGCGCAAGCCACTGCTCCCTGAGCCGGCCCACCGGCGGTACGTCGACCCTGATGCCGTGCACGCCGACAAAGCGCCGGGCCCGCCGCGTCAGCCCCTCGGGCTCCCTACGGACGAGATTGAACTCCACCCGATCGACGCTATCCGGTCCGGACCGACGCGAGCGCGCCGACCAGGCGGGCGGCCACGGGGACCAGGGACCTGTCCCCGATGCGGCCGGCGAGTTTCACCACTCCGTCGTGCACCTCGACCCGGATCGCCGCGACCGGGGCCGGGAAGAGACAGGGCACCACCTCGCGGCCGACCTCCTCGGCGATCTCCTCGTCACCGCGGAGGAACACCTTGAGCAGGTCGGCCCTGCTGACGACGCCCTCCAGCATGCCGAGCCCGTCGACCACGGGCAGGCGCTTGACCTTGGCGTGCGCCATGGTGCGGGCGGCCTGGGCGAGGGTCGCGTCGGGGCTCGTGGTGAGCGCGGGGGAGGGCATGAGTTCCTCCTCGGGGTGGCCCGGAGCTCAGACGACGGTGCCGGCGCCGTACGGGGCGTACAGGTCCAGCAGCCGGGTCCGGGTGGAGCGGAGGCGGTGGGCGAGGATGCTCCCCGTCCACAGGGCGACGGCGTTGCCCAGCGCGGGGTCCTCCTCGCACATCAGGCGGACGGCGGTCGCGTCGAACTCGTACGCCCGCACCGGGGTCGTCGCCTCGGCGCCCAGGTGCCAGGCGTGCGGCGCGAACAGCCAGGACCAGCCGACGAGTTCGTTGTGCCGGAGGGTCTCGATGACGGCCGCCTGCCGGCCGGGCACGTGCATGTCGAGCTCGACGGTGCCCGAGCGGATGATCCAGAACCGGTCGGCCCGGCCGCCCTCGTCGAACAGCCGCGTCCCCTGCGGAAAGCTCACCTCGCGGGCGAGGCGCATGAGCCGCTCGCGGTGCTCGGCGGGCAGGGCGCGCAGCATGCTGGGGGTGGGCGCGGTGATCATGGCGTGCCTCCCGGAAGAAGTGTCGGAACTGCCATGTCCAGCGTCCTTTCGACGACTGCCGGCGGGCCATGGGCCACCCGGCCCCCCGACCGGGCCGCCCGGCTCCGGCGGAGAGCCGTTCGGCACCCTGCGGCCACCCCGGCTCCGCCGTTCGACGAGGGTGCGGGACGACCTGCTCACCGGAGGGGTGAGCACTGTGGGGTGCTCCACGGACGGCCGACGACGGGAGGGCGTACACCTCGCGTCCCTCCGGCTGCTCCCGGGTTCGCCGCACCGTGTACGCCGCCCAGGGCCGGTCGGCCCCGTTCCGGGACCTGCGGCCCCTGCCGGGCGCCTCGTCCGAGGGCAAGGCTCGAACCGGCACCCCGCCCCGTCGCCGTCGTAGCCCACGGCAGACCCCGAGGAGAGAACAGATCATGAAGGCAGCGGTCGTACGAGCCTTCGGCGAGCCCCTGGTCATCGAGGAGCGGCCCGACCCGGAGCCCGGCCCCGGTCAGGTCCGGATCCGTGTCGAGGCCTCCGGGCTGTGCCACACCGACATCCACGCCGTGCACGGCGACTGGCCCGTCAAGCCGAACCCGCCGTTCGTCCCCGGACACGAGGGCGTCGGCGTCGTCGAGAAGCTCGGTGAGGGCGTCACCCGCCTGGCCGTCGGGCAGCGGGTCGCCGTGCCCTGGCTGGGCAGGGCGTGCGGGCGGTGCGAGCACTGCCTGTCCGGCTGGGAGACCCTGTGCGAGGAGCAGGTCAACACCGGCTACGGCTGCGACGGCGGGTACGCCGAGAAGATGCTCGCCCGGGCCGACTTCGCCCAACCCGTGCCCGACGGCGTCAGTGCCGTCGACGCCGCCCCGCTGACCTGCGCCGGCGTGACGACGTACAAGGCGCTCAAGGTCGCCGGGGTCCGGCCCACCCAGCTCGTCGCGATCTCCGGGATCGGCGGGCTCGGCCATCTCGCCGTGCAGTACGCGAAGATCGCCGACGCCCAGGTGGCCGCCATCGACGTCACCGACGAGAAGCTCGAACTCGCCACCGCACTCGGCGCCGACCTCGTCATCGACGCCCGCAAGGAGGACGTCGGCGAGGTCCTCAGGCAGCACGGCGGCGCCCACGCGGCGATCGCCCTCGCGGTGAACGACGCCGCCTTCGAGGCCGTCAACTCCGGCCTGCGGCGCGGCGGCAAGCTGGTCATGGTCGCCCTCCCCGCCCACGGTACGGTCCGTGTCCCGATCTTCGACACCGTCCTGAACGGCACCAGTGTGATCGGTTCCATCGTCGGCACCCGGCAGGACCTCGCCGAGGTCTTCCAGCTGCACGCCGCCGGTCGGACCCAGGTGATCTGCGAGACCCGCCCGCTGACGTCCGTCAACGAGTCCATCGCCGAGGTGCTGCGCGGCGAGGTCAGGGCCCGGATCGTCTTCGACCTCGGTGCGGGAGCGTGAGCGCGATGACCCTCCCGATCGTCGTCGGTGTCGACGGCTCCGAGCCCAGTCTGCGGGCCGTCGACTGGGCGGCCGACGAGGCCGTCCTGCGCGGGGCACCGCTCCGGCTGGTGTACGCCTCGCTGTGGGAGCGGTACGAGGGCGAATCCCTCGCCGACGACCTCACCAAGCCGTCCGAACAGGTACGGGCCGAGGACATCGTCGCGACCGCCGCCCGGCGCGCCCAGCTCCGGGCGCCGGACCTGCAGGTCACCACCGACGTACTGCCCGAGGAACCGGAGTACACGCTGGTGCGCGAGAGCCGGGACGCCTCCCTGCTGGTCACGGGCACCCGCGGCCGCAGCGGCCTCGCCGAGGCCCTGCTGGGCTCGGTGAGCCTGATCGTGGCCGGACACGCCCACTGCCCGATGATCGTCGTACGCGGCCACCACGACAACCGGGCCCGCTCCGCCGCCCAGGGCCGTGTCGTCGTGGGCGTCGGCGACAAGCCGACCGGCTCCGCGGCCATGCGGTTCGCCTTCGAGGAAGCGCGCCGGCGCGGGGTGCCGGTGGAGGCCGTACGAGCCTGGCGGTGTCCCGCGCACGAGACCACCGACCACCCCCTCCTCGCCGGCGAGCCCGCGCGCCTGCACGAGCAGCAGGCGGTCGAATCCCTGAAGGCGGCCCTCCAGGACGCCCCCATCGACATCGAATCGACCGGCCACACGGTCGAGGGCCACACCCGGAACGTCCTCGTGGACGCCTCGTACGACGCCGGCCTCCTGGTCGTCGGAGCCAGGCGCCGCCCCGGCCACTTCGGGCTCCAGCTGGGCCGCGTGGCCCACGGAGTACTGCACCACTCCGCCTGCCCCGTCGCCGTCGTACCCGAGCCGGCGTGACGGCGACGGAAGGCGGCGACCAGGTGGGGAAGCGCCGCGACGGCAGGCGGCACCCGCTCAGCGGGCGGTGGCGAAGTCCTGGGTCCAGTAGTCGTCGGGCTGTGCGTGACCGACGCCGATCTCCTTGAACGCGCAGTTGAGGATGTTGGCCTTGTGGCCGGGGCTGGCCATCCAGCCGGCCATGACCTGCTCGGGGGAGGCGTAACCGTAGGCCACGTTCTCGCCGTAGGCGCTCCAGGTGTATCCGGCGCTGGTGATCCGGTCTCCGGGGGAGGAGCCGTCGGACCCGGAGTGCGACATGTTCTGGTGAAGCGCCATGTCCTCGCTGTGCGCCTGCGCGACCTTGGTCAGGGTCGTGTTCAGGGTCAGGGCCGAACAGCCGACCTTGCTGCGCTCGGCATTGACGAGTTCCACGATGCGAGCGACGACTCCGGACGCCGTGGCGGTGGCCTTCGGGGTGCTCGACGGCTTGGGGGCTGCGGAAGTGGCGGCGGCGGTGGTGGTGGTGGTCCGGGGGCTGGGCGACGCGGTGGTGCTGGGCGTGGGCGCGGCCGTCCGGACGATGTGCCGGCGCGGTGTTGCCTTCGGCCTGTGCACGGTGGTCTTCCTGGCGCCCGCAGCGGCGCGAGGAGTCTTCGCGGCGTTTGCGGAGGCACTCAAAGTCTTCGTGGCGCTCGGCACCGCCGATGTCGTCGCCGACGGCTCGGCGGCCGGGCTGGTGGCGTTCCAGGGGCGGCCCCAGCTCGCGTCGTTCCACCAGCCCTTCGTCGTGGTGTTCTCGGCGCTGTCGGACCGGTGTCCGCCGCTGTCGGGCCAATTGGTACAGGCCATGGCGGCGGACGGTATGCCCACGGCGCCCAAGGCGACGGCGGCGATGACTATCCGCCGGTAATGCGTGTTCTTGCGATGTCTACCCATGCGTAACCCGCTCCTGAGCTGCGGCGGTGTCCTGCGGGTCGTCATTCTTAGGAAGCCTTCACGCGGAGCGCAAAGGGCCTCGGTACTAGCCCGCTTAGTAGGCTCCGGCGGCCCTTGCCGCGGCAGCGGGGTGCACTGGTCCGGTTGCCGGGACCTCTGCGAGATTCTGTCGACCCGTCAGAACCCCTGCCCGCGTGCAGAACCGACGGAGGTTGCTTGCAGACGGAAAGCCGTGAATCCGGGCGCGGCGTATGCGCACCCCAAGACGGACAAGTCCCATATATCGCCAGAGCGGCCTCTACTATCCGGCCCGCCTAGGTCCCAGGTTCGCTGTGACGGACTTCACGGAATCACGTGTTCCGGTTCCGGTTCTGGCCCGGCCTGGATGCAGCAGATCGGGGCGCGGAGTGGGCGAAGCGCGGCAGGCAAGCGCCCTGCGCCAATGGCGCGACGGCCGGGAAACCGGCCACCCGTACGCTGCTGGATCAAGCCCGGCGCGGAAGGTGGTGGGCATGACGACCGGGTGATGGTGGTGATGCCCGCCGTGGCTGTGGCTGTGGCTGTGACTGTGGCCGTGGGTCCGCTCCGGTGCCAGGGGCCCGGCCGGCGGGTGTCGGCCGGGCCCCCGGACTGTTCGGACGACCGGGGGCACTACCCGAGGACGGACTCCACCCAGCTGATGAAGTTCGTCGTCGAGTCGCCGGTGCGCTCGGCTTCGGTGTGTCCCTGGCCCCACACGGTGGCGAAGTCGACGTCGCTGACCCCGTCGTAGCTCTGCAGGGCCAGCGCGACGTTGATCTCGGTCGTGTTGGCGGTGTCGCCCTGCATGATGCCGGTGCGGATGCGCCAGTGGGGCGCCACCGTCGACTGCTGGTAGCCGTCGAAGGCGGAGGAGAGGAAGTACAGCGGGTTGTACGCGTCGGTCCGCCAGGCCATCTCCTCGCCGACGCTGTCCGTCTCGGCGAAGTCGCTGTCGTACGCCGAGGAGCCGTAGTCGGAGTCCCAGTCGGAGTACGTGGCGTACGTCGACTCGTTGGCCGCGACGACGTCACGGGTGAGCGGCGCGAAGTGCGCCGGCGAGTCGAGACCCATCCCGAAGACGTTGTTCTCGGTCTGCCCGCGGGAGTACCCGTCGAACGCGCCGACCGGCTTGCTCGCGGTCTTCTGGCTGGTGACGAAGCCTTCGAGGCCGGACACCGTCGCGGTGTTGGCCGATGAGTCGTAGGTGACCCAGGTGCTGTCGGTGTTGAGGTAGGCGATGTAGTCGTCGGCCGTCTCGTACGTGGTCCCGGACGAGGTGTACGGGAAGGTGGTGTCGGACAGGAAGTTGTTCAGCGAGGTGGTGATCACCTCGATCACGTGGTCGTAGTAGCTGCCGGCCAGGTAGACGCCGCTGTCGGACTCGGTCAGCTCCAGGGCGTTGCCGTCGCTGTCGGTCAGAGCCAGGCTGTTGAGGTACGTGGGCCAGGCCTTCGCGAGGTCCGTCGAGTAGACGCTGGTCCAGGTCCCGGACGCGCGGGTGCTCGTCGAGGCGAACTGGCCCATGTTCCACTCGTAGGACAGGTTGGCCTCGTTCAGGTTGGTGATCGGGCACCAGGCCATGACGCCGGCGACCGCGTCGCTGAGGGTGTTGCCGTCGGCGTCCTCGGTCGCCGCGCCGATCGCGGTCAGGTAGGGGTCGTACAGGGAACTGTCGCCGGACGCGCCCGCCACGGTGTCCTGCGCGCCGCCGCCGCTCATGCCGAACAGGACGATGGAGTCCGTGCTGCCCGGCAGGAGGCTCGCGTTGTACCGCACGTAGCGGACCGCGGCCTTGAGGTCGGTCACGCCCCAGGGGGCCGCGTCGGAGCGGCTGCTGGTCGAGCTGTCCCGGCCGCGCAGGCCCGGCCACACGTAGACGAGACCGGCCTCGAGGTATTCCGAGACGCTGCTGTAGCTGTAGGACGTGGCCGGCGACTGCGCGGCGTAGCCGGGGGTGTTGACGGGGATCACGATCGGCGCGGTGCTTCCCGTGTACGAGCCGACGGTGCCGCTGGCGTTGACCGTCGCGGTGTACGTGGTCCCGTCGCTGTTCACGGTGGCCGTCAGATAGGCGCCCGGCACGTAGACCGACAGGTTCTCGTAGTCCGTGGCGGCCGGGTCGGTGCAGTACACCGTCCCGAGCTGGTAGTACACGTCGTTGGTCGAGTCGTACGACCAGGCGGTGGAGTCGAACTCCAGCGAGTACGTGGAGGACGTGCTCGACGACGACGAAGCGGCGGCGAAGGCCGTGCCTGCCGCGCTCTCGGCGATTCCTAACGCGGCTATGGCTGCGGCGCCCCGGAGAACGGCTCGGCGGTTGATGTCCACCAGTGGACCTCCTTGTGCGGTGGGTTGCGTGGTCACAGCCGTGCCTGTGCACCTCCTGGGCGACACCGTGGGTAGGCGGGCTGTGCGGCTCGTTCGAGTCCCAGACCGTAGGCAAGGAGTCCAGGGATTGGCCCAGGATTACCTCTGGATTGTTGACGATTTCGGTGACGATTTGGTCAGGAGTGTTCGTCGGGACGCAGGGGGCGGAGCGGAGGGGTGAGGCGGGCGCCGTCGGCAAGAACCGGCTGCGCCGACTGCTCACCGACCGCGGCATCGCCGTCCGCCCGATCGGACAGAACTCCGACACCGGGCGCCGGGCCCGCGCCCTGCCCGGATCCGCGACGGCCTGCATGTCCTCGGCGCCCCGCCCCGCCGCGGCTGCAAGGGTGCCTTCGAAGGGGGACCTCGAAGGCGAGCTCTATTGCATATCTATCGCAATAACAACTAGATTGCGGCGAGCGGGCGGGCGGCCAAACCCAGCCCGCCGGGTGCGGGGCGGCCTCTGCTTGACAGCGTCCCTTCGGAGGGCGTCGCCCCGCATCCACTCGCCGCCCGACTTCCGCCGTCGAGAGCGGGCGCTCCCGATCGGAGAGCGGGGCAGGGCAGGGCGAGCATCCCCGGTCGGCCCGGAGTGCGGCGCGGACCGCGCACCCGGAGCGGTTCGCGCACCTCTGGCCGTGCCGCAATGCCGCTGCTGATGTGCGCGACACGGCAGGGGGCCTAGGACCAGTGCCTGATCGGCACCCTACGGTTCCTGCTGCTAATGTGCAGCTGCATAAAAGTCGCAATAACGTCGGAGGATGTTCGACATGCCGGTGTACACGCTCCCGGAGCTCCCGTACGACTACTCGGCGCTCGCCCCGGTCATCAGCCCCGAGATCATCGAGCTGCACCACGACAAGCACCACGCGGCCTACGTGAAGGGCGCCAACGACACGCTGGAGCAGCTGGCGGAGGCGCGGGAGAAGGAGACCTGGGGCTCGATCAACGGCCTGGAGAAGAACCTGGCCTTCCACCTCTCCGGCCACATCCTGCACAGCATCTACTGGCAGAACATGACCGGCCCGAAGGACGGCGGCGGCGAGCCCCTGGCCGCGGACGGCGTGGGCGACCTCGCCGACGCGATCACCGAGTCCTTCGGTTCATTCGCCGGCTTCAAGGCCCAGCTGACCAAGGCGGCGGCCACCACTCAGGGCTCCGGCTGGGGCGTCCTCGCCTACGAGCCGCTCAGCGGCCGCCTGATCGTCGAGCAGGTCTACGACCACCAGGGCAACGTCGGGCAGGGCTCCACCCCGGTCCTGGTCTTCGACGCCTGGGAGCACGCCTTCTACCTCCAGTACAAGAACCAGAAGGTCGACTTCATCGACGCCATGTGGGCGGTCGTCAACTGGCAGGACGTGGCCCGCCGTTACACCGCAGCCAAGGAACGCGGCGACAGCCTGCTCCTCCGCCCCTGACGCCCTGACGCCCCCCGAGCGTCCTGCCTCGTGATCGTCTTCTCACCCTTCACGACGGCAGGCGGTACAAGGGAGGGCTCCCGCGGGCCGGATGCCTGCGGGAGCCCTTCTGTGAGGGCAGGCCCGCCAACTGGACCGGCGGGGCGTACAGCTGATGCTCGCGGGCGACGGGACGACGCCCCGGGCCCGCCACCACGGCAGCCGAACGGCGTAGCCCAGCAGCGTGCCCCCGGCCCGGAGTCCGTACGTTCGACACATGTCGCCCTCCGCACCAGCCACCCCCGGCACCCTTGGCGCACTCGCGGTCCCGGTCTCCGGGTCACGGATGACCGGCGAGTACCTGCGTGCCATGGGCCGGGTCGCCTACCTCTGGGGCTGGCCGCTGGTGAACATGCACAACCGGCTCGGTGTCATGGAGCAGGTGCCCGTTCCCGGACTGCTCGGCGGCGTGGTCCCGGCCGGTCCTCCGGGGACGCTCGGGATGCTGCACGACTACATCCTTGCGCAGGAGCGGATCGTGGCCTGCCCGAACCAGGACGTCGTCTACGGCATGGGCGTCCTGGACGCGCGGCGCGGACCCTCGGTGGTACAGGTCCCGGACTTCGGCGACCGGTTCTGGGTCTACCAGGTGGTCGACCAGCGCACGGAGGCGTTCGCGCGGCTCGGCGCGATGTACGGCACCGAGCCGGGCTGCTACCTCCTGGCCCCGGCCGGGTGGAACGGCCGGGTCCCGGACGGGATCGCGGGGATGTTCCGCTTCGACACCCGCATCGCGGCCTGTATCCCGCGGGTCTTCATGAACGACACCGACGAGGACCGGTCCGCGGTCCGCCCCCTGGTGAACCGGATCATGGCCTACCCACTGGCCGAGTACACCGGCGAACCGCGCGGCACCGACTGGTCGAAGGCACCGACCCACCCGGCCGGTGACGCCACCAGCGGTGAACACGAGACCCGCTGGGTCGACCCCACCACCTTCTTCGACACCCTCCCGGCGGTTCTGGGCGAGGTGCCCCCGCGCCCGGGCGAGGAGGCCCTCTACGGGGTGCTGCACTCGCTCGTGGACCAGGCGGCCCGCGACCCGCGAGCGGCCGCGGCGCTGCGAGAGGCGGCGGTCGAGTCCGACGCCACGCTGTTGCGGGAGCTGTTCGAGTTCCGCAACATCGGCGTCCCCCTCGACCACCACTGGAGCACCCAGCGCAACGGCGCGGCGTTCGGCGGCGACTACCTCAGCCGCGCCGCCATGGCCAAGGCCAACATCTTCGTCAACGTGCCGTCCGAGACCGCGTACTTCTACCAGGACCAGGACGACACCGGCGAACTCCTCACCGGAGAGCACGGCTGCACGCTCACCTTCCCCGCCGGAGCCCTGCCCCCGGTGCGGGGTTTCTGGTCGGTGACCCTCTACAACGAGCACCACTTCTTCCATCCCAACGCACTCGACCGGTACTCCCTGGGCACCAAGACCAAGACCCTGCGCCTGGCAGCCGACGGTTCCCTGACCCTGTACGCCGGGGCCGCACCACCCGCCGACGAGGCCGACCTGCCCAACTGGCTGCCCGCGCCCGCCGGACGCTTCTCCCTCTACCTGCGCGCGTACTGGCCGGACACCGCGGCTCTCGACGGCACCTGGAAACCACCGCCGGTCACGAAGGGCATGCGCCGATGACCCCCGCAACTCCGGCATCTCCCGGAAGCTCATGCCGTAGATCGTGCCGACCAGGGTCGGGGCGAAGAGGATGGCGGCCCAGGAGGAGATCTTCTTGAAGTCGTCTACCTAACGGGACTGACCTGCAACGATGTTGCTGCCGACGTGTGTGGCCTGCGTCGATGCGTCTTTCGAGGTCTTGGAGCGTAGGTCAGGCGATACCCGCGCACGCCTGTTTGGATACCACCGTTACGGTGAGTTACTCCCTGGGGTGCAGGCGAGTCCGTCGTCCTTTTGGTGATCGCCGGCGACGGGGTGCGGCGGTCTCGGTTGGGTGCCGGGCTCCGGAGTGATGTTGTGTTCTAGGAGAAGGGCCATGGTTGGAGCGCTCCTGTCAGCTGATGTTCTTCACGCAGAAGGGGGCGCCGTCCAAGACGCGTATGGCCACGCCGAGCCCTCGTACAGGTGTCGGGGGTGCGGGATGGGCGTCCACAACGCCGTCGGTCATGTGTATGACTTCCCGTGTCTGTGGCATCAAGCTGGCGGAACAGTGAATGCAGGGCTGCCGACCTGTGGCACCTCCCGCGTGTTGGCAAAGGAGCTCTACAGGTCTTCACAAGGGACCTTGTCCTCGCTGGCCCGGTGCTGGGCGCGTGCCGTGACCGGCGAGGACCCGGTCGGCGCAGCCGCGGAGGCGCAGGATCTGATCGTCGCGTCGCTCTCCGACCCGCCACGCTCGGGCCTGGCCACCTGGTACGGGCTCCTCGGTGAGATGTGGCTGGCAGCCGGAACGAGGCCGGCCGGCGCGCACGGCACGGCAGATCCACGCACTTGGCGAGGACGGCACTGCGCCTGGACGCACCGCCCGACGCGGGTCGGCGCACCGTCCAAGGCACGTCAAGAACCCGGTCTGCGCTCATCCACCGGCGAGGCCCCTGCGGGTCGGCACGTGGACCGACCGTGGGCCATCGATGCGTTGGTGCCGGTCGATCGGGAACCTGGTTCTGCCACGACAGCAGCACCGCCCGACGGTCCGTGAGCAGGGGCAGGGGTGGGCATGGCTTCCCCCGGCGGACACCTGCGTCTGTGGATTCTCGCGCCCGCCCACACCGATACCGCGGCGTCTGCGCGGATTGACCGCCGGGCGTCGGCGGGAGTCCCGCAGCTCGCCCCGACTCACTCGACGGAGCCGGGGCGCGGAGCATGGGCATCTCGTGACGGCCCAGCCTCGTCACGATCCGGGACCCGTCGCCGTGCCTCGGATCGGCGGGGGCCGCCCCCGCATCCGGCCGGATCCGGGGGCGTGTCAGACGACGCCCACACCTCTGCGCCCGGACCCCGAGCGCTGTGAACCGACGATCCGCAATGCTGCAGTCGTCGGCAGGCACCTCGTAGTCGTCACGACGGGGCAGTCGACGGATCCTGACCGGGGACCGGCACGTCGAAGCAGTTCAGCACCATCGCGATGAGGCAGTAGCTGCCGATGAGGAACACGAGCTCGCCGACCCCGTCATGGCCCAGCAACTGTGTGGCCCGGTCGTATGTGGAGTCCGGCAGTATGCGCCCGGCGGTCAACGCCATCGCGACGTCGTGGGCGACGGCCTGTTCGTCACTCAGCCCGGAGGGTCGCCCGCCCGCCGCCAAGGTCGCGATCTGCGCTGCCGGAAGGCCGACCTCATCCGCCGTCTGCTCGTGTGCGTACAGCAGGTACCGGGCGCCGTAGGCGCCGCCGACGGTGAGGATCGCCACCTCGCGAACGATGGGATCGAGGCGAGCCTCGGCCGCGACCGCCCGCTGCAGAAACAGCGCCGGAACCCCGAACGTGGGGAAGTGCAGCATCGCAGCGAACGGCCCGACGAGCGCGCCGTCGTCGTCGAGGATGACGACGCGGCCCTGCTCCTCGGTGACGAGGCCGGCGATGCCGTCATGCACCTCGCGGAGTTGAGGGTTGAGCTCACCGGGTGGGATGGGTCGAATACGCATACGATGCTCCTCCTCAGAGTCCGTCGGTGTACTGGCCGTCGATGAGTACGAAGGCGACCCGGCAGTTCGCAGCCGACCGGTTTGCCCATGCGTGGTTGGTGCCGCGCTGAATCACGATGTCTCCGGTGCGGACGATGGTCTCGCCATCGTCGAGAACCAGCGTGAGCTCGCCCTCGATGACGATCCCGTAGTCGATCGTCTGTGTGCGGTGCATCAACGGATGCGGGGCGCCGGCAGTGGACCGTGCGGCGTCGGCACCGCCCATCTCCCCGAACTTCTCTGCCGCCTCGGCCCCCGTCAGACTCCGGATCCGGTCGTCCTCCGGAGGGAAGTCGATCACCCGGATGCGGGTGCCGCGCTCGGGAGGTCCGAGCACCAGACCGTCCTCCGCGGGCTCACCCGACTGCCGGTCGATGACGGCCGGCGTCTGGCGTGTGTTCCACACCTCGTAGAAGGTCGGGCCACCAGGTCCGCCGATCTGCACCACGCGAGTCGGCGGTGCGTCCTGCGTGATCACCGCACGGTCGGACGCGTCATGGCCGGTCACGATTCTCCGGAACGGTTGCACTGGGCTCATATGGTAAGTCCTGCCCCTTTCGGCTTATTTGGGTATTCGAAGGTCGTCACGTCAGTGCGGAAAGCAGCCCGGCAGGCAGTGGCGCCGCCGCACACCGCAAGACTGGCGCCCTCGACTTGACGCGGAGTGAATCGTCTGCGGACGGTGCTCCATCGCCCGTAAAGTCCGTCTCGCTATGCACGCCCGGGGAGAAGGGCGCCGACCGACGTCGCCCTCGCCCCAATGAGAAGTCGGTGCTCGCCACGGAGGATCCGACGATGGTGCCGGTGTGACTGCAGCGGCCGACGCCCCGCACCGGCCCCCTCCGCCGGTGCTGCACCGCAGGCTGCGGCGTCTCGCCGGCCGCCGGAGTGGCCGCCTGCACCTGCGAAGGCGTGGTCGAGCCTTGCCGTACCCGGCGGTGGAATTCGGCCGGTCCCCGTACACTCGCACGAAGCCGGCACTAGCGAAGACCGGGTCGTGTCCGTCCCGGGACCGAGGAGGGTAGCGGTGCCAGTCCTTGCAGCCCGGTCCGGCGGGGAAGATCGGCCGGCCAGGAGCGGCTCGCCGTATCTACAGATCCTGGGTCCGTTGCGGATCTGGCGGGACGGTGTCGAACTGGACCCCGGGCCTCGGCAGCAGTCGTACCTGCTCGCGGTGCTGCTCGCCCGCGCGGGCAA
>NZ_JBEYVI010000040.1:0-102816 GCF_040643955.1 Streptomyces sp. NPDC047061
GGGCCCCGCCGTCCGTCCCCACCCCCCCCCCCCCCTGCAGCGCTCCCCCCGGGGGTTATAAGCGGCGCCAACCCCCTCTCTCCCAACCCGGCGGTGCGTCGACGCACCGCTGAGTGGCACGAGGGGGCCACGGCCACCGCCGTCCGGTCCCGCGTCCGCCGTCGCGTTCGGCGCGCGGCCGCCGAGGGTGACCGCGCGCCGCGCACTCCCGGCGAGACGGCGGTGGCCCGGCGATGCCCCGAGCACATCGGGCGCCTGTGCGAATTCGGCCACCCGGTCGCTCGCCCGGTGGCCCTCGGCGCCTGCGGCCCCCGCGCCTTCCGCGACGTGGTCCTCGGCCCCGACCGGCCCGGGAGAACTGCCGCGCCCGCAGTCTGCCGGGCCGTCCGGGCGCCTCGATGCCGCGGTCGGCCTGCGCCTGCCAGGCGCGGTGGGCTTGCTGCCCGACGGCTCCTGCCGGACCTTCGCTCACTTCGGCGACCACCGGGTCTGCCGGTCAGGGGTCTTGAGACGGGTTGGGTGACGCCGTCGGCCATGTGGTTCAGCGACCCGGACCCGGGGGTGGAGTGGACGGTCGGCGGGGGAGAAGCGGGGGCGGCGGGGTCGCCGCCGTGCCGAACTGCTGCGACGCGGGCTGCTGCGGGCCGGAGGTGGGCAGAAGGTCGATGGCGCTGGTCGCGCCCAGCGGGTGTGGGGGTCGGCCGGGTGGGACGGAGGAGGTCCCCGCGAAGGCGGGACTCTCCCTCTCCCATGCGGGGCCGGAATCGCGATCGTCGAACTGTTCAGGGAGTATCGCGTCGAGGGCGAATGATTCGAGATTTTCCTGTGAGTTCTTGGCCTCCTGGCGGAGATCCTCACCGATGCCCGCAGCGTCGAGGGCCCTGGTGGCCGGGTCATCGAGGTCGAGAAACGGAGCGATCAGGAAACGTGGCACGGGCTGAGCACGGTCAGTCTCTTCTCGGTCCTTGGGCAAGAGCGTGACCAGTATCAGACCTCGTTCCGCAGGCAGATCCGCGGATTCCCCCCAGTAGGACCTGCAGGCCCGGCGGGGGAAGATCGGGCCACGAGAGCTGATTCGTCAGCGGCCTGTTCAGAGCAGCGTTCCGATGGTCCTCGTAGATCCCCCGAGCTGCAAAAGTCGCCTTCTCCAACTCCTCCCCCGTCAGAGGGGATCCGTTCATCCCAGAAGCTTCGGCGGTGCCTGGTTGCATGGCCGCTTCGCCGGAATTATCCAACTCTGCGAGCCTCTTCTTCTCCCTTCGCGCCCTTTGCGCTTCTCGGGATCTTGTAACTGTTCGCTTTTTCGCTCTGTTGCTCTGTCTATCCCTTCCATGCGTCTTCTGTAAGCTTCAGGGCTTTCCTCGGGCTGCGGATACCGCGTGGGGTGCACGCGCCTGCGTGTCCCGTCCCCGTCGCCACCAGAAGGCATCAATCGTCCTCTCTTCCAGGGTGTTCACCGGACTGTTCTCCGACTTCCCGCCGCACACGACGGTCCTGGGCGGCAAAGGGTTCAGTACAGCGCCGCATATGACCCCGCCGGCTGCGGACCGGACGTCCCCTCCCGGCGGTCCGACCAGAGATCCGGGGCTGCCCCTCGGGCCTCGCCCCATAGTCCGCCATGCCGACGTTCGATTCCGTCGGTCTCCCGCCCCGTCCCCTGAAGAGGGGCCCGGCATACCCAGGAACGGGGACTGCTCGACACCGCGTGTCTCCCCATAGCGTCGGTGCGCTCAGAAACACGGCTGCACCAGGTCGTCATCGACCGCGCAGGCGATCCGCAGCCTGTCCGCCTGTTGGTTTCGCCAGGAGTCCATCACAGTGAACAACCGCGTTCTCGCCCCGTTCTCCCCGCGCGTCGACGCCGCGCCGCGCCGCGCCCCGGAGGCGTCACTCACCTGGACCGATCCCGTCACGGGCCGTCAGGGCTTTCTCGTCATCGACCGGCTCGTCCGGGGCCTGGCCAGCGGTGGCCTGCGGATGCGCGAGGGCTGCCGTTACGAGGAGGTCAGGGAGTTGGCGGCGGCGATGAGTGTGAAGGAGGCCCTGCACTACGACCCCGCGGGCCGTTACCTCCCGATGGGCGGTGCGAAGGGAGGGATCGACTGCGACCCACTCAGCGGCGAGGCGCGCGGCGTGCTGTCCCGCTTCCTGACCTTCATCCGGCCGTACGTGGAGAACCACTGGGCGACCGGAGACGACCTCGGCACCACCACGGAACTCATCGACGAGGTGCTCGGCGAGCTGGGGGTGGCCGGCTGCATCGCCCCGGTCGTGCGCACCCTGGACGACCCGCGGGCGGCGCGGAAACGGTTCGCCGACGCGTTCGCCGTCGAGGTCGACGGCATCGGGCTCGCCGAACTCGTCGGCGGCTGCGGGGTCGCGGAGGCCGCCCTCACGGTCCTGGACCGGGACGGCATCCCGCGCTCGTCCGCCACCGCCGTCGTCCAGGGGTTCGGTGCCATGGGAGGGTCGACGGCCCGCTTTCTGCACGAGGCGGGGATCCGGGTGGTGGGGATCGCGGACGTCCACGGCACCGTCGCCAACCCGCGCGGCCTGGCCGTCGAGGACATGCTGCGCCATCGCCGGGCGTACGGGGTCATCGACCGCGGCCGGCTCGGCCCGGCCGACGTCCTCCTGGAGCGGGACGCCTGTCTGTCGCTCGCGGCCGACGTACTGGTCCCGGCCGCGACCTCGTACTCCGTCCACGAGGCCAACCAGGACCGGGTCGCCGCCCGTTACGTCGTGGAGGCGGCGAACCTGCCCGTGACGGCGGGTGCGGAGGAGCGGCTGCGCGGGCGCGGCTGTGTCGTCGTCCCCGACGTCGTCGCCAACTCGGGGACCAATGCCTGGTGGTGGTGGGTGCTCTACGGCGATGTCGCCCCGACCGCCGACTCCTCTCTGGCCAAGGTGCGTGGGGCCCTGCGCGGTCTGGTGACGGAGACGTTGAAGCTCGCCGAGGACGCGGTGTGCACGCCTCGTGAGGCGGCCCGTTACCTGGCTGATGCCAGGCGGGATGTGCTGCTGAGCCGCACGGGTGCCCGGTGATCACCACGCTGCTGGCCGCGGTGGCGGCGCTGGGCTGGGGCGCGGCGGACTACTGCGGTGCCAGGGCGTCGCGGGACGTACCGGCCGCTCGGGTCGTCTTCCTCTCCCAGGTGGTGTCCCTCCCGGTGGTCGCCGTGTGGCTGGCGGCGACCGCCGGGCACGGACCCGAACCGGCCGCTCTCGTCTGGGGGTTCGGGGCGGGCGCTCTTGGCCTGCTGGGGCTGGTGCTGCTCTACCGGACGCTGGCGGCCGAGGGAATCGTGCTGGTGGCACCCGTCACGGCGGTGACGGCGGCGGTTGTTCCCCTGGTGGTCGGACTGGCCCTTCAGACGGCGCCCGGCCCGCTCGCGTTGTGCGGTGTTGTGTGCGCACTGGTGTCGGTGGTGCTGGTGAGCCAGGCCGGGCGGATCCGGCGGGCCACCGTCGCGACGCGCACGCTGCTGCTGGCCCTGGCGACCGGCGGAGCACTCGGACTCCAGCTGGTGTTCATCTCCCATCCGGGACCGGACGCCGGCCTGTGGCCCCTGGTGGGCGCCCGTGCCGTCTCCATCCTGTGCGTGGCCCCGGGCGCGCTGCGCGGCCGGCCGAAGACGGGCGGCGCACCCGTGCCATGGCTGCCCGTGGCGCTGGCCGGGACGCTGGACACAGCCGGCTTCGCCTTCTACCTCTTCGCGATGGACGAGGGGCTGCTCAGCGTGGTCGGACCGGTCGTGTCGCTGTACCCGGCGGTCACCGTCGTGCTCGCGCTGATCCTCGACGGCGAGCGTGTCTCGCCGACGCAGGCGTTCGGGCTCTGTCTGGGGGCCGGAGCGCTGCTCATGGTCGCTCTTTAGGCACGTGGACACCTTTCACGCAGACGCAACTTTCCCTGGGAGTGACACGAAATGCGCGATGACCGAGAACAGGTGCTCCAAGCCGCCGACGCCCTCGTGGCCGCCTTCGCCACGGGGCAGTTGGACGCATACTTCGAGTCGTTCACCCCGGACGCGACCTTCGTCTTCCACACCACCGAGCGGCGCGTCGAGTCGGTCGCCGAGTACCGGCGCCTCTGGGCCGGGTGGGTGGCCGAGACCGGCTTCAAGGTGCTGGACTGCCGCTCCTCCGACCGTAAGGTCCAACTCTGGGACGGCACCGCGGTCTTCACCCACACCGTGGAGACACAGATCTCGACTCTCGGCGGTACCGAGACGCTGCACGAACGGGAGACCATCGTCTTCCGCCGCGGCGCGGACCGCCGCTGGCTCGCCGTACACGAACACCTGTCACCGGCCGTGCCACTCTGATCCGCGCCCAGGAGCCCACCCCGGACTCGCCGTCGGCCGACGCGGACCGTCATCGGCTGGAACCCACCGTCCCCTTGGCCGCTGACACGGGTTGAACCGTTACCCGGCGAATGCCGTTGTGTCCCCTACGGCCCTCATCACCGGGCCGGAAGGCCAGGACGGTGTCCGGGAAGAAGGGCTGAACATGCAGTACGGGGAAGAGCACCGCCGCACCGGTCCCGAGCACTCCGACCCGGAGGAGGACTTGACCTCGATCACCGCGGACCGTTCCGGATCCGGCTCCGCTCTCTACGCACCCGCCGAGGTCACCGGCGAAGAGGCGGTGGGCACCGCCTCCGGGCTCATCGTCCGTGAGACCGCGGCGGACCAGGTTCCGCCGCTTCCCGACGCGGAGAAGGCCCGTAGGTACCTCGACAGTAGGGGTGAGTACGCCGGTGGTCAGATCCACTTCGACGCCGGGCACTACCAGAAGCTCGTACTGGATGTCAGGCGCCGGGAGTTCTCCTTCCACTGTGACGACTGGCGGGTGCGCCGGAGCCCGAACGGGGATGACCGCTTCCCGCCTTCAGCTGGTATCTGGGCCCCGTTCCACTGGCTTCGCGTCGCCGACGTCCTGTTCTGGACGATCGATTCGCACCACAGAGTCGAAGAGCGCCCGTTCCTCACGCTGGAGGAGGGCAACGCCTTCGCGCGCGAAGTCGCTCCGCTCGCCGAGAAGCTGCTGCTGAACCTGCGGGCCGTCCCGGGCACCGACACCTATGACTGGAGCGCCGAGTCGGCCGGTGCGGGCATGGACATCCAGGGCGCCTGCAGCCGTCATCGTCATCGGCCGCTGGGACGCCGCCCGGAACTCGTGGACATGGCCGATGCCGTGTCCGTCCACCCCCGCCTCGTTCAGGACCGATGGGCCGGCCTCGACGACAGACAGCTTGACCAGGAGGCCGAGCGCCTCAACCGGCAGGGCCTGCACCAGTACCCGGCGATAGCCGAAGGCCTGGGAATCGACTCCCGCGTCCATGGCACGTCGCTCGTCGGGACCAGGGCATGGCTCTACGAATACCGGCTCAAGGCCGCCGCGGGCCGGCCGATGCAGAGCGCCGCGGCTTTCCTCGCCGCGCACCCGGGACTCGTCACCGCGGACACCACGGCGGCCGAGTTGGGGGCCGTGCCGGAGGCGGCATTCTCGGCCGCCGAGGCCGAGGAGATCGTGCTGCTCGGCAACACGGCCTACGAGGCGCACACCCGGCGTGAGGAACTGCGCAAGGAGGTCCTCGACGAACTGGCGATGTACGCCGGGGCCCGGGTGGCAGTCGAGGTCGCCGCGAAGTCGTACCGCTCCGCCGTCTACGCCCGCCTGTACCGCGCGTTCGCCTGGGACGACCGGCACAGCGGCAAACCCGCCGTCAGTGACAGCGACCTCGGCGAACTGGCGCACATGAGCAGCCATACGGTGGCCGGGCTGCGCGCGCGACTGGAAGGAGACGTCCATGATGCGAGCGCCGATGGCTGACCGGGGTGCCGCAGAAGGGTGTGACGGGACGCCGGCCGAAGGGGTCTACGCGGGCGCTCCGGACCTGCTTCAGGAGGCCACCGCTCTCACCCGACTCGCCGAGCGCTGGCGGGTCGAGGCCTGTGCCGCCGCCCTCAGAGGTGAGCCGTACGAGGTCGGCGACGTCCAGGAGCGTCTCTACCTGCTTCGACGGGCGGTCCTGTCCGACCGGCTGGCGCTCGTGTACCCGGACGACGAGAAATTCGTGATCGAGGCCGCGCACCTGGCGGACCGGCTGGCCGCGTTCGACCATGAGCACGGCACCCATCGGGGACCGATCGGACCGGGCACGATCACGTGGGCGCTCTCCGGCCGCCTCTATGTCCGCCAGGAATACGGCCACCGAGGAGAGTGATCATGCTCGACGCCGGTTGACCGGGCTCGGGTCGAGGGCCCGCGGCCGACCGGTGCGGGCGGGCCACGGACCGGGGAACCGGGCGGCCGCCTCCGGACACTTCCACGGGCGCGGGGGAACCGACAGCACCGAAACGCACGAACTCGCGCGTCAGGGCCCACCCCTCAGCACTCGATGATGTTCACCGCCAGCCCGCCCCGGGCCGTCTCCTTGTACTTGACGGACAAGTGGACGACTATTGATCATGATGTTGACCTGGGGTTTTGGCATGTCAAGGCTTGGCTTGAGTCACGCCGGGGACTTCGCGGGGACTTCTTGTCGAGGGTTGCCTACAGGGTATCCGATGGTGCGTGTCGCCTTGCAGCGCGGTCAGCTGTTGACCGGTGCCGGGGTGCGTCAGGGGGAGCGCATCGGTGCAGAAGGTGTGCGGTGGTCCGTGGGACACGGCGTCGGATTGCCCGGTGAGTGCGCCCGTGCTGTCGTTGTCGGGAACGAACAGCGTCCGAAGCGCTCCGGCGGGAGAACAGGTCCGGAAGGGCGGCGAGGCAGAGCGCCCCCTCGTGGATGTCGACCCGCATGGTGTCCCGCTACCAGAGCACAGGCCGTAGGCCGACGGGCTGGAGGGGCAAGGCCGCGCTGCTGGTTCGGCGTCCGCTCGCCACCGGCCGTCGCAACCCGGCTCGGACCGGTAGACGTGGCCGGCAGTCCGAGCGACTCCCATGGAGTCGCTCAGCAGCGGAACCCGTAGCGGTGGAAGACGCATGAACGGCCTGCGGACGTAGATCACGACATGCCACAGTCGCGGCATGCGCAGCGCGGACGGAGTGACGGACGAGGATGCCCCGACACAGTGCGGGACGGACGCGGAGGGATCCGTGGCCGAGGTGGCACGGCGGCGGTGGGGGGTGGCTCTGGGCGGGCCGTTCCCGGCGCGCTTCGCGGAGCCGGGATGGAGCTACGAGGAGCGGGTGGGGCATCGTTGTCCTGTCTGCGAGGGGGAGCTGGCTGCCCTGCGCAGGCCGTACGAGTCGCAGGGGCGGGTGTACCGGTACACCGCGCTGGTCTGCCCCGCCTGCCCCACCGCGTTCAGTCTCGCTGACCTGGGGGTGAAGACGTACGACCAGCTCACGGCCGTGGCCTCGGCATCCGCTCCGGTGCCGACGGGGCCGTGCCCGAGCGGATCCGGGGGCACGGCGACCGCGATCGGCGTCTCCGGGCGGTTCCCGGTGGCGGTGCGCGAAGGACGTCGTCCGGCGTGGCCGGAGGACATGGCAGTGCACGAACAGGATGAGAAGCGGGCCCTGTTGTGGTGCAAGGTGACCGATCCGGCATGGTGCCCGGCGGATGCTGCGGTCGCGGCGGCCGACGATGTGCGGGTGATCCTGCCCGAGGGGCCGGAGTACGACACGCTGCGGACCTGGCTCTGGGAGCACGACGTCCCGTACCGCGTCAGCCGCTATTGGAAGGAGGCCGAACAGGTCGGCACCGTGAACGAGTTGGGCGGTCGTACGGATCTGGTCGCGGTCGGTCCGGACGGGGCCGCCCCTGCGGCGGGGCTCTGGGCGGTGGCAGCCAGGGACGCGTTCGCCGCGCAGTGGGACGCGCTGGAGGAGTTGCCGGACAACGACGGCGACGCGTACGTGCCGGTCGAGGAGTTGGCGCCGGCCGAGTGGGCCGCGCTGCTGCCGCATCCGGCGTTCAATCCCGCGCAGGCGGCGGCCGTTCCGGTCGTACGGGAGGCGGCCGGGCATCTGATGACGGTGGCACCGACGGGCGCGGGCAAGACGCCGATCGGGATGGTCGCGGCGCTGGACGCGCACGCGAGGGGCCGCAAGGCGGCCTGGCTGGTGCCGCAGCGTTCGCTCACCGACGAACTCGACCGCGAGCTTCAGCTGTGGCGGAGCCGCGGCCTGCGGGTGGTGCGCCTGACCGGTGAGGCCGCCGTGGACACCGAGTTGATCCGGGCGGCCGACGTGTGGGTGGCGACCACGGAGAAGTTCGAGGCGATCTGCCGTGCGGGATCGCTGCGCGACGCGCTGGCCGAGGTGGGCTGCCTGGTCGTCGACGAGATCCATCTCCTCGGCGATCCGGTCCGTGGCGCCGTACTGGAGGCGCTGCTGGCCCGGGTACGGGAGGACGGCACGGGGACACGGATCGTCGGGCTGTCGGCGACGGTCGCCAACGCGGACGAGGTCGCCGACTGGCTGGGCGCCCGCCTGGTCCGTACCGCGTGGCGGCCCACCCGGCTGACCTGGCAGCTGCCCGTCCTGCCGCCGGCGGACGAGGGGGACTGGGCGGCGCGGGCCGCGGTCCGTACCGAGGCCGCCGTCCGGATCGCCCGCGAGGTCACCGCGGACGGCGGCAGTGTGCTGGTGTTCTGCGGCAGCAAGCGCAGGGTGCGGGCCACCGCGCTGGCGCTGGCCGCCGACCGGGGTGCGGCGACCGCCGGGGTGGACGCGGACGACACCGAACTCGTCGAGCGGCTGTGCACCAAGGCGGGTGTACGGCTGCACTACCGGGACTGGCCGTACAGGCGGGAGGCCGAGCGGGCCTTCCGCGCCCGGGAGGCGGACGTCCTGGTCGCCACCTCCACCGTGGCCGCGGGCGTCAACCTTCCCGCCCGCGCCGTGATCGTCAGCGACACCACCATCGGCCTGGACCGCATCGAGGTGTCCATGGTCCAGCAGATGTTCGGACGGGCCGGACGGATCGGCGCCGGGGAACGCGAGGGCTGGGCCTTCCTGCTCGCCGACCCGGCGGAACGGGCGCACTGGCAGGCCCGGTTGGCCGCCGGATACACGGTGCGGTCGCGGCTGGGCGACCACCTGTCCGACCACCTGCTGGCCGAGGCCGTCCAGGAACGGGTGTCCACCGTCGAGGAGGCGGAGCGCTGGTGGTCGGGGACACTGGCCGCGCATCAGGGCACGGCCGGCGCCGAGCCCCTGCGCGAGGCGGTCCGGTTCCTCACCGCGTCGGGCTGTCTGCGCGCCACCGTCGACGAAGGCCGCTGGGAGACGAGCCCGCTGGGCAGACTGACCAGCCGTTTCATGGTCGACGCCGCGCTCGCCGACGAACTGGCCACGGCGGTGAAGGAGTCCCCGGTGCCCGAGGACGCCTTCACCGCCGAACGGCTGCTGGTCGCTCTCCTCAGCACCCGCCTTCCGGCGCTCGCACAGGCGCCGTTCACCGACCGGGCCCGTACGGCGCTGCGTCGCGTCCTGCGCGAGACGGATCACGAGGAGCCCGAGGAAAGCGACGAGCCGGCCGAGGACGAACCGAGGCCGGAGGCCGGCGACCTCGCTCGCGCGGTACTCCACCTGGTTGCCGACCGCCCGGCTCTCTTCCGCGGCCGGCCCGGCTACGTCGTCGGCGTCCCGGTCGACTCCATGACCGGCATCCTGGACGAGGCCCAGCGCTACCTGGCCTGGCTCGGCGCACAGGGCCGCCTCGGCACGGTCCACCCCTGGGCTGCCGTCGTCGCCGGTGACCTGGCCCAGCGCATCCGGTGGCGCATCCTGGGGCCCGGCCGAGGGGCCGGACGGCTGCTGTGGATGTGCGAGCGGATGGCCACCGCCCCGCTCGCATCCGACCTCGTTCCCCGCATGTGGCGCGCGGCCCGCGCCCGGGGCGTCGACGCCCCCGACTGGAGCGGCACGACCCCGCCGGGCGACTGCGCCCTGACCCCGGACCGCTACCGCGCGCTGCTCGCGGAGCGCGCCACCGGAGTCCGCCTCGACCTTCAGGGTGACGCGGTCCGGGTGACGGCTCCGCCCGGCGCGATGATCCGGCTGTGGAACGGTGCGACCACCACGCTGCACATCGGCGATGGCGAGGAGACCACCCTGCTCCTGCCGCCGGACGATCCGTCCGACCTGTCGGCGGGGCGCAGCGGGACGGTGGTCTTCACACGCGGGGACCGGGTGGGGGCGGGGTGGCTCGGGGTGTACGCGGCGATCCGCACTTGAGCCGACCGGCAGATGGATTCCAACGGCGGTCGGTGTGAGATCGGCGCACGGTAGCACCGGTAGCGTGAGCCGGGGAGCGGGTTACACGCGCCGGCCGGGTTGCGGCAGACTGGTGCGGATCCGGTGAGGTCCGGCCCGACCGGCGCCGGCCGCAGCAGGTGGGACAGGCGAGAAGGAAAGCACCCAGATTCGTGAGTGACGAGTTCGACGCCCCGGAGTCCTCAGCCCCGGAGCCTGTCGACGAGGGCGCGTTCGGTATCGACGCGTTCTCCGTCGACGACCGGCTGCGGCTGTTCCACTTCGCCGCCGCCGAGAAGCGGCACGAGTATCTCTGGCTGCTGCGGGCCTTCGACCGCGGACGCGCCAACTACCAGGTGCTGCTGCACGCGTCGGACGCGGTGGGGCTGCTGGAGCGGCTCGCCGTCGATCATCCTGCGGCGGGCATCGTCGGCGGGGCGGCCGGTGTGCAGCCGCTGCTCGACGCGCTCGCGGAGTGGCAGGTCCTGGACCGGTCGTACGACGGGACGCGCGCCGCGAACCTCGCCGAGTACCGCAACCGGCACTACGTGTACCAGTTCACCCAGGCCGGATACCGGGCGTACCGGGCGGTGGAGGACGTGCTCGGGGCGAGCCTGGAGGACGCCCAGCTCTCCCGCCTCGTCTTTCCCGACATCCTCGGTGACCTGCGCGCCCTGGCCGAGGCCAACACCGCGGGCGACGGCGAGGAGGTGTACCGCAAGCTCGGCCGTCTCGACTCCGTGCTGAACGAGATGGCGCAGCGCGCCGCCCGTTTCTACCTCATGCTGGGCGATTTGGCGCGCACCAACGACACCCGGCCCGAGGTGTTCCTCGCCCACAAGGACACGCTCCTCGCACACATGCGGGAGTTCACCGCCGAACTCGGGCGCTACGCACCGCTGCTCGCCGAGGCGGTCGAGAAGGCGGCGGCCACCGGTGTGGAGCGGATGATCGAGTACGCGGCCGAGGCGGACGAGCGGCTCTTCCGCAGCCCCGCCGAGCGTATGGCGGACTGGCGGCACCGGTGGGACGGCATCGTCCACTGGTTCGCGGAGCGCGAGCACAGCGAGACCGAGCGGCTGCAGGACGCCACCGTCACCGCGATCCGTTCCGTCCTCGCCCTGCTGCGCCGGGTCACCGAGGCGCGCCGTGGCGGGGTGAGCCGGGAGAGTCAACTGCGCCATCTCGCCCAGTGGTTCACCTCCTGCGAGAGCGACGAGGACGCGCACGCCCTGTTCCAGGCGGTCTTCGGGCTCGGCGGACCCCGCCACATCGCCGTCCCGTACGCCGACCCCGAGCAGATCCCGTCCCGCACGTCCTGGTGGGAGGCCGAACCGGTCGAACTCGCCCGCACCCTGGTCCAGTCCGGCCGCACCCCCGCCCTGCACGGCCCTGGCCGCATCGAACGCGACGACGACCGGCGGGCGCTGCTGCGCGCCCAGCAGCTCAGGGAGCAGGCCGAGCGGCGAGGCGCCGCGCACTCCCTCGCCTCGGACGGGGTGTACGGCCGGACGCTCGACGAGCCCGAGACACGGGCCCTGCTGGCCCTGCTGGACGTGGCCCTCGCCGCCCGCGTCCCCGCCAGCCGCCGGGTCACCGCCGCCTCCGGCTCCGCCCACGGGGTGCGGCTCACCCTCACCCCCGCCGAGGGCTCCACCACCGTCGACACTGTGCGCGGGCGTCTCCATCTCGACGGGCTGCGCCTGGAGGTCACCGCATGAGCCGCGTTGCCGAAGCCGTCTCCCCGCTCGAACTCGCCGACTACCAGAAGGCGGTACGGCTCGTCCTGCGACACCCGCTGATCACGCCGGGGTACCCGGACAAGGGGGCGCTGGCGACCGTGCGGCGCTGGGCCGAGCAGCTGCGCACCGACCTGATGGAGGCGCTCGGCCACCGGCTTGTGACCACCGCCGACACCGCCCGGCTCCAGCGCGCACAGGACGGCCTGGACGCCACCCGCCCGGCCCTCACCCGCGCGGGCCGCCCCTTCGACCGCCGCCGCTACGCCTACCTCGTCCTCACCCTCGCCGCGCTCGGCCGCCACGGGGCCCAGGTGGCGCTCGGCGAGCTGGCCGACGCGGTCGCCGCCGACGCCGTACGCATCGACGGGCTCGGGCTCGACACCGCGCGCAAGCCCGACCGGGACGCCTTCGTCGACGCCGTCACCTGGCTCACCGAACGCGGCGCGCTCACCCTCGCCGACGGCTCCGCCACCGCCTGGGCCGGTGACCCCGAGCGGGCCGAGGCCCTGTACGACATCGACCGGGAGATCCTCCTCGCCGTCCACCACCCGACCCGCGTCCTGCAGCACCTGACCTCGGTCACCGCGCTCCTCGACTCCGGCAGCGCGCTGGGCCTGTCCGCGGGGCGGGCCGCGCAGCGCAGTGACCAGGCCCGCCGGGCCCGTCGGCTGGTGCTGGAGAACCCGGTCGCGTACTACGCCGACGCGGACAGCGAACTCCTGGGCCAGCTGCGGGCCCCCGCCCTCGCCGAGGACCTGGAGCGGCTGACCGGGCTGACGGTGGAGCGGCGGGCCGAGGGCGTGGCGCTCGTCGACACCTCCGGCAGGCTGTCCGACATCCGCTTCCCCGGCGGCGGGACGGTCGCGCAGGCCGCGCTGCTCCTGGCCGCCCGGATCAGCGCCGCCGCCCAGCGCTCGGGACGGCACGCCCTCGAACCACTGCCCGCGCCCACCGCGGCCGAACGCCTCGCGGCGCGCGCCCGGCGCATCGACGCGGCCCTGCCGTCGCGCGGGCTGGTCGCCGAACTCGCCGAGCCGGACCAGGAACCGGTGTACGAGGCGTCGGTGTACGAGGTGTCCGGTGACGAGGGGCGGGTACCCGGGGAGACCCGGTATCCCTTCGTCACGGACTCCTGGCTCCGGGGCAGACTCAAGGAGATCACCGCCGAGTACGGCGCGGGCTTCGCCGCCGATCTGCGCGGCGACCCGGACCGGCTGCTCGGCCAGGTCCTCGACCTGCTGGCCGCCATGTCGCTGATCGCCCGGGGCGACGGCGGGGCCCTCGCCCTTCCGCTGCTCGCCCGCTACCGGGGGGTCACGGCCCGCGTGAAGACCCGTACGGCAGCCGGGCCGCCGTCCCAAGCCGCCCTGTTCGCCGCCGACACCGCCAACGAGACCGCCGAGGACCCGACTCCGTGAGCACCCCCGCTCCCACCCAGGCCCCCACCCCCTCCGCCCGGTTCGTCCCCACCCGTGCCGGGATCGTCAACCTGTGGGACTACCGGGACGAGGAGTTCTCCTTCGCGGGCGGCTGGCTGGTGCTGCGCGGGCCCAACGGGTCGGGGAAGACCAAGGCCCTGGAAGTCCTCTTCCCCTTCGTCCTCGACGGCCGTATCGACCCCAAGCGGCTGAACCCGTTCGCCGCCGAGGACCGCACGATGAAGTCCAACCTGCTCTTCCGCGGGCAGGACAGCGCGCTCGGCTACGTCTGGATCGAGTTCACCCACCGGGAGACCGGCGAGGCCGTCACCTGCGGCATCGGGCTGCACGCCCAGCGGCACCGCGACACGCCCGCCCGCTGGCACTTCGTCGCCGACGGCCGTGTCGGCGAGGACTTCTCGCTCCTCACCCACGACGACCGGCCGATGACGAGGAAGCAGCTCGCCGCCGAACTCGGACGCGAGCTGATCACCTCCACGGCCGACTACCGCGCCGCCGTCGACCGGCGCCTGTTCGGCCTCGGGCCCGAGCGGTACGAGCAACTGCTCACCCTGATCCTCACGTTGCGCCGCCCGCAGCTCGCCAAGAACCTCGACCCTGCCAAGCTCTCCGACACCCTCACCGCCGGTCTGCGCCCCCTCGACGACGACCTGATCGCCGAGGCGGCGCGCTCCTTCGACGACATGGAGTCCGTGCAGCGCACCCTGGAGGGGCTGGCCGCCGCCGACGACGCCACCCGCGCCTTCCTCGCGAGCTACTCCACCTATCTGCGCGTCCACGCCCGCAGCGCCGCGGACCGGCTCACCGCCCGCCGTACCGAGACCGCCGAGCGCGCCGCCGCGCTGCGCGCCGCCATCGCGGACCTGACGGCGGCCCGTGAGCAGCAGGCCTCCGCCGAGACGCGCGCCGAGTCGGCCGACGCCTCGCTCGCCGCCCAGCGCGCCCGTCTCGAACAGCTGCGCTCCTCCGCCGCCTACCAGGCCGTCGAGCAACTGGCCGACCTGGAACGCCTGGTGCGCACCTGCGAGCAGACCGCCCGACAGGCCACAGCCGAACGCGAACGCCGTACGGCCGCCACCGGCCGCGCCCGCGCCGAGGCCGAACACGCCGCCCGCCTCGCCGCCGAACTCGACGCCGCCGTCTCCCGGGACGCCGCCGCCGTCGCCGACCACGCCCACACCGCCGGCCTCCCCTGGACCCCGGCCGACGCCGAGCCCGCCCGTCTCGCCGACCGCTCCGCCGCGCTCGCCGCCGCCCGCCACGAGGGCGTCCGGGCGGTGCGCGCCGCCCAGCAGGCGGCACGCGGCGCCGAACAGACCCGTGACCTCGCCCGGATCTCCCTGGACCGCGCGCAGGAGGCCGTCACCGCGGCCGAGACCGCGGAGACCGCCGCCGAGTCGGATCTCGAATCCGCCCGCGAACAGGCCCGTACCGCGCTCGGCCAGTGGGCGGAGACGCACGGCGGGCTGCTGCCGGAGGAGGGGCCCGGCCTGCTGGCCCATGCCCTCGAACTCACCGGTGAGGCCGAGGCGGCCACGCTCGCCGACGCCTTCACCGAGGCCGCCGCTCCCGCGGTTCAGGAACTGCGGGACACCCTCGCCTCCCTGCGCGCCCGGCGCACCGACGTCGAGCGCCGCCGCGCCGAGACGGAGGCCGAACGCGACCGGATCGCAGCCGAACACGACGACGCTCCGCCCCCGGCTCGGGGTCGCGCCGCCGAGCGAAGCGAGATGGGGGTCCCCCCGGCCGAAGGCTGGGGGAGGTCGTCCGGTGACGGCGCTCCGCTGTGGCAACTCGTCGACTTCGATGACGAGCTGACCGATCGTCAACGAGCTGACCTGGAGGCCGCCCTGGAGGCATCGGGCCTCCTCGACGCACTCGTCACCGCCGACGACAACCCCGTCGCGGCCGGTCACAGCGAGGGTTACCTCCGCGCCGGTACTCCGGTGAGCGGCCCGAGTCTGGCCGATCTCCTGAGGCCCGACGACCCCGAGAACCCGGAGGGCGTCGCAGCGATCCCGGCCACCCGGATCACCGCCGTGCTGAGTTCCGTCGCCGTCACCGGCGACCTCGACACCGGGACCCCGCAGATCAGCCCCGACGGCCGGTACGCGGCCGGTGTCCTGGTCGGGGCCCACACCAAGGAGCACGCCGAGTACGTCGGCGCCACCGCCCGCGCCCGCAGGCGTGCCGCCCGGATCGCGTCCTGCGAGGCGCTGCTGGCCGAACTCTCCGCTCAACTGGACGAGTCGGCACGCGCCGAGGCCCGTACGGACGCCGCCCTCGACGCGTACGCCGCCGCCCGCGCCGCCCTGCCGCGCACCGTCGGCATCACGCAGGCGCTGCGCGAGCTCGACCGGGCCGCGGCGAGGCTGCGCGCCACCCGTGACGCCGCCGACGCCGCCCAGGGCTCGTACGACGAGTCGGTGGCCGCCTGCTCGGTCGCCGAGCGAGTCCTGCGCCGTACCGCGGCCGAGCACGCCATCGGGACCGAGCGTGTCGACGCCGTCGAGACCGCCACCCGCGCCTTCGAGGCGGCGGTCCGCGAACTCGCCGCCCGCCGTCGCGAACACGGCCGCCAGCGCGAGGCGGCCGAGGCCGCCGCCGACCGGCTCGGCGTCGCGGCCGAGGACGAGGAGGCGGCGGCGGACACCGAACGCGCGGCGCGCCGCCGACACGCCGAGGAGGCCGCAGGCCTTGAGGCCCTCCAGGAGGCCGTCGGGGCCGAGGCGCAGGAGGTGATGCGTCAGGTGCAGGAGACCGAGGACGGGATCGACGCCCTGGTGACGGGGGCCGAGGCGGCCCGCACCGCCCAGCACACCGCCATCGCGGGCACCGCCGCGGCCGAGGCCCGTTGTACGGCCGCCGCCGAGGCCGGAGCGGTCGCCGCGGGGGAGGAGAAGGACACCGCTCGCTCCCTGCGCCCGTACGCCGCCCGGGAACTTCTCGACATCCTGCGCTGCCCGCCCGGCCTCGCCTGGCCCGCCCAGGAGGCCGACTGGACCGGTGCGGCACTCCCGTCGGCCGTCGTCGCCGTACACGAGGCGGTCCTCTCCGCGACCCGCGACCTCACCCCCACCGAGACCAGCCTCAAGCAGTCCGTCACCCGGCTCACCAAGGCCCTCGACGACCTCCAGGCGCAGCTCGCCGCCGCCGGACAGGACTACCGGCCCGAATGGGACGGCTCCGACGGGGTCATCCTCGTGCGTGTGGCCGACGAAGAGGGGCCGCTGCCCGTGGCGGCCTTCGCGCAGAAGATCTCCTCCCACCGACGTGACCAGGCCGAACTGCTCTCCGAGTCCGAGCAGCGCATCCTGGAGGACGCCCTGCTCACCCGGCTCGCCCAGCAGATCCACGACCGTACGGTCGACGCCCGTGACCTGATCCGGCGGATGAACACCGACATGCGCAAGCGGACGATGTCCTCGGGGACGACGGTCGGGGTGAGCTGGCTGCTCGCCGACCACCTCGACGACGAACAGCGCGCCGTCTGTGCCCTCCTCGACGCCGACGCCGCCCGCCTCGGCCCCGAGGGTCTCGCCCGGGTGCGCACGCACTTCGCCGCGCAGATCAAGACCGCCCGCGCCCGCCACCGCGACCAGCCCTACCGCGAACTGCTCGCCGAGGTCCTCGACTACCGGCGCTGGCGGCACTTCGCCTTCCAGCTCGTACGTCCTGACCGGACGGAGGAGCGGCTCACCCGCGCCCGGCACAGTCGCCTTTCGGGCGGCGAGCAGTCGGTGTCGCTGCACCTGCCGCTGTTCGCCGCCGCGCACGCCATGCTCAACTCCGCCGACCCGCACGCCCCGCGCCTGCTCGCCCTCGACGAGGCCTTCGCCGGAGTGGATGACACCGGGCGCGGTGAACTCATGTCGCTGGCCGCCCAGTTCGACCTCGACCTGTTCATGACCGGCTACGACCTGTGGGCCGCCCACGCCTCCGTGTCCGCCGCCGCCCACTACGACCTCGCGCACACCGCCGTCGACCACACCGTCTCCGCCCTGCTGCTCGTCTGGGACGGCGACCGGCTCCTGGCCGACGACACCGGTGATCTGACCGCGGCTCTCGGCTCGCCGGGCACCCGGCGCGTCCCGACGACCGAGGAGGCCGAGGTTGTCGGCTGAACGGCGGGAAAGCCACGGGTACGACGAGCTGCGGGGCGAGGGATGGACCCGGCTGCTCGCCGCCGCCCGCCGCAGACTGGAGCGCACCGGCGGCGCGCTCGACGGCGACATCGGGCTCACGGCACCCGGCGAGGCCGAACGCCGTACCGTCATCGGCATCACCGGCCGCTACCGGCCCGAGACCGTCAAGCGTCTCGCCGTACCCCTGCGTGACCTGGACGGGTATCTGTACGACCGCTACGGCACGGGTCTCCTCACGACCCTCGGTCGGCTCCACGGCCCGCTGCACGACCGGCCGGCCGAACGGGCCGACGAGCAGGCCCGCCGGGAGCAGGCCCTGACGTCGGCCCACTCCAGTCGGCTCGCCGGGCAGGGATGGTTCGCCGCCTGGCTGGAGCGGATCGCCGCCGACGGCACCCTCACCCGTCTCGTACGGCGCGGGGACGCGCCGCTCCTCGACGCGGCGGTACGTGTCCTCGAAAGGCTGGCCGATGACGGGGAACGGATCCCCGGACCTGCGGTCGGCGCCCTGCCGCTGCCGGTCCTCGCAGAGTGGGCCACCGGTGACACCAAGGCCCTCGTCCCCGGCACCCCGCTCGAACAGCTCGTCCTGCGCGCCCTCGCGCGGCGTACCGGCGACAATGCGGCCGTACCGCGTGATCGGGCCGGGCGGCGCGCCTTGTGGGAGAGCGCCGGGGCCATCGCCGACGACCTCGCCAGCCAGGTACTCGTCCTCAACATCGGGGCCGAGGGCGACACCGTGGTCTGCGACTGGCTGCGCGACGCCGCCGACTTCGGCATCCCCTTCCGGCTCACCCTCCACCAGCTCGCCTCCGACCCCGTCGTCCCCGCCGCCCGCACCGTCTTCGTCTGCGAGAACCCGGCCGTGCTGCGCGCGGCCGCCGGAGAGCTCCAGGACACCGCCGCGGCCCTCGTGTGCACCGAGGGTGTCCCGTCCGCCGCCTGCCACAAGCTGCTGGGCGACGCGGTACGAGCGGGAGCCCGGCTGCACTGGCGCGCCGACTTCGACTGGGCCGGCCTGCGCATCACCGCGGGCGCCGTGGCTCGCCACGATGCCCGCCCCTGGCGTATGACCGCCGCCGACTACACGGCGGCACTCGGGGAGGGCGAGTCCACACCGCTCGCGGGACCACCCGCGGCCAGCCCCTGGGATCCTGGACTGGCCCTCGCGATGGAGGCGTCGGGCAGCGCGGTCATGGAGGAACGTCTCCTGGCCGCGCTCCTGTCCGACCTCACCCGCACCTGACCCGGCGTCCGGTGGTGGTCGGATCGGATCTGTCCACCACGGTGTGTCGTCCGGCATCCACCGGTGAGTCGGTGGCGGTTCCCGAGCCCTCGGGACCGACTGGAACGGCGCGTCTTCTCAGCGAGCGTCGGCTTCCGGTTCCGGTACGGGGAGTTCGTCGAGGTCGAGGGTGAAGGTGCGGCCGTCGGCCAGGGGGATGGGGAGCTTGCCTGTGCCGTACGCGCGGGTGTGTGCGGTGCTGTAGCCGCTCGCGGTGGGCTCGGTGTGCAGGACGACTTCCCGGGCGTAGGGGTCCACGACGAGGTAGACAGGGATGCCGTAGCGGCCGTACTTCGCGGTGCAGTCGTCGTAGTCCTTGCGGGCGGAGGACGTGGAGACGACCTCCGAGATCAGCAGGACGTCCTCGAAGCTGTAGCGCTTGCCTTCTTTGCGCGCGTCCTCGCGCAGGATGGCCAGGTCGGGGGCGGAGTTCTCGTCGGCGGGGAAGTCGATGTAGACGTCCGAGGGTGTCTTCGCGTGTCGTCCGAGCGACAGGATCGTGTCGTACTGCATCGACTTGATCGTGCTGGAGTGCTCGAAGCTCTGCGGGGTCATGATCACCTTTCCATCGGCCCCGAACAGGACCGTGTACCCCTTGGGGAACTCGGTGTGCATGATCGAGTCGACGCTCATGGAGGGCTCCTTCCCGTGTGCCGTCATGATACGGCGGTGAGCACCGCACAACTGGGCGGAACGACAGGTAGGCGGATCCGGCGTCGCGGAGCACGGACCTCTCTCGCCCGCCGTGATCGACAACGGCGACTTCGACGCGTACCGGGAAAATCACGGTCGACTCGAACACGAACCGCAGCACACCGCCCGCTACCAGCAGAACTTCGTCGTCGGCGCGCGACCACTCCACGGCTGCTCACTCAACGGCAAACACACCCTGCATCCATGGTGCGCGAGCGGCGTATCCGGCGTTGATCGCGTGCCGCGAACCCGCAGGTCAAGAGCCCCTTTCATGGGGACATCCTGGGGACTTTCCGGGGACTTTCAAGCCTGTCCCAGGGACTTTCCGGGGACTTTCGACCGCGTAAGCAGGCAAGGCCCCGACAGCGCCGAAAGACACGAACGCGCTGGTCAGGGCCCGTTTCCCTAGCACTCGATGATGTTCACCGCGAGCCCCCCGCGGGCCGTCTCCTTGTACTTGACGCTCATGTCGGCGCCCGTGTCCTTCATGGTCTTGATGACCTTGTCCAGGGACACCTTGTGGGAGCCGTCGCCGCGCATGGCCATGCGGGCCGCGGTGACCGCCTTGACCGCGGCCATGCCGTTGCGCTCGATGCACGGGATCTGGACCAGGCCGCCGACCGGGTCGCAGGTGAGGCCGAGGTTGTGCTCCATGCCGATCTCGGCCGCGTTCTCGACCTGTTCCGGGGAGCCGCCGAGGACCTCGGCGAGGGCGCCCGCCGCCATCGAGCAGGCCGAGCCGACCTCGCCCTGGCAGCCGACCTCGGCGCCCGAGATGGACGCGTTCTCCTTGAAGAGCATGCCGATCGCGCCGGCGGCGAGGAGGAAGCGGACCACCCCGTCCTCGTCGGCGCCCGGCACGAAGTTGATGTAGTAGTGCAGGACGGCGGGGATGATGCCGGCCGCGCCGTTCGTGGGGGCGGTGACCACGCGGCCGCCCGCCGCGTTCTCCTCGTTCACGGCCATCGCGTAGAGCGTGATCCACTCCATCGCGTGCGCCAGCGGGTCGCCCTCGGCGCGCAGCTGGCGGGCGGTCACGGCCGCCCGGCGCTTCACCCGGAGCCCGCCCGGCAGGATGCCCTCCCGGGACATGCCGCGGGACACGCACGCCCGCATCACCCCCCAGATGTCCAGCAGGCCCTCGCGGATCTCCGCCTCGGTGCGCCAGGCCCGCTCGTTCTCCAGCATCAGCGCGGAGATCGACAGACCCGTGTCCTTCGTCAGGCGCAGCAGCTCGTCGCCCGTGCGGAAGGGGTACTTCAGGACCGTGTCGTCCAGCACGATGCGGTCCGCGCCGACCGCGTCCTCGTCGACGACGAACCCGCCGCCCACCGAGTAGTACGTCTTGGAGAGGAGCTCCGCGCCGGACGCGTCGTACGCCCACACGGTCATGCCGTTCGCGTGGTAGGGGAGCGTCTTGCGGCGGTGGAGCTTCAGGTCGTTGTCGAAGGAGAACGCGATCTCGTGCTCGCCGAGGAGGGACAGGCGCCCCGTGGCCTTGATCGCCTCGATGTGGTCGTCCGCCGTCTCCACGTCCACCGTGCGCGGCGAGGCGCCCTCCAGGCCGAGCAGCACCGCCTTCGGGGTGCCGTGGCCGTGGCCGGTCGCGCCGAGGGAGCCGTACAGCTCGCAGCGTATCGAGGCGACGGACTCCAGCAGCGCCTCGTTGCGCAGCCGACGGGCGAACATACGGGCCGCGCGCATCGGGCCGACGGTGTGGGAGCTCGACGGGCCGATGCCGATCGAGAACAGGTCGAAGACCGAGATGGCCACGGGAACTCCTCCAGAGAGGGTGGGGGCACACGTCGTCGGGTGCCCCCACCAGGGAACTACTTGTTCAGACCGGGGTAAAGCGGGTGCTTCGCGGTCAGTGCCTCGACCCGGGCCCTGAGGGCCGCCGCGTCGTGGGACGGCTTCAGCGTCTCGGCGATCACGTCCGCGACCTCGGCGAAGTCCTCGGCCGTGAAGCCGCGGGTGGCCAGCGCCGGGGTGCCGATCCGCAGACCCGAGGTGACCATCGGCGGCCGCGGGTCGTTGGGGACGGCGTTGCGGTTGACCGTGATGCCGACCTCGTGGAGGCGGTCCTCGGCCTGCTGCCCGTCCAGCTCGGACTCGCGCAGGTCCACGAGGATCAGGTGGACGTCCGTACCACCGGAGAGGACGTTCACGCCGGCCTCGCGGGCGTCGGCGGCGGTGAGCCGCTCCGCCAGGATGCGCGCGCCCTCCACCGTACGACGCTGCCGCTCCTTGAAGTCCGCCGAGGCGGCGACCTTGAACGAGACCGCCTTCGCCGCGATCACGTGCTCCAGGGGACCGCCCTGGAAGCCCGGGAAGACGGACGAGTTCAGCTTCTTCGCGAAGTCCTTGCGGGCCAGGATGATGCCACCGCGCGGGCCGCCCAGCGTCTTGTGGGTCGTGGAGGTGACCACGTCGGCGTACGGCACCGGGTTCTCGTGCAGACCGGCGGCGACCAGGCCGGCGAAGTGGGCCATGTCGACCCACAGGTACGCCTCGACCTCGTCGGCGATCCGGCGGAACTCCGCGAAGTCCAGCTGGCGCGGGTACGCCGACCAGCCCGCGATGATCACCTTCGGCCGGTGCTCCTTGGCGAGCCGCTCCACCTCGGCCATGTCGACCAGGCCGGAGTCGTCCACGTGGTAGGCCACCACGTCGAACTGCTTGCCGGAGAAGTTCAGGCGCATGCCGTGGGTCAGGTGGCCGCCGTGGGCGAGGTCCAGGCCCAGGATGGTGTCCCCGGGCTGGGCCAGCGCGAACAGGGCCGCCTGGTTGGCGGAGGCACCGGAGTGCGGCTGCACGTTGGCGTACTCGGCGCCGAACAGCTCCTTCACCCGGTCGATGGCGATCTGCTCGGTGACGTCGACGTGCTCGCAGCCGCCGTAGTAGCGGCGGCCCGGGTAGCCCTCGGCGTACTTGTTGGTGAGGACCGAACCCTGCGCCTCCATGACCGCCAGCGGAGCGAAGTTCTCCGAGGCGATCATCTCCAGGGTGGACTGCTGGCGCACCAGCTCGGCGTCGACCGCGGCGGCTACCTCGGGGTCGAGCTCGTACAGGGGCGTGTTCAGAACGGACATCTGTTTCTACGACTCCTAGGCCGGGGTCTGCGGCGGCTCTCAGCCGGCGGTGAAGGCGGTGTACTCGTCGGCGGAGAGCAGGTCGCCCGGCTCGTCCGTGACGCGCACCCTGAACAGCCAGCCGCCCTCGAAGGGGGCCGAGTTCACCAGGGACGGGTCGTCGACGACGTCCTCGTTGACCGCGGTGATCTCACCGGTGACCGGCGCGTACAGGTCGGACACCGACTTGGTGGACTCCAGCTCGCCACAGGACTCGCCCGCGGTCACCGTGTCGCCGACCGCCGGGAGCTGGACGAAGACGACGTCACCGAGCGCGTTGGCCGCGTGCTCCGTGATGCCGACCGTCGCCACGCCGTCCTCGGCGGCCGTCAGCCACTCGTGCTCCTTGCTGTAACGCAGCTGCTGGGGGTTGCTCATGGCTTGAATTCTCCTGTACGCGAGGAAGTGCTGGTGAAGGGGGGAAGGCTGGAGACGTACGTGACCTGCGGGGATGTGCGCGGGGTCACGTCCAGTGGCTACTTCTGGCGCTTGTAGAACGGCAGCGCCACGACCTCGTACGGCTCGTGGCTGCCCCGGATGTCCACGCCGACGCCCGCCGTGCCCGGCGCCGCGTGCGCCGCGTCGACGTACGCCATGGCGATCGGCCTGCCCAGGGTCGGGGAGGGGGCGCCCGATGTGACCTCGCCGATCACCTCGCCGGCGGCGACGACCGGGTATCCGGCGCGCGGTACCCGGCGGCCCTCGGCGACCAGGCCGACGAGCACCCGCGGCGGCCGGGAGGCGGCGCGGTCGGCGGCCTCCTGGAGCGCCGCGCGCCCCACGAAGTCGCCCTCCTTCTCGAACTTCACCACCCGGCCGAGCCCGGCGTCGAAGGGGGTGAGCTCCGTGGTCAGCTCATGTCCGTAGAGCGGCATGCCCGCCTCCAGGCGGAGGGTGTCCCGGCAGGACAGCCCGCAGGGCACCAGGCCCACCGGGGCACCCGCCTCGGTCAGCGCCTGCCACAGCTCCACCGCGTGCTCCGGCTTCACGAACAGCTCGAAGCCGTCCTCGCCGGTGTAGCCGGTGCGGGCGATCAGCGCCGGGACGCCGGCGACGGTGCCGGGCAGGCCGGCGTAGTACTTCAGGCCGTCCAGGTCCGCGTCGGTGAGCGACTTGAGGATCCCGGGCGACTCCGGGCCCTGCACGGCGATCAGCGCGTACGCGTCGCGGTCGTCGCGGACCTCGGCGTCGAACCCGGCGGAACGCTCCTGCAGGGCGTCGAGGACGACCTGGGCGTTGGAGGCGTTGGCGACCACGAGGTACTCGGTCTCCGCCAGCCGGTAGACGATCAGGTCGTCCAGGATGCCGCCGTCGGCCCGGCAGATCATGGTGTAGCGGGCGCGGCCCACGCCGACGGAGGCGATGTTGCCCACCAGGGCGTGGTTCAGCAGGGCGGCCGCGTCCGGGCCGGTCACGGTGATCTCGCCCATGTGGGAGAGGTCGAAGAGCCCGGCCCTGGTCCGGACCGCGACGTGCTCGTCGCGCTCGGAGCCGTAGCGCAGGGGCATGTCCCAGCCGGCGAAGTCGGTCATGGTCGCGCCGAGCGAGCGGTGCAGGGCGTCGAGCGCGGTGCGGCGGGGTGCGGCGGAATCGGTACTGCTCATCGGTCGGTCGTCTCCCAGAGGTCCCGAGGGCATGACAGGCGAGGGCTGTCCTCCCCATCTGTCATCGGAACCTGAGAGGTTCGCCCTGACCACGGACGTGATCACGGCTTGCACCTTGGGTGGAGCCACTGACACAGCGGCCCGCTTTTCAGATGTGCCTCGCCCGCGCGGTAACGGGGGCCTGAGAGATTCAAGGGAGGGACTTGCTCCTTCGGCGCCCCAGCGACGACGGCTGGGGACTCTCCCGCGCGGATTCAAGCGGCCGGTATGCAGTTGGCGCGGACATCATTGCACGCCGCCCGGCCGCATGGCAGACCGGACCTGCCCCGGCCTGCGTCCTCTCTCTTTGTAGCCGGGCTGTTGCCGGACGCGCACGGAACCGCGAGACGCCGTGCATTACCTTCTCTTTACATTAAGCGGGGAGAACCTTTCCTGAACCCCCCGGGAGGACGGTCACGGTGACAAGGACCACGGCATACGCGACGACGACGGGCATCGCCCTGCCCCAGCAGCCGACGGCCCCGGCCCGCGAGCGGGTCGGCGAGCTCCCCGCACCGGTCGTCCGCGACCTGCGCGACCGCGCCGGGCACAGCCCGCACGGCCTGCTCTTCGGCCCCCGTGACCTGGTGGTGGTGACCGGGCTGCCCGGCAGCGGCAAGTCCACCCTGATGCACCGCACCGTCCAGGGCATCCGCATCGACTCCCAGGACACCCGCGACCGCTGGGACGCGCGCCTGGCCCGCCTCCTGCCCTACGCCCTCTACCGCCCGGTGGTCCGCCTCGCCCACTACGCCGGGCTGCGCAGGGCCCTCGGCACCGGCGAGGGCGTGGTCGTGCACGACTGCGGTACGCAGGCCTGGGTGCGCGACTGGCTGGCCCGGGAGGCCCGCCGCCGCGGCGGCACCCTGCACCTGGTCCTCCTGGACGTCACGGCCGGCACGGCACTGGACGGCCAGCGCGAGCGCGGCCGGGGCGTCTCCCGGTACGCCTTCCTGCGCCACCGCAGGGCGGCCGGCCGGCTGCTGCGCGCGGCGGAGAAGGGCAAACTGCCCGAAGGGGTCGGCTCGGCCGTGCTGCTCGACCGGGACGCGGCGGACGTCCTGCGCCGGATCGCCTTCGCGCGCTGAGACCGCCCGCGCGCGCCGAGGCCGCCCGCGCGCGCCGGGATCGCCCGCGGACTCCGCATCGACGGGTGGCTTTGTCGGTGTCACCCGCTAGCCTTTCCAGCCTCAGCAGTGGTTTCCAGCAGGCGGTAGGCAGATGGACTTCCCGGCGGACATTCCCGCGGACTTCCCGGCACAGGCGCACCCCCACCCGCACGGCGGGTGGCCCGGCAACGAACTGGAGGAGGTGCTGTCGGCCTCCCTCGGCGTGCCCGCGGCGGCGGGCCGGCTCATCGAGGTACTGGGCCGGAGTTTCCTCTGGATCCCGCTGCCGGAGGGCGGCGGCCCGCACAGCGGCCCGCTGGACCTGCCCACCACGCAGATCGAGGGCCAGGTGTACGTGCCGGTCTTCAGCTCGGAGGAGCAGTTCCGCCTGGTGGCCGGATCCCATCTGTCGTACACGATCGCCCCGGCCGTCGAGTTCGCCCGCGGCCTGCCCCCGCAGGTCGGCATCGCCGTGAACCCCGGGGGAGTGGTCGGCGTCCCGCTGCCGCCGGAGGCGGTCGCCCAGCTCTGCCGCTCCGGCCGCTCCGAACTGGACGGCCCCGCCTCGGGCGGCCGGGTCCGCCTCTTCGAACCGGACTGGCAGGACGACCCGATGGACTTCCTGGCCGCGGCGTCGGCGGAGTTCGCGGCGATCGGCGTGGTCGCCGCGGCCCGCCGCTGCCTGGCCGCGGTCGAGACGGCGGAACCGGTGATGTTCGTGGGGGTCGAACTCTCCCAGTGGGAGGGCGACCTGCGGGCCGCGCCCCTGGAGGCACTGGGCAAGGCGCTGGGCCAGGTCCCGGTGAAGTGGCCGGTGAACCTGATACTCCTCGACGTGGCGGACGACCCGGTGGGCCACTGGATGCGGGAGAACGTCCGGCCCTTCTACCAGTACGGCCACTGAAGCCCCCTGCCTGCGCAGCCGACCCAGGGGCAGCCAACCCAGGGGCGCGGGGAACTGCGCGACAAGCCACCGACGACCCGCACTCGCCGACGGACAATCGGCGCCACTCCCCTTGGCGCATAAGCTGTCTCCAAACGCGGGGCGGCCCTCCATACGCGGGGCACCAGATGAAGGGGCGGTAACACGTGAGCGCCAGCGGCACCGCGGCGACCGGACAGGTCGAGCACATGCTGCGCCAGGTAACCCCCGGGCGCTACGACGCCTACGAGGCACTCCTCCGCGCCCTCGCCACGCCCTCCTCCGGCCAGATCTGGATGCTGCTCTGGCACGGCCAGGCCGGCTCCCCCGACGCCCAGTACGGGAACATGGAGGTCGACGGCCACGGCTACGCCCCCTGCGTGACCTCGGCCCAGGAGCTCTCCGCGAGCGGCTGGAACCGCTCGTACGAAGTGGTCGACGGCGTCGACGTGGCCCGCACCCTCTACCCCGACCACTTCGGCCTCTGGCTCAACCCGCACGCCCCGGGCGGCGGTGTCGGCATCCCCTGGCTGGACCTGCGCCGCATCGCCACCGGCCTGGACCGCCAGCCGGCCGGCCCGCTGCGGCTCGCCGAACCGGCCATCGAGATCCCGCAGTTCTACGCCCTGCTCACGCAGAACGCCCACCGCACCCGCGCGGTCCGCTCGCTGCGCCGCGCCTGGGTGCAGCCGGCCCTCGGGGCGCCGTATCTCGCCATCGGCCTGGACGTGTACGACACCTCGCCGCCGGCCGTGGACTCGGTGCGGGCGATGATGCAGCAGTCGATCGGAGCGGTGCCGGACGGGCTGCCGGTGTCGACGGTGGCGATGACCGACGAGTACGACCCGGTCGTGATGTGGATGCGGGCGACGGCACGGCCGTTCTACGACCGCGAGGCCCACGCGGCGCTGCCGCCGGCGCCCGCGACGGGGTACGGGTACCCGCCGGTCCAGGGCGCCTACTGACGCGACGCGGCGCCCCCGCCGGACCGGTCGGGAGGATTCACAGGTTTTACGTAACGAACGCATTTCTCCGCGCGTAGATGACGGTGGAACGTTCCGTTCCGACCGGATTCGGCGTTATGTCCCAACTGGCCCGCGTCCGGGGGGCGTTACCCACTGTTCGGATAACGGAATCCCTCGGACTGCATCACGGTTGCGCATACTTTCTCCGCGAGATCTGGCGGGTGATCGCGACGACGCTGAAGACTCGCCAGTCAGGCACGAGGTTTAAACCTCGTGATTGAGCAAGTCGACAAAGCCGCAATCCGCGGCTGGCGTAGGCCGGTCACCGCCGGCGAGAGGGGTCGCTCACCGTGACCGCACCGATCGAGACCACCGAGGCACAGCCGGAGGCTGCGCCGGAGGGTGCCGGTAAGCGGCAGATCGAGGGTCGCTCCCTCGGGCAGATCGCCTGGTCCCGGTTCAAGAAGGACCGGGTCGCCGTCGCGGGCGGCATCGTTGTCGTGCTGCTGATCCTCGTCGCGGTCCTCGCACGTCCCATCCAGGCCCTGTTCGGTCTCGACCCCAACGCCTTCCACCAGGACCTCATCGACGCCAACACCTCGCTGCCCAACGGCGGCTGGGGCGGCATGAGCCTGAGCCACCCGCTGGGCGTGGACCCGAAGTTCGGCCGTGACATCGCCACCCGCATCCTCGAGGGCTCCTGGGTGTCGCTGGTGGTGGCCTTCGGCTCGACCATCCTGTCCAACGTGATCGGCGCGATCATGGGCGTCGTCGCGGGCTACTACGGCGGCCGTGTCGACTCGATCATCAGCCGGCTGATGGACACCTTCCTCGCCTTCCCCCTCCTGCTGTTCGCCATCGCCATCTCCGCCACCCTGCAGGGCGGCGCGTTCGGCCTGAACGGACTGCCGCTGCACCTGAGCGTGCTCATCTTCGTCATCGGCTTCTTCAACTGGCCCTACCTGGGCCGGATCGTGCGCGGCCAGACCCTGGCCCTGCGGGAGCGCGAGTTCGTCGACGCCTCCCGCGGCATGGGCGCCAGGGGCCCGTACATCCTGTTCCGCGAGCTGATGCCCAACCTGGTCGGCCCGATCATCGTCTACTCGACGCTGCTGATCCCGACCAACATCCTCTTCGAGGCGTCGCTGAGCTTCCTCGGCGTCGGCATCCAGCCCCCGCAGGCTTCCTGGGGCGGCATGCTCCGCGAAGCGGTGACGTACTACCAGGTCGATCCCGAGTACATGATCGTGCCCGGCCTTGCCATCTTCGTGACCGTGCTGGCGTTCAACCTGCTCGGTGACGGTCTCCGCGACGCTCTCGACCCGCGCAGCCGCTGACGCCTGCTGTCACCGAGAGCCCGAAAAGTTTCCGACAATGGAGGGGAACCCACCCATCATGCGAAGGTCAGCGCTGGCCGCGATCGCGGCCATCGGCTCCGCCACCCTGCTGGTTGCAGGGTGCAGCAAGGCCGATGACAACAAGGACGGCAACGGTGGCGGCAGCTCCGCCGCGGCCAACGCGGCTACCAAGGGTGTCGTCAACGCGTCCGACAAGAAGGGCGGGACGGTCACCTACGAACTGTCCGACGTCCCGGACTCGTTCGACCCCGGTAACACGTACTACGCGTACATGTACAACTTCAGCCGGCTGTACGCCCGCCCGCTGATGACTTTCGAGCCCGCCGCCGGTTCCAAGGGCAACACCCTGGTCCCGGACCTCGCCGCGAGCAAGGGTGTCTCCAGCGACGGCGGCAAGACCTGGACGTACAAGCTGCGTTCGGGCCTGAAGTACCAGGACGGCACGGCGATCACGTCCAAGGACGTCAAGTACGCCGTCGAGCGCTCCAACTTCGCGCGTGACGTGCTCTCCCTCGGCCCGAACTACTTCCAGCAGTTCCTGGTCGGCGGCGACAAGTACAAGGGCCCCTACAAGGACAAGAGCGCCAAGGGCCTCTCGTCCATCGAGACCCCGGACGACACCACGATCGTCTTCCACCTGAAGCAGGCCTTCCAGGAGTTCGACTACCTGGTCGCCGCCCCGCAGACGGCTCCGGTCCCGCAGGCCAAGGACAACGGCGTCGACTACGTCAAGAACATCGTGTCCTCGGGCTCGTACCAGTTCCAGAGCTACGAGGACGGCAAGCAGGCCGTGCTCGTCCGCAACAAGAACTGGGACGCGAAGACCGACCCGCTGCGCAAGCAGCTGCCGGACAAGATCGTCGTCAACCTGAAGGTCAACGCCGACACGATCGACAAGGACGTGCTGGCCGGCGACGCGATCGACCTCGGCGGCACGGGTGTCCAGGCCGCCACGCAGGCCCAGGTGCTGACCGACTCCGCCAAGAAGGCCAACACGGACAACACCTACGGTGGCCGTCTGGTCTACATGGCGATCAACACCAAGGTCGCGCCCTTCAACAACGTCGCCTGCCGCAAGGCCGTCGAGTACGCGATCAACAAGGTCTCGGTGCAGACCGCCGAGGGCGGCCCGATCCGCGGTGACGTCGCCACCACGGTGCTGCCGCCGGACATCCCGGGCTACTCGAAGGCGGACGTCTACGCCACCACGGGCAACAAGGGTGACGTGACCAAGGCCAAGGCGCAGCTGAAGGCCTGTGGCAAGACCTCCATCAGCACCAACATCTCGGCCCGCTCGGACCGTCCGCAGGAGATGGACGCCGCCACGGCGATCATCAACTCGCTGAAGGCCGTCGGCATCAACGCGACCCTCAAGTCGTACCCGCAGGGCAAGTACTTCGGCGACTTCGCCGGTGTCCCGAAGTTCACCGAGAAGCAGAACATCGGCCTGATCATGATGCAGTGGGGCGCCGACTGGCCGTCCGGCTACGGCTTCCTGCAGCAGATCCTGAACGGCCAGGCGATCAGCCAGTCGGGTAACACCAACCTGTCGCAGTACAACAACAAGACGGTCAACGACCTGCTGGCGAAGGCGATCGGTACGGATGACACCACCGAGCGCAACAGCATCTACACGCAGATCGACAAGCAGACCATGGACGACGCCGTTCTCGTGCCGCTGACCTACTTCAAGGTCCTGCTGGCCCGCCCGACGGGCTACACCAACCTGGTGTCCTCGGCGGCCTGGAGCGGTCAGTACGACTACCTCAACATCGGCGTCGCGTCGAAGTAGCAGCCCCGGAAGGCAGGTGAAGGCATTGGTGCCCGCGGGCCGAGAGGCTCGCGGGCACCAGCGCCGATCCCCGTGATCTCGTACATCCTCCGTCGGACGCTCGCAGCGGTGATCCTGCTGCTGGTCGTCTCCGCGGTCACCTTCGCCATCTTCTTCGTGCTGCCACGGCTGGCCGGGCAGACCGCCGACCAGTTGGCACAGCAGTACATCGGCAAGAGCCCGTCGAAGGCGGACATCGCCGCGGTCAAGCAGAACCTCGGTCTGGACCAGCCCGTCTACGTCCAGTACTGGCACTTCATCAAGGGGATCGTCTCCGGCGCCACCTATGATCTGGGCCCCACCACGGTGCACTGCGACGCGCCGTGCTTCGGCTACTCCTTCAAGACCCACCAGGCCGTCTGGCCGCAGCTGACCAACCGCATGCCGGTGACCCTGTCGCTGGCCATCGGCGCGGCCGTCCTGTGGCTGGTCTCGGGTGTGGCGATCGGCGTGGTCTCCGCGCTGAAGCCGCGCTCCTTCTTCGACCGCACCTTCATGGGTGTGGCCCTCGCCGGTGTCTCGCTGCCCATGTTCTTCACGGGCAACCTGGCGATCCTGCTCTTCACCTACCAATGGCCGATCTTCGGCAGAACGTACGTCCCGTTGACGCAGAACCCGGCGCAGTGGGCCAACACCCTCATCCCCGCCTGGTGCTCGCTAGCCCTCCTCTATTCGGCCATCTACGCGCGGCTCACCCGCTCGGGCATGCTGGAGACGATGAACGAGGACTACATCCGCACGGCCCGCGCCAAGGGCCTGCGTGAGCGCAAGGTCGTCGTCCGGCACGGACTGCGCGCCGCGCTCACCCCGATCATCACCGTCTTCGGCATGGACCTCGGTCTGCTGCTCGGCGGCGCGGTGATCACCGAGACCGTGTTCTCGCTGCACGGCATCGGCCAGTACGCGGTGCAGGCCATCGACGACAACGACCTGCCCCCGATCCTCGGCGTGACCCTGCTCGCCGCCTTCTTCGTCGTGATCGCAAATCTCCTGGTGGACCTGCTCTACGCGGCCGCCGACCCGCGGGTGAGGCTCTCGTGACCGAACTCTCCAAGACCGGCGCCGCCGTGGGCGAGCCCACGTCGGCCGCCCCGTCCGACGTCTTCCTCGAAGTCCGCGACCTCAAGGTGCACTTCCCGACGGACGACGGCATCGTCAAGTCGGTCGACGGCCTCAGCTTCTCGCTGGAGAAGGGCAAGACCCTCTCCATCGTCGGCGAGTCCGGCTCCGGCAAGTCCGTCACCTCGCTGGCCATCATGGGCCTGCACCGGCTGGGCGCGCGCGGCAAGAACGTGCAGATGTCCGGCGAGATCTGGCTCGGCGGCAAGGAGCTGGTGAACGCGTCCCCGGACGAGGTGCGCCGGCTGCGCGGCCGCGAGATGGCGATGATCTTCCAGGACCCGCTGTCCGCGATGCACCCGTACTACAAGGTCGGCGACCAGATCGTCGAGGCGTACCGGGTCCACCACAAGGTCAGCAAGAAGGTGGCCCGCGCCCGCGCCATCGAGATGCTGGACCGGGTCGGCATCCCCGAGCCCGCCAAGCGCGTCGACGGCTACCCGCACGAGTTCTCCGGCGGTATGCGCCAGCGCGCCATGATCGCCATGGCCCTGGTCAACAACCCCGAGCTGCTCATCGCGGACGAGCCGACCACCGCCCTCGACGTCACCGTCCAGGCGCAGATCCTCGACCTGATCCGGGACCTGCAGAAGGAGTTCGGCTCCGCGGTCGTCCTCATCACCCACGACCTGGGTGTGGTGGCCGAGATCGCCGACGACGTGCTGGTGATGTACGGCGGCCGGTGCGTGGAGCGCGGCCCGGTCGACGAGATCTTCGAGAAGCCGCAGCACCCCTACACCTGGGGTCTGCTGGGTTCGATGCCGCGCATCGACCGGGAGACCTCCGACCGGCTCATCCCGGTCAAGGGCCAGCCGCCGAGCCTCATCAACGTCCCCTCGGGCTGCGCCTTCCACCCGCGCTGCCCGTACGCGGACCTTCCCAAGGGGAATGTCACCCGCACGGTCCGCCCGGAGCTGCAGCAGGTCGACGGCGGCCACTGGTCCGCCTGCCACCTCTCGGCCGAGGACCGGACGCGGATCTGGACCGAAGAGATTGCGCCGAAGCTGTGAGTGAGACGAACAAAACCGATGACGCCGTCATCCCGCAGCAGGCGTCGCCCTCGTCGGATCGTGAAGTGCTGCTGAAGGTCGAGGGCCTGGAGAAGCACTTCCCGATCAAGAAGGGCATCCTGCAGCGGCAGGTCGGCGCGGTGAAGGCCGTCGACGGCATCGACTTCGAGGTGCGCAAGGGCGAGACCCTGGGCGTGGTCGGCGAGTCGGGCTGCGGCAAGTCGACCATGGGCCGGGTCATCACCCGCCTCCAGGACCCGACCGGCGGCAAGGTCACCTTCGAGGGGCAGGACATCACGCACCTGTCCACCGCGAAGATGCGTCCGCTGCGCCGCGACATCCAGATGATCTTCCAGGACCCGTACGGCTCCCTGAACCCCCGGCACACCATCGGCTCGATCGTCTCGGCGCCGTTCCGGCTGCAGGGCGTCGAGCCCGAGGGCGGGGTCAAGAAGGAGGTCCAGCGCCTCCTGGAGCTGGTGGGCCTGAGCCCCGAGCACTACAACCGCTACCCGCACGAGTTCTCCGGCGGTCAGCGCCAGCGCATCGGCATCGCCCGCGCGCTCGCCCTGAAGCCGAAGCTGGTGGTGGCCGACGAGCCCGTCTCCGCCCTGGACGTCTCGATCCAGGCGCAGGTCGTCAACCTCATGGACGACCTCCAGGAGGAGCTGGGCCTGACCTACGTCATCATCGCCCACGACCTCTCCGTCGTCCGGCACGTCTCGGACCGGGTCGCGGTGATGTACCTGGGCAAGATCGTCGAACTCGCCGACAGCACCAAGCTGTACGAGTCGCCGATGCACCCGTACACCAAGGCCCTGATGTCGGCCGTGCCGGTGCCGGACCCGAAGCGCCGGGGCCAGAAGAGCGAGCGCATCCTGCTCCGTGGCGATGTCCCGTCGCCGATCGCGCCGCCGTCCGGCTGCCGCTTCCACACGCGGTGCTGGAAGGCGACGGAGATCTGCAGGACGACCGAGCCGCCGCTCCTCGAACTCCGCCCGGGCCAGCGGGTCGCGTGCCACCACCCGGAGAACTTCGCCGACCAGGCCCCGCAGGACACGGTTCTGCTGACCGCGGCGAAGGAGGCCTCGGAGCTGGTGGGCGAGGCGGTCCTGGAGGAGTCGGCGGAGACGTCGGCGGCGGTGGCCGCGGAGGTCGCGGAGGTCGAGGCGGAAGCCGAGGCTGCCGAAGTCGCGGCTCCCGAGGCCCAGGACACCGAGCCCGAGACCGAGGACTCCGAGGCCCAGGACTCCGAGGCCCAGGACTCCGAGACCGAGGCTTCCGAGGAGCCGGCGGCGGGTGACGCCACAGCTGAGGCACAGAAGTCACAGGAGCCAACCGACAAGTAGCCCATGACACGACTTTGCAAAGTCATGTACATGTCTTAACGGGAGGGCGCAGAGTCGACCGTGTCCGTCTACTGACCGGCACGCTCGAAAGGGACGACTCATGCGCCTCTCCCGTTCGGCACGTCTGGCGGCCGTCGCAACCGCGGCGGCCGCCTCCTTCGTCATCGCGGCCGCCCCCGCCCCCACCCCGGGCGCCGACGGCATCGGCGACCCCTACTTCCCCCAGCTCGGCAACGGCGGCTTCGACGCCCGCCACTACGACCTCGACGTGGCCTACGCCCCGGACACCGGCCGCCTGGACGGCCGTACCACCCTGACCGCCCGGGCCACCCAGAACCTCTCCGCCTTCGACCTCGACCTGCAGAAGCTGGAGGTCACGAAGGTCGAAGTGAACGGCAGACGTGCCCAGTTCACCCGCACCGGAGACGAGATCACCGTCACCCCGATGGACGCGCTGCGCAAGGGCCGCGACTTCACCGTCGCCGTCACCTACGGCGGAATACCCGAGCCGCTCAACGGCCCCATCGTGTTCGGCTCCGACTACGGCTGGATGAAGACCGCCGACGGCGTCTTCGTCGCCTGCGAGCCCAACGCCGCCTCCACCTGGTTCCCGTCCAGCGACCACCCCGCCGACAAGGCCACCTACGACATCCGGATCAAGGCGCCCGAGGGCCTGACCGGCGTCTCCAACGGCCGGCTGGTCTCGACGTACGACAAGGGCGGCTCGACGTACACGCACTGGCGCGAGTCGAAGCCGATGGCGACCTACCTCGCCACCGCCACCATCGGGAAGTTCGACGTGCAGACCGGGAAGACCCCCTCCGGGATCCCCATCTACGTCGCCATCGACCCGGTCCTCGCGAACAGCAACAACGTCGACGTGTACGCCGTCACCGCCGCGGCCACCGACTACTGGTCGCAGGTCTTCGGGCCGTACCCCTTCGAGGAGACCGGGGCCATCGTCGACGACATGCCGGAGGCCGGGTTCTCGCTGGAGGTGCAGAGCAAGCCGGCCTACTCGGCGGTGCGCAGCGAGACGACGATCGTGCACGAGCTCGCCCACCAGTGGTTCGGCGACTCGGTGAGCGTGGCGCAGTGGAAGGACATCTGGCTCAACGAGGGCTTCGCCACCTACGCCCAGTGGCTGTGGGCGGAGCACCAGGGGACCCGCTCCGCGCACGACTCCTTCCTGGCCGGCTACAACGCCCGCGCCGCCGACAACCCCTTCTGGCAGATCACCGTCGCCGACCCGCAGCGCGACACCATGTTCGCCTCCGCCGTCTACCAGCGCGGCGCGATGACCCTGCAGATGCTGCGCGAACGCATCGGCGACACGGCCTTCTTCAAGCTGCTCCCGGCCTGGACGAAGCTGCACCGCTACGGCAACGCCGACACCGCCGACTTCATCCGCCTCGCGGAGAAGACCAGCGGGCAGCAGCTGGACGACCTGTTCCAGACCTGGCTGTTCACCACAGGGAAACCTGCCCTGTAGGCCTGTGTTTGTAAGGTTCATGCACCCTGACAGGACACAATGTCAGGGTGCAGCTCCAGCAACTCTTCTCCCCCTCCGTCCAGCACACCCTCGATGTCATCGGCATCTTCGTGTTCGCCATCTCCGGCGCCCTGCTGGCCGTCCGCAAGAACTTCGACGTCTTCGGCATCGCAGTGATGGCCGAGGTCACCGCGCTGGGCGGGGGGATCTTCCGGGACGTGATCATCGGGGCCGTCCCCCCGGCCGCCTTCACGGACCTGGGGTACTTCATCACCCCGCTGATCGCCGCCCTGGTGGTGTTCTTCCTGCATCCGCACGTCGAGCGGATCCAGTCGGCGGTCCTGGTCTTCGACGCGGCCGGCCTCGGCCTGTTCGCCGTCAGCGGCACCACGAAGGCGTACTCCTACGGCCTCAACCTCACCGCCTCCGCCACCCTCGGGCTCGCCACCGCGGTCGGCGGTGGCGTGCTCCGGGACGTGCTCGCCAACGAGGTTCCCTCGCTGCTGCGCTGGGACCGCGACCTGTACGCGGTCCCGGCGATCGTCGGGGCGACGACGGTGGTGCTGTGCATCCGTTACGACGCGCTCAACCCCTTCACCACCGGGCTCGCGGTCGTCACCGCTTTCGTACTGCGCCTGCTCGCGATGCGCTACCACTGGCGAGCGCCGCGTGCGTGGAACCGGCGCTCGACGGTTCGGGAGGAGTAGTCCCGGCCCTGACGTGGCTCTGGCCCATGTTGACCGTGAGCCACTCGAAGACGGTGGGCACCTGGGGCCGCCACAGCGCCATGTTGTGGCCGCCGGCACTGCGCGGCAGGAACACCACGTGCACGGTGGTCGGCGCCTTGGCGATCTGTTCCAGCGCCACCCCGGCCTGGTAGCCGTCACCGGACTCGCCGGACATGTAGAGGGCGATCCGGGGCGGGGCGGCCGCCTTCCGCAGCAGCAGGTAGGGGTTGTTCTGCTCGCGCAGGGCCACGCTCTGCGCGGCGAGCGAGTTGCGTTCGCCGATCGGGTCGTTGTAGCCGGACAGGCTCACCGCGGCCCGGTAGCGGTCCGGGTGGGCGACCGCCAGTTTGACCGCGCAGTGCGCGCCCGCCGAGTAGCCGGCCACCGCCCAGTTCGCGGGGACGGCCGCGGCACGGAAGTTGTCGGTGACCATCTTCGGCACGTCGATGCTGAGCCAGCTGTCCGCGTTGACCGTGCCCGGGATGTTGGCGCAGCCGGTGTCCACGCCGGCCAGCAGGTTGGTGCGCGGCGCCACCAGGATGAAGGGCGCGACCCTGCCGCTCCTCATCAGCGGCTCCAGCTGCTCGGTCACCTTCAGCGAGCCGAACCAGGCCTTGGCCGAGCCGGGGTAGCCGGGCAGCAGCTCCACGACCGGGAACCGGTGGTTGCGGTACTTCGCCTCGTGGTACTGGGGCGGCAGCCAGACGTAGACCTCGGCGTTGACGCCCGAGACCCGGCCCTTGAGCTGGGTGACCTCGACCCCGCCGGCCGCGCGCATGCCCGGCCCGTCGGCCGCCGCGAAGGTCTGCTTCACCTTGGGCAACCGTTTCAGCGCTATGCCGCCGGTGCCGTCCTGGCCGAGGTTGGCGGCCTGCTGGACGTGGTCGCCGGTACCGAGGAGGTCGGCCCAGTTGTCGTACAGGTTGTTCTCGTTGTTGACCAGCACGAAGATCAGCGTCACCGCGGTGGCCTGCGCGAACAGCAGCATCAGGACCCGGGCCGCGGCACGCACGGCCTTGGGCCCGCGCATCCTCGACCACAGGACGAGCGGCAGTATGAGGGCGACCACGGACAGCACGACGGTCGTGTAGAGGAACGGAGTCCCGGTGAGGCTCATGTCCCCATAGAGGGGAATCGCGGGCCCCGGGTTACGGACGTGTCCGGACACTTACCTAGAAATTGCCGGAACCTCACTCGGCGGAGGGATCCCTTACCGGTGGGACGCCGACCGGACAGTTGGTGCGTGGATCACAAAAGCTACCGCTTAGTAATCGACTCTTGTACTGTTCAGACATGCCTGAAGCAGCATCCATGCGGGCCGTGATCGGCGACAGCGAGTTCGACCGCGACACCGCGGTCACCCGGCGCGCTCCCGGCGTCTACGACATCGGCCTCTCGGCCGGCTGGACCATCATCAGCGCCGTGAACGGCGGCTATCTCCTTGCCGTGCTCGGCCGGGCGCTCGCGGACACGCTGCCGCACCCGGACCCGTTCACCGTCTCCGCGCACTACCTGACCGCCTCCCAGCCGGGCCCGGCCGTGATCCGCACGGACACCGTCCGCACCGGCCGCACCCTCTCCACCGGCCAGGCCTCCCTCTTCCAGTACGACGACGAGGGTAACGAGGTCGAACGCATCCGCGTCCTCGCCTCCTACGGCGACCTCACCGCCCTCCCCGACGACGTCCGCACGACGGCGACCCCGCCCGCCTTCCCGCCCATGGAGCACTGCTTCGGCCCGGAAGACGGCCCGGCCCCGGTCGACGGCAGCTCCGCCATCACCGAGCGCCTGATGCTCAAGCTGGACCCGGCCACCCTCGGCTGGGCCCTCGGCGCCCCCTCCGGCAAGGGCGAGATGCGTTCCTGGTTCGGCCTCGCGGACGGCCGACCCGCCGACCCGCTCTCCCTCCTCCTGGCGGTGGACGCGCTGCCGCCCACCGCGTTCGAGATCGGCCTCAAGGGCTGGGTCCCCACGGTCGAACTCACCGTCCACGTCCGCCACCGCCCCGCCCCGGGCCCGCTGCGCGTCTCCATCACCACCCGCAACCTGGCCGGCGGTTTCCTGGAGGAGGACGCCGAGGTCTGGGACAGCGCGGACCGTCTGGTGGCCCAGTCCCGCCAGCTGGCCCGGGTCCGCCTCGGCTGAACCCGACCGGTGCGTCCCGGTTTCGACGGCCGGAACCCCGTTCTGTCACGGGCGTGTACCAGCGAGTAGGCGCCGCTCCTGAGTGAACTGCCAGGTCAGTGGCGCCTCTTGGGAATCGCTTTACCTCTTTGACAGGCGGCGAACAGTCCGGGCCCAAGAACGCCTTAAGCGACGTTGATTGAGTGCCACTCCTCAGGACTCCCTCATCCTCAATGGAGTTGTCTCTCATGAAGCGTGTACGTCTCGTCCCCGCCGTGGCTCTGCTCGCGCTGTCCCCGCTGCTGCTGACCGCGTGCGGCGGCTCGGGCGACTCGTCGTCGTCCGGCAGCGGCAACTCCGGCCAGCAGAGCTGTCAGCAGCCCACCGGCAACGCCTCGGGCCGGCCGAGCGGCGCCCCGACCGGCAACGCCTCGGGCGCTCCGAGCGGTGCCCCGACGGGTGCCCCGACCGGCAGCGCCTCGGGCATGCCCAGCGGCGGCCCGGGCGCCGGCGGTCAGGGCGGCCCCGGCGGCGGCATGGGTGGTTGCGGCGGCGGCCAGGGCGGTCCCGGCGCCGGCGGCGCGGCGCCGAGCGGAGCGCCGACCGCGCAGTCGACGAAGAGCTGACGATTGCAGGGGCCTTACGACAGGGGCGGCGCGTCCGGCGAACGGATGTGCCGCCCCTGCGCGTTGCCGCTGCGGTTCGGCAGCGCCCCCGAAGGGGCGCGGGGAACTGCGCGACCAGCCACAACCGTGCCGCAGCCGACTCACGGCCTGTCGCGGCACTTCCAGCGGAGCGCCTAGTCCAGCCAGTGCTGGCGGCCCAGGCTGATCAGGCGCATCTGCCGGGTGGCGACCTGGGCGACGCGCTGCCGCTCCGCCTCCGAGGGCTCCGGGGACTCCAGGGTCTCCAGGAACAGGGAGGCGGTGATGAGCATCTGGTCCACGTAGAGGTGGGCCAGCATCAGCAGGTCCTCCTCGTTCCACCCCTCGGCCTCGGGGTCCTTGGCCAGCTCGGCCCTGACCTCCTCGGCGAACCGGGCGAGCTGGTCCCGGATCGCCTCCCGCACCGGCTGCACCCCGCCGTGCCGCTCCCGGGCGATGAACCGGATGTGCGCCGGATGCGCGGCCACGTAGTCGGCGATCAGCTGCACGGCGCGGGTGATGCGCTCCTCGCCGGAGGTGGCGACCGTGGTGCGGACCATGGGGTGCAGGCTGCCGAGCGCCTCGTCGACCAGGGCCACGCCGAGGTCGGCGGTGGAGCGGAAGTGCCGGTAGAAGGCGGTCGGGGCGACACCGACGGCCCGGGTGACCTCGCGCAGTCCCAGGCTGCTCAGGCTCTGCTCCTGCAGCAGGGCGAGCGCCGCGTCCAGGAAGGCCTGGCGGGTCTTCTGCTTCTGGGCCTGTCGGATGCCGAGGGTGTGACTCATGTCATCCAGTTAACAACTGTTCTCCGGAATTGAAAAGCCGGGCGAGTTGCTAGACTCAAAGTCAGTGAACAACTGTTACTACAACCGTTCACCCAAATGTAACGGAGGGGGATCGACCCCATGCTGTTCCTCGTCGCCGCACTCATGCTGCTCGGCGTGGTGCTGGGCACCGTGGCCCACGCACCGCTCGACGTCACCGCAGGACTGGCCGCTGTGATCGTCGTCTGGCTGGCCGTCTTCGCGCTCCGCGAGCGCCTCGCCCGCCGCCGTCACACCTCGGCCAACTGACCTTCCGCCCCCGCTCACTTGAGGAGCCGAGCATGATGCAACTCACCGCCCCCGCCACGCCCCGTCCGCAGACCGGCACCCGCGACGCCGACGGCATGGCCGTGGCGTCCTTCATCCTGGGCCTCCTCGGCCTGCTGGTCCTGAACCTGTTCCTGGGCCCGATCGCGATCATCCTGTCCCTGGTCTCCCTGTGGCGCGGCACCGCCCGCAAGGGCCGCGCATACCTGGGCCTGACCCTGGGCGTCGCCGACCTCGCGGTCCTGGCCGTCGCCATGGAGCTCTCGAACACGGTCTCCTGGAGCCTGTAGACCTGATCTTTGAAGCGCCGTCCACAGGCGCGCCCCGTCAGGGGCGCGGGGCTGTTTTGAATTTGCGGCTCCGCCGCGTGGGCGCGACCAGCCACCGCCGACCGGCACCCGCAAACGGCGATCGACCCCTACGGCGCTGGGCGACCCTCACCCCGCCCCCCGTAGAATCGACCCCACCATGGCCTACCTCGACCACGCCGCCACCACCCCGATGCTCCCGGAGGCAGCCGCTGCCCTCGCCGCGCAGCTCGGTGTCACCGGCAACGCGTCCTCCCTGCACGCCTCCGGCCGCAAGGCCCGCCGCACGGTCGAGGAATCAAGGGAGACCCTCGCGGAAGCGCTCGGCGCCCGCCCCAGCGAGGTCGTCCTCACCTCCGGCGGCACCGAGGCCGACAACCTCGCGGTCAAGGGCCTCTACTGGTCCCGCCGCGACGCCGACCCGGCCCGCACCCGGATCCTCTCCAGCCCCGTCGAACACCACGCGGTCCTGGACGCCGTCCACTGGCTCGGCGAACACGAGGGCGCCACGGTGGAGTACCTCCCCGTCGACACGTACGGCCGGGTCCACCCCGAGACGCTGCGCGAGGCGATCGAGCGCAACCCCGACGACGTGGCCCTCGCCACCGTCATGTGGGCCAACAACGAGATCGGCACGGTCCTGCCGATCCGCGAACTCGCCGCCGTCGCCAACGAGTTCGGCATCCCGCTGCACTCCGACGCGGTCCAGGCCTTCGGCCAGGTCCCGGTGGACTTCGGCTCCTCCGGCCTCGCCGCGATGACCGTCTCCGGCCACAAGGTCGGCGGCCCGTACGGCATCGGCGCCCTGCTCCTCGGCCGTGCGTACACCCCCGTACCGGTCCTGCACGGCGGCGGCCAGGAGCGGCACGTCCGCTCCGGCACCCTCGACGTCCCGGCGATCGCCTCCTTCGCGGTCGCCGCCCGCCTCGCCGCCGAGCGCCGCGAGTGGTTCGCCCACGAGATCGGCACCCTGCGCGACGCGCTGATCGACGCCGTCCGTACGGCCGTACCGGACGCGATCCTCGGCGGCGACCCGGTGGACCGGCTCCCGGCCAACGCGCACTTCACCTTCCCCGGCTGCGAGGGCGACTCGCTGCTCCTGCTGCTCGACGCCCAGGGCATCGAGTGCTCGACGGGCTCCGCGTGTACCGCCGGGGTCGCCCAGCCGAGCCATGTCCTGCTGGCCACCGGGACCGACCCCGACCTGGCCCGCGGCACCCTGCGCTTCTCGCTCGGCCACACCTCCACCCAGGCCGACGTCGAGGCGGTCGCGAAGGCGATCGGCCCGGTGGTGGAGCGGGCGCGGGCCGCCGGGCTCAGCTGACCGGACCGGCCGTTCCGGAGCGCCTCGGCGACACGCGGAATTCGCCCCGACTCGGCTCTGAAGAGGCGGAGTTGAGGGGTTTGCCTCCAGAGACCTCACAGTGCGTGGCCATGGGTCACCTCAGGTCGGTGTCTAGCTTCTGCTGACATGACAGACAACACTTCTGCCTCCGCGCAGACTCCTGAACCCGCCTCCCACGACGTCGACTCCGTCGACAACTCCGTGAAGCGGCGGCGTGTGCTGATCGGCGGCGCCGCCGTCGCCGCGGCCGGCGGACTGGCGGCCGCGGGCCTCGCCTCCGCCGGCACGGCCACCGCCGAGACGAAGACCGGTGCCTCCGCCGTCGCCGCGGCCGCGGCCGACGTCTGCACCCTCACCGAGGAGGTCACCGAGGGCCCCTACTGGCTGGCCGGCGCGCTCGTCCGCGAGGACATCCGGGAGGACAAGGACGGCTTCGAGGTCCAGTTCACCTTCACCGTCGTCGACCAGGCGAACGACTGCGCGCCGCTGGAGAACGCCCTGGTCGAGATCTGGCACGCCGACGCCCTCGGCGAGTACTCCGGCTACGTCGGCGGCAACCACCACACCGAGGACGACGACGGCACCTTCCTGCGGGGCGGTCAGATGACCGACTCCGACGGCCTGGTGAGCATCACCTCGATCTGGCCGGGGCACTACACCGGCCGCTGCGTCCACGTGCACATGCGGGTGCACACCGACGTGACGCTGACCGACGACTCGTACACCGGCGGCTCGATCATCCACACCGGTCAGCTGTTCTTCGACGCGGACATCAACTCCGAGGTCCAGGCGCTGTCGCCGTACTCCGACAACACCACCACGGAGACCCAGCTCGACGACGACGGCATCTACGACGGCGGCGGGGCCTCCTCCGGCCTGCTGACCCTGACCGCGCTGGGTGACAGCGTCTCCGACGGGTATGCGGCGACGCTCACCGTGGGTGTCAGCTCCTCCTGAGGCCGACGGGCCCGGAGCACCTGGCACCGCAGGCCCGGTGGCCGCCCCGTCACGGCCACCGGGCCGGCCGCTCAGCCCAGCGCGCGGGCCAGCGTCCGGAGGTCCTCGTCGGTGGCGAGGCGGTTCTCCCGGGACATCAACCGACGCATCTGATCGAGCAGTTGGTCCAGGGCGGCGGGCGGCAGCTCGATGCCGAGGGCTGCCGTCCGGTCGGCCAGGGTGTAGGGGCCGCTGTCCGGGGTGAACGGGATCCGGCGCTCGTTGCCGACCAGGGACGGCTCCAGGCAGTTGTGGAGCAGCGGGTCGACGGCCGTCTCCTGGGTGATGAAGTCCAGTCCGCCCCAGCAGAACGCGTCCGGGCCGGTGACCGGGTGGTTCCAGGCAGGGCGGTAACCCGTCAGCTCCGCTCCGAGCCGGGCGAGTTCGGTGAGGGTCTCGGTGCGGATGCCGGTGCGGACGCCGTAGACGGCCTCGAAGGCCAGCGCGGTGGCGGCGAGATCGGCGTTGCCGGGGCCGCCGCAGTATCCGTTGACCGACAGTTCGACGGCGCCGGCGCCGGCCCGGACGGCGGCGACCGCGCAGCCGACGGCCAGTCCGAACGTGTTGTGCGGGTGCAGGCCCACCGTCACCTCCGGAGCCAACTCCCGGGTCCGGCGCACGAGATGGCCGTACGCCTCGGGGCCCAGCGCGCCCGGCCCGTCGAAGAGGGTCAGCTCGCCGGCCCCGGCCGCGGTGAGCGCCGCGACGGTGGTGGCGTGGTCCTCCTCGGTCAGGTACGACACCATCAGCATCGGCGCGATCACGTCGAGGCCCGCCGCACGGGCGTACTCGACGAGGCGGGCCGCCCGCTCCAGTACGGCGGCCCGGTCGCGCGGGAGATCCGGCGTCCGCCACTGTTCGCCCCGCCACGCGGCCGCGTACACGTCGGGCCGGTAGAGCAGCGCCGTCTCGCCGAAGCCCTGCACCCACACCTGCACGGCGTCGTAACCGGCCCGCGCGGCACGGTCGACGTCGTCCGTCGAACGCATCAGCGGGCAGATCACCCGGCACTCCGGGTTCTCGCCCTTGACCAGGTCCACCTCCGCCTTCAGCACGTCCTCGGCACGCCCGCCGGGTCCCGCGGTGACGACCTCCGGCACCCCGGTCGCCACCACCCGCCGCAGGAACTCCCGCTTCGCCCCGGCCGTGGCCGTGACGCCCGGCAGGGTCTCCAGGGAGCGCAGGGTCGCGTCCCGCAGCCGGACCGTCCCGGGCAGCGAACCCACCACGTCCGTACGGCGGTTGAGCGGACTCACCGACCAGCGGCCGGGCTCGTGGGCACCGGGCGCGCGCCGGGCGGCGAGCTCGGCGCGGAAGCGGGCGATCTCCTCCGGGGTGAAGACGGGGGGTTTCCGCACAGGGGTCCTCCAGGTTCCTCGCGTACGCCCCATACAAGCCCTCTGTCGACACCCTTGGCAAGAAGATGCCGAGGATCCGTGTAGCAAAGGTCTCATGTTTACTTTGTGTCGACACTTGGCTATGACTGTCGGCAGGCTCCGAACCCCCACGCAGGGAGGCTCCTGTGCTTCAGGACACGCCAGAACACCCGCTCAGTGCCCGTTCCGGGCGGCTCGCCGGCAAGGTCGCCGTCATCGGCGGCGCCGGAAGTGTCGGCCCCGGCTGGGGCAACGGCCGTGCCGCCGCCGTGCTCTTCGCCCGCGAGGGCGCCACCGTCCTGCTGACCGACCGGGACAAGGACGCGCTGGAGGTGACCGCGGACCAGGTCCGCGCCGAGGGCGGCAGCGTCCGCACCGACCTCCTGGACGTCACCGAACCCGACGCCGTCCAGGCCTACTTCGCCGAGACGGCCGCCCGGGCCGGCCGCATCGACATCCTCGTCAACAACGTGGGCGGCTCCCGGCCGGGCGGGGCCGCCGAGCTGAGCCCCGCCGACTGGGAGAGCCAGCTGCGGACCAACCTCACCAGTGCCTTCCTCGCCTGCAAGCACGTCATCCCGGTCATGCGGCGGGGCGGGGGAGGGGCGATCGTCAACACCGCCTCCTGCTCCGGGCTGCGCTGGACCGGGGCCGCGCAGGTCGGGTACGCGGCGGCCAAGGCGGCGGTGATCCAGCTGTCCCGGGTGACGGCCGTCCAGTACGCGCCGGACGGCATCCGCGTCAACACCGTCGTCCCGGGCCAGCTGCACACCCCGATGGTGGAGGCGCGGCTGGCCGGGCAGCGCGCGGGCGGGGACGTGGCGAAGCTGCTCGCCCAGCGCCGGGCCCGGATCCCGCTCGGCTTCATGGGGGACGGGCGGGACACGGCGTACGCGGCGCTGTTCCTGGCCTCGGACGAGGCGCGGTTCGTCACCGGCACCGAGATCGTCGTCGACGGCGGAATGACGGCGCGCTGTGACTGAACCCGCCGCGACCGCCCCGCCCCGCACGCCTTCGCCCCACCCCCCTTCGGCCCACACCCCTTCGCCGGGCTGCCCGCCGCCGCATCCCGCGCCCCGGGTGCCGAAGCTCCGCCTGCCGCCGGGCAGTTGCGACGCCCACTGCCATGTCTTCGGGCCCGCCGACGTCTTCCCGTACGCGCCGGAGCGCACCTTCACCCCGCCGGACGCGCCCAAGGAACAACTCCGGGCCCTGCACGCCCACCTGGGCCTGACGCGGGCGGTGGTCGTGCAGTCGTCGTGTCACGGCCACGACCACCGGGTGCTGCTGGACGCCCTCGCGGCCGGGGAGGGGAGGGTCCGGGGGGTGGCCCTGATCGGCGAGGCGACCGGCCGGGCCGCGGCCGAGGAACTGCACCGGGCGGGGGTGCGGGCGTTCCGGCTCAACTTCCTGCCGCATCTGCGGAGCCGGCCCACGAACGCGGAGATCGACGCCGTGCTGGAACGCGTGGACGGCCTCGGCTGGGCCGCCCAGCTCCATGTGCGGGGCGAGGACCTGCCGGGCCTGGAGGACCTCGTACGCGCCCTGCCCGGCCGGGTGGTGATCGACCACATGGGCCGGGTCGACCTCGCGGCGGGCCGGAACGGTCCGGCGGTGCGAAGCCTGCGCGGGCTGCTCGACACGGGGGAGGTGTGGGTCAAGGTCAGCGGGGTCGACCGCGTCTCCGTCCAGGGGCCGCCGTACACCGACGCCGTCGAACTCGCCGCGGAACTGGTCGCGTACGCCCCCGAGCGGGTGGTGTGGGGCACCGACTACCCGCACGTCAACATCACGGGCGACACCCCGGACGACGGCCTCCTGGTCGACCTCCTCGAACACATCGCCCCCGACCCGGCCCACCTGCAACGACTCCTGGTGGACAACCCCGCTGAGGTCTTCGATTTCGAGGCGATCTGATGAAAGCGCCCGCAGGTGACGCGCCCCAAAGGGGCGCGGGGCGGTGTCTGATGTGCGGCTACCGCCGCGTGGGCGCGACCAGCCCCAACGGCGCCGCACCCACCCGACAACCCGTCTTTTCGGCCTCCCCAGCGAAGCGCCTAGTGTCGCCAGAGATGCCAGATATTTCGATTGCAGATGTCTTGAAGGCCGAAAGTGTCGACAGTATGGTCCCGGATGAAACGCGTGAGGAGACGGCCATGCACCAGCTGCCCCAGGGCACCCTCATCCGGCGCGGCGACGCGGCCTACGAACGGGCCCGTCTCGACGCCGTCTGGAACGACCGCAAGCCCGACCGCCACCCCGACGTCATCGTGCTGGCCGAGACCGAGCGGGACGTCGTCGCGGCCGTCCGGCTGGCCCGCGCCGAGGGCCGCCCCATCGGCATCCGTTCCGGCGGCCACAGCTGGGTCGGCAACGGCGTCCGCGACGGCGGGATGCTGCTCGACCTCTCGCGCCTGACGGAGGTGACCGTCGACCCGGCCACCCGCACGGCGACCGCACAGCCGGCGGCCACCGGCCCCGCCCTGCTCGAAGCCGCCGCCCCGCACGGCCTGTTCTTCCCCACGGGCCACGCCCCGACCGTCGGCCTCGGCGGCTTCCTGCTCGGCGGCGGCTACGGCTGGGACTCCCGCCACCTCGGCCCGGCCTGCCTGGGCATCCGGGCCGTGGACGTCGTCCTCGCCGACGGCACCCTGGTGCACGCCACCGACGCGAACCACCCCGCCCTGCTGTGGGCGGCGCGCGGCAGCGGCCCCGGCTTCTTCGGCGTCGTCACCCGCTTCCACCTCGACCTGCACCCGGCCCCGAAGCGGCTGCTGCGCACCCTGCACAGCTACCCCCTCCGCCTCCGCGACGAGGTACTGGCCTGGGCGTACGACATGCTCGAACTGCTCCCGAAGGAGGTGGAGTTCTCGGCCAAGGTCGGCTTCGTGGAGGGCCTCGACCGGCACACCGTGTCGGTCACCGCGACCGCCTTCGCCCAGGACGACGACTCCGACCCGCTCGCGCTGCTGGAGACCGCGCCCTTCCGGGCCGAAGCGCTGCGCGCGGTCGTGGGCGCCGGGACGAGCATGGCCGAGCTGTACGGGCACGCCGACCGGATGACCCCGGCCGGGATGCGCTGGGCCCTCGACGGGATCTGGACCGACGAGCCGGTCGACAAGGTCCTGGACGCGGCCCGGCCGCTGTTCGACTCGATCCCGGACACCACCAGCCACGTCCTGTGGATGCTGTGGGGCGGCTTCCCGGAGCGCCCCGACGCCTGCTGGTCCAGCCAGGCCAAGCTCTACCTCTCGCCCAACGCGGGCTGGACGGACCCCGCCGAGGACCTCCGCCACGAGCGGTGGGCGCACGGTGAACTCGCCGCGCTCCAGCACCTGTCGAAGGGGCTGCAGTTCTCCGACAACAACGTCGCGGACCGCTTCGACCACGGGCTGAGCCCCGCCCACGCGGCCCGCCTGGAGGAGATCCGCGCCGTGTACGACCCCGACGGCCTGTTCCGCACCTACATGACCCCCGCCGAGTCGACCACCGCCTACGCCGCCGCGGGCCCCGCGCGGACGCATTGACCTTCATCCCAAGGAGAGCCGTTCCATGCACACTTCGAGATTCCCGCGGCGCCGTGCCCTCGTCCTGCTCACCGCCCTGGCCGCCACCGCGTCCCTGACGGCCACCGCCTGCGGCGGCGACTCGGCGGCCGGCACCCGGACCGCCGACGGCAAGGCGAAGATCACCGTGCTGCGCTCCAACGGCGCCATCTTCGAGCCGCTCTACATAGCCGAGCAGCAGGGCTACTTCAAGGACGCGGGCCTGGACGTCACCATCAAGGCCGGCGCCCAGGACACCTCGCAGAACGCGCCCTCCGTCCTCAACGGCGAGGCCCAGTTCGCGATGACGGACAGCTCCGGCTTCCTCAAGGGCGTGGCCTCGGGCATGGGCATCCGGATCGTCACCGGCCTCCAGTCCGCGACGACGAGGACCGACCCCACCGACGGACTGCTGGTGAAGAAGGGCAGCGGGATCACGTCCTTCAAGGACCTGGAGGACAGGACCGTCGGCCTCTCCGCGCTCGGCGGCACCCTCCAGTTCATCTGCGAGTACCTGACCCAGCAGGCCGGCGGCGACCCCTCGAAGATCAAGTTCGTCGCCCTGCCGACGACGTCGCTCACGGATGCCGCCAAGTCCGGGAAGACGGACGCGGTGTACTCCTTCGGCCCGTTCTACTTCGCCGGCAAGGACAGCGGACTGCGCGCCATCGGCAACGGCATGAACGACCTGCCCGGCATGGTCCAGGGCCTGCTCTTCTCCAGCCAGAAGTACCTGTCGGCCAACGGCGACACCGCCAGGAAGTTCATCGACGCCGTCGCCAAGGCCATCACCTACGCCGATGCGCACCCCGACGCCGTGAAGGCGATCGACAAGAAGTACACGCAGGTCGACGCCAGTTTCATCGACGCGCACGACACCAACTACTACGACAAGAACCTGAACAGGACGATGATGCGCACGGTGATCACGAAGATGCACGAGTTCGGCCTGCTCGACAACGAGCCCAAGGACGACGACGTGTACTGGGACCAGGCCCCCGTGGTGACCTCGTGAAGGACCTCGTGAAGGTCCGGCTCCTCCAACTCGGCGCGCTGCTCGGCGTGCTGGCGCTGTGGGCGCTCGTCGCGGCGGTCGGCGCGGTGAGCGCGACGGCGTTGCCGGGACCCGCCGCGGTCGCCGGTGCCCTCGGCGACCTGCTGGGCAGCGGCACCTACTGGCAGGCCGTCGGCGACACCCTGGACGGCGCGGTCCTCGGCCTCGCGGCGGCCGTCGCCGTCGGCATCCCGGTCGGCCTGGTCACCGGGGTGTACGCGGCGGCCGAGGAGTCCTCCCGGCTGCTGGTGGAGATCCTGCGCTCCTTCCCGGTCATCGCCCTGCTCCCGGTGTTCCTGCTGGTCCTCGGCTCGACCCCGGGCATGAAGGCCACGGTCGTCTTCATCGCCTGCGTCTTCCCGATCCTCCTCCAGTCCCAGTACGGCGCCCGCAGCGTGACCCCGTCCGTCCACGAGACCGTACGGACCTACCGCATCCCGCGCCTGCTGCGCTTCCGCCGGGTGATCCTGCCCGGCGCCGTGCCCTCCGTGATGACCGGACTGCGGCTCGCCGCGACCACCTCCGTGCTGGTCGCGATCGGCGTGGAGGTGCTCACCACCCTCCCCGGCATCGGCCACATGATCATGGAGTCGCAGCAGGCCGGCGCCTCGGACCGGGCCTACGCCTACATCCTCACGGCCGGCACGATCGGCTACTCGATCACCCTGCTCGCCCAGTACGCCGAGCGCCGGCTGCTGCGCTGGCGGCCCCCGGCGAGGGCGGGTGAGGCGGCATGACCGTCCGTGCGGCGATACGCCAACTCTGGCTGCCCGCCCTGGTGTTCGTGATCCTGCTGCTCTCGACCGCGGGCAGCACCAGCTTCTACTTCCCGCCCCTGACCACGGTCCTGCACACCCTGTGGGACCAGCTCGCGGGCGGCGGCCTCCTCGACGACCTCTGGTTCAGCCTCCGCAACATCGTCCTCGGCCTGGCCCTCGCCACCGTCGTGGGCGTCGCGGCGGGCCTGGTGATCGGCGAGGTCCGCACCCTGCGCCTGGCGCTCGGACCCCTCCTCGACTTCGCCCGGGCCACCCCGACCGTCGGCTTCGTGCCGGTCATCATCCTGACCCTGGGCATCGGCTCGGGCCCCAAGGTGTTCCTGATCTTCCTCGGCTCGCTCTGGCCGATCCTGCTCAACACCATCGCCGGAGTGGGCCAGATCAACCCCGCCGTGCACGAGACCGCCCGCGGCTACCGCGTCCCCTGGCACCTCCAGCTCCGCCGGGTGGTCCTGCCGGGAGCCCTGCCGCAGATCTTCGCGGGCATCCGGGTCGCCCTGTCCATCGCCGTCGTCCTCATGGTCGTCAGCGAGATCTACGGCTCGCCGATCGGCCTCGGTAACTTCATCCTGCAGAGCGGATCCAGCTTCCACGTCGCCGAGACCTGGGCCGGCACGCTCCTCATCGGCGTCCTCGGCTACGGACTGAGCGTGCTGCTCCTGCTCTGCGAGCACGCCCTGCTGGGCTGGTACCACCAGCGGGCGCCCCGGGCGCGCCGTCCCCGGTCCGCCGTGACCGCCGCGTCCCCCGAGCCCGCCGACGAGAACAGCAACGGAGTGGTCGTATGACCCGCGGATCCGCCCTCCACGTCGAGGACCTCTGCATGACCTTCGGCCGGGGCGGCCCGCAGGAGCACCGGGTGCTCGCCGGGCTGAGCCTGCGGGTGGACCCGGGGGAGTCCGTGTGCGTCGTCGGCCCCTCCGGCGCCGGCAAGACCACCCTGCTGCGCTGCCTGGCCGGACTCACCCCGCCCACCTCGGGCACCGTCCGCTACGGCGACCAGCACCTGACCGGGCCGCACGCCGACATCGCCGTGGTCTCCCAGGACTACCGCGGCTCCCTGCTGCCCTGGATGCGGGTGTGGGACAACGTGGCCTTCCCGCTCCAGGGGCGGGGCGTGAAGAAGGCCCCGCGCAAGGCGACGGCCCTGGAGTGCCTGGACGCCGTCGGCCTCGCGGACGTCGGCGACAAGTACCCCTGGCAGCTCTCCGGCGGCATGCAGCAGCGCGTCGCCATCGCGCGCGGCCTCGCCTACGACGCGCCCGTACTGCTCATGGACGAGCCGTTCGGCTCGGTCGACGCCCAGTCCCGCTTCGACCTGGAGGACCTCACCCTCCAGCTGCGCCGCCGCCTCGGCATCACCGTCGTCGTGGTCACCCACGACATCGACGAGTCCGTCTACCTCGGCGACCGCGTCATCGTCCTCGGCGGCCGCCCCACGGCCGTGCTCGAGACCCTGACCGTGCCCTTCGGCACCGACCGCGACCAGCTCACCACCCGTGCCGATCCGCGCTTCGCGGAACTGCGCACGAGAGTGCTGGCCCGGATCCGGGGCGAGCGTCTGGACCAGGACGCCGAGCCGGCCCACAACTGACCCACCGCGGCAGGGAACAGGGGGGCGCGGGCGCCACGGCGCCACGCGTGGCTGACCCCTGCCCGCACCCCCTCACCCCCCACACCTCGCGATACCCCCTGCCCGAAAACACCGGAGAACAAAGGAGTTCACAGTGCTGTCCACCAACAGGCCCGCCAACAAGGCCGACAACGAGCAGACTTCGTCCGTCAGCGACCTGCTCGACCGGCCCGTCGCCAACCGGGCCCGCCCCCGCGCCCTGATCGTCGCGGTGGCCGCCGCCTTCGCCCCCACCCTGCTCGCCCCCGCCACCGCACAGGCCGCCAGTGCCAAGAAGCCCAAGAAGGCCAAGGCGACCACGATCACCGTCGGCTCCGACGAGACCCTCACCCTCACCGAGACCACCACCGCGACCGAGCTGGCGATCGAGGAGGGCGGTGTCATCACCGTCGACGACGGCTACAGCCTCACCCTCACCGTCAACGGCGTGGAGACCGGCAGCGAACTCGCCGCGCTCACCGACGGATACGGCGGCGTCGCCACCGCCATCGCGGCCGGCACCTACACCGGCACCATCGTCCTGAACGTCGCCGAGGCCACCGACGTCGCCTACTCCACCCTCACCTTCCCCTTCCGCCAGGCCATCTACGTCGACGCCGACGGCGTGGACGAGGACAAGTCCGTCCCCTCCGGCGTCCTCGACGGCACCGTCACCGACTCAGAGGCCTCGGACATCACCCTGCTCTCCAACGGCGAGGCCTTCAACGGCGTCTACGTCGCCGGCGGCAGCTACACCCTCACCGACCCGACCATCGCCTTCGACGGCAACGGCCGCTGCGACTTCGTCGGCTACGGCGCCGCCGTGGTCGGCACCGGCTCGGGCACCACCCTCGTCCTCGACGGCGCGAACATCAGCAACGTGGGCGTGGTCCGTACGGCCGTCATCGCCGACGCCACCGCCAACGTGATCGTCAAGAACTCCACCATCACGTGCGCCGACGGCGTCGTCCCCGCCGAGTACCCCGCCGCCGGCACCGGCGACACCAAGTACATGATCACCGTGCCGTGGATGCTGGGCATCTCCGGCAACGTCCGCGCCACCAACCTGCTCGGCGCGAGCACCAAGGCGACGTACATCAACTCCTCGGTCTCCTCCGAGAAGTGGGGCGCCCTCTCGGTCGACGGCGGCAGCTACTGCACCCTCACCGCCATCAACAGCACCATCGCCAACACCGGCGGCCAGGGCTACGGCAGCTACGCCATCGGCAACGTCACCGAGCACTTCCTCGGCTGCACCTTCGACGTCGGCGACTACGCCCTCATCCACTGGGGTGCCTCGGCGCACTACGGCGACAGCACCAAGGACGCGGTCTCGGACCTCAACGACTCCCTCTCCCTCGGCCTCACCTCGGCCGAACTGGACGACCTCCCCGTCCAGTCGACCACCATCGACGCCGGCCGCTTCATGGTCATGTGGTACGCGGCGGGGTCGGTCGCCATCGACGGCGGCACCCAGGTCAGCACCGGTGAGACCGCCTTCATGTGCAAGGCGGTCGCGGGCACCGTCACCGTGGACGGCTCCGACGGCGCCACGATCACCACCGGCAACGGCGTCCTCTTCCAGCTGATGGACACCGACCGCCCGAGCAGCGTCACGGTCTCCGGCAAGCCCTGGTCCAGCGAGACGACCGGCACCTACACCGAGCCGACCGGCTCCCCGACCAAGTCGTCCAGCTGGTCCCCGACCACCTCCCAGTCCACCGACGCGAAGGGCACCTTCACCGACATCGCCCTGACCGGCGACTTCTACAACTCGGTCTGGGGCGGCGGCAACGCGAGCCTCCAGGGCCAGAACCTCACCCTCTCCTTCACCCGTACCACGGTCGAGGGCGTGATCTCGGCGAGCACGGCCAAGCACAGCGTCTCCACCATCACCAAGACGGAGTACCGCGAGATCAGCGAGGTCACCAACACCCCGAGCGCGGTGGTCAACAACGGCGTCCTGGTGACCCTGGGCGAGTCGTCGACCTGGACGGTGACGGGCACGTCGTACCTCAGCGCCCTCACCCTGGCCTCGACCGCGTCGATAACGGCGCCGAGCGACAGGACGGTGACCCTGACGGTCGACGGCACGGAGACCACTATCACGCCCGGCCAGAGCTACACGGGCGCCCTCACCCTGACGGTGTCGTAAGAAGACCAGGAGAAGAGAGCCGGCCCCCGGGGATGGATGCGAACCGAATCCCGGGGGCCGGAGCTTTCAGATCTTCTCAAAGAGGGAGAAGCGTCCCTACCTGCTTTTTGCCTTTAGGGGCGCGGGGCTGTGTCAATTTGCGGCTCCGCCGCGTGGGCGCGACCAGCCCCCACTCACCCGCACCCGCAACACAACCCCCTACGCCCCGATCATGTTGTATCCCCCGTCAGCCACCAAGAAGCCCCCGGTGATATGCCCGGCATCCTCGGTCGCCAAGAAGAGCGCAGCTCCCGCCAGTTCCTCAGGCCCAGGTATCCGGCCGAGCGGCGTGGCCGCCCTGAGCGCATCCCCCCGCCCGCTCTTCCAGTCCTCGCGCCCCAGCGTCGCCGCGGTCTCGATGAACCCCGGCGCGAAGACGTTCACCCGCACCCGCGGCGCGAACGCGTGCGCATAGGACTTGGTCAGGCCGATGATCCCGTACTTCGCAGCCGCGTACTGCGGCGCCCTGGCGCTGCCCCGCACCACCACCGTCGACCCGATGTTCACGACCGCCCCGCCCCCCTCCTGCTCCAGCATCCGCCCCCCGAACTCGTGCGTGCACAGCAGCGTGCCCTTGATGTCCACGGCGAGCACATGGTCGATCGACTCCTCCGTGACGTCCCGCCAGGACATCTGCTCACGCGCGACGTCCCCCACGTTGTTGACCGCCACGTCCAGCCGCCCGAAGTGCGCCCACACCTCCTCCGCGAGCCGGGTGATCTGGGCGTGCTCGGAGATGTCGGCCTGGACGACGAGCGCCTTGCGGCCGAGCGCGGTCACGCGCTCGGCCGTGGCCTCGGCCCCCGCGCGGGAACCGCGGTAGTGGACGGCGACATCGGCCCCCTCCCGCGCCGCCCGCACGGCGATCTCCGCACCGAACCCGGTGCCGGCACCGGTGACGAGCACGGTCTTCCCGGCGAAACGTTCGAACACGGCGGTCATAAGGCCTCCAAAGCGATCGTTGAGGGGAGTTCAGACGAGCGTCCGCCCGCCGTCGACGTACAGCACCTGCCCGGTGACGAACGCCGCGGCGTCGGACGCGAGGAAGAGGACCGGCCCGGTCAGGTCCGCGGGCCGGCCCAGCCGGCCCGCGGGGACGAGGGACTCCAGGGACGCCCGGACCCCCGGCCCGGCGAGGTACTCGCGCGTGAGGTCGGTCTCGGTGTAGCCGGGCGCGACCGCGTTGACGGTGACCCCGCAGGCCGCCCACTCCCGGGCCATGACCCGCATCAACTGGTCGACGCCGCCCTTGGTCGCGGCGTACGGCCCGTGGTTGGCGTGGGCGAGCAGCCCGGACACCGACGACAGGAACACGATCCTTCCGTGTCCGGCGCGCACCATCACCGCGCCCACGGCCCGCCCCAGCCAGAACGCACTGTCGAGGTTGACCGCGGTGATCCGCTCCCAGACCTCGTCCGGGGTGTCGAGCACCGGCCGCCGGTCGTTGACCCCCACCGCGTGCACGAACACGTCGACGCCGTCGAGCAGTTGCACCGCACTGTCGACAGCGGCCCGGCAGGCGTCCGCCGACGTCAGGTCGGCGGACAGCCCCTTGACGGGGCCGGGCCCCGCCAGCTGGTCCAACCTGCCCTCGTCCACGTCCAGGACGACCACCGCCGCTCCCGCCCGCGCGAGTTCCCCCGCGACCACCGCACCGATCCCGCCGGCCCCGGCGACCAGCGCCCGGGTCCCCGTGAAGTCCCACGTCGTCCGCATGCTTCGGACGGTAGGTCACCGCACCGATTGGTGTCCACACTTTGCGCACCTATTGACGATCAGACGGGCTCAGGACAGGCTGTCTGTCGACAGTTGAGGGAGGTCTGATGAAACTGGTGACGTTCTGCGACGGGCCGGACGACGGACTGGTGGGCCGGCTCGACGGAGACACCGTCGTGGAGCTGGAGGTGCCCTGCACCCGCGCCTGGTTCGAGCGGGAGGGCCAAGTCGCCGAGACGGGGCGGACGTTCGCGCTCGCCGACGTCCGGCTGCGCGCGCCGATCGTGCCGAAGAAGTTCTTCCACACCGCCGGCAACTTCCGGGAGCACCACGAGGACCTGGCCCGCGTGGACTGGTCCCACCCGGTCAACAAGGGGATCGTCTTCTTCCAGAACGTCGACGCGATCATCGGCCCGGACGAGCCGATCGTGTACCCGGCGAACCTCACCCGGGAACTCGACTACGAACTCGAACTCGCCGTCGTCATCGGCAAGCCGGGCCGCTTCTTCTCCGCGGAACAGGCCGTCGAGCACATCGCCGGCTACGTGGTCTTCAACGACATCACCGCGCGGGACATCCAGCGCAGGGAGATGGAGTCGGGAGTCTTCTCCTTCTCCAAGGCGATCGAGACCTTCTGCCCGGTCGGGCCGTACATCGTCACCGCCGACGAGATCGACGACCCGCACGCCCTGGACATGGAACTCAGGGTCAACGGCGACGTGCGCCAGAAGTCCAACACCGGCCGGATGTCGGTCTCCCTCCCGCAGCTGGTCGCCTACCACTCCCCGCAGACCTACAGCGCCGGCGACCTCGTCACCACCGGCACCGTCGCGGGCGTGGCCGCGAGCACCGAGGACCCGTTCGCCAACTACCTCAAGCCCGGCGACGTCGTCGAGGCCGAGATCGAGGGCCTGGGCGTGCTGCGCAACCCGGTGGTCTCCTGGAGAGAGGCGTACGGCGAGGACGAGCCCCCCGCCGGGCAGTGGGTGTGATCGCCGGATGCGCCTCGCACGCCTCGCCGGCCGTACCGTCCTGCTGACCCCGGACGGCGCCGTCGACGTACCGGCCGCCCTCGCCGCCGACCCCTTCGCCCGCTGGGACGACCTGCGCCTGTGGTCCACGGCCGCGACCGGCGCCCGCCCTTACGACGAGGCCGACCTGGAGCCCCCGGTACCGGCCCCCCGCCAGATCTTCGCCGTCGCCCTCAACTACCGCCCGCACACCGCCGAGGCGGGCTACGAGGAGCCCGAAGCCCCTCTTGTCTTCACCAAGTTCGCCACCTGCCTCACCGGCCCGCACACCACGGTCACCCTCCCGCCCGGCCATGTCGACTGGGAGCTGGAACTGGTCGCCGTCATCGGCCGGGAGGCCCACCAGGTGCCGGAGGAGAAGGGCTGGGACCCGGTCGTCGCGCTCACCGTCGGCCAGGACCTCTCCGAGCGGATCAGCCAACTCGCGGGCCGCCCGGCCCAGTTCTCGCTCGGCAAGTCCTACCCGGGCTTCGGCCCGATCGGCCCCGCGCTCGTCAGCCTCGACGAGATCGACGACCCGGACGACCTGGAACTGACCTGCGAGCTCAACGGCGAGACCGTCCAGCACGACCGCACCGCCAACATGATCTTCCCGATCCCCCGGCTGATCGCCCACCTCAGCCGGTTCTGCACCCTGCTCCCCGGCGACCTCGTCTTCACCGGCACCCCGGCCGGCGTCGGCAACCGCCGGGTCCCGCAGCGCTTCCTCACCCCCGAGGACGAACTGGTCAGCAGGATCGGGGGAGTCGGCGAGATGCGCCACCGCTTCTGGAGGCCCAGGACCCCATGACCAGCACGCTCTTCACCGACGTCCACGTCTTCGACGGCACCGGCCGCGACCCGTTCCCCGCGCAGGTCCTGGTCGAGGGCAACCGCGTCACCGCGGTCGCCGAGCGCATCCCACGCGACCGGACCGCCGGGGCCCGGGTGATCGACGGAGGCGGCGGCACCCTGCTCCCCGGACTCGTCGACGCCCACACCCACCTCGGCTTCGGCTCCACCGTCGAGCACCTCTCCCGGCGCCGCGACGAACCCGCCGAGGAGAAGGCCCTGTTGGTCGCGCACGCCGGCCGGGTCCTCCTCGACCACGGCATCACCAGCGCCTACTCCGGCGGCAACCGGCTCCCCGGCACGGAGGTCGCCGCCCGCAAGGCCTTCGCCGAGGGCTGGATGCCAGGACCGCGCCTCAAGGCCGCGTCCTGGGAGGGCAGCGCGGGCATGGTCGAGCCGGGCGTCTACGACTTCCCCGGCGTCGACGGCCGCGCCTCCGACCCCGGCTCGGTCGCCCGGTTCGTCGCCGACATGGCCGAACTCGGCGTCGACATCGTCAAGTTGTCCCTCTCCGGCGAGAGCGCCGTCGTACAGGGCACCTCCCGGGTCGTGCAGTTCACCGACGAGGAGGTGGCCGCCGCCGCGCACACCGCCGAGAAGCACGGCGTCTGGCTCACCGCCCACGCCCACGCCGCCGAGTCGGTCAAGATGGCGGTCCGGCACGGCATCCGCGCCGTCTACCACTGCACCTTCGCCGACGAGGAGGCCCTCGACCTCCTCCGGGCCGCCCGCGACCGGATCTTCGTCGCGCCGACCCCGGGCATCATCCACGCCAACCTCCACGAGGCCGGCAGCGAACCCGAGCCCGGCATGGAGGTCGAGGCCACCCGGGACGCCGTGTGCGCGGTCGTCCCCGAACTCGTGGCGCGCGGCGTCCGGGTCGTCCCCGGCGGCGACTACGGCTTCGCCTGGAACCCGGTCGGCCGCAACCTGCGGGACCTGGAACTGTTCGTGGACTGGTTCGGCTTCACCCCGGCCGAGGCGCTGCGCGCGGCGACCGGGTACGGCGGCCAGGTGATGGGGATGGGGGAGGAGCTGGGCCTCGTGCGGGAGGGGTATCTCGCCGACCTGGTGCTCGTCGACGGCGATCCGCTGGCCGACATCCGGATCCTCCAGGACCGCGACCGGCTACGGGTGATCATGAAGGACGGCGTGCTGCACAAGGCGACCGGGTGATCAGGACCGTCAGCACCGTCAGGGCCACGGTCGGCGCCGGGCGGCTGGCAGCGCAGTACGACGGTGAAATCGCCGTCTTCCGGGGCGTCCCGTTCGCCGCACCACCGGTCGGAGAGCTCCGCTGGCGGCCCCCGCGCCCGCCCGCGCCCTGGGACGGCGAACGCCGGGCCGACGCCTTCGGCCCGGCACCGCTGCAGCCCCAGCCGCCCCGCGACTCGATCATGTACCACACCAACTTCGCCGACCGGCGGGCGCTGGTGATGAGCGAGGACTGTCTCTACCTGAACGTGTGGACCCCGGACCCGGCACCGGGCGCCCGGCTGCCCGTGCTGGTCTGGATCCACGGCGGCGGCAACCGCTACGGCCACGGCGGCCAGGAGATCCACCACGGCCGTGCGCTGGCCCGGCGCGGCCTGGTCGTCGTCACCCTCAACCACCGGCTCGGCGCCCTCGGCTTCCTCGCCCACCCCGAACTCGCCGCCGAGGACGACCTGGGCGCCGCCGGCAACTACGGGCTGCTCGACATCGTCGCCGCCCTGACCTGGGTGGGCGAGAACATCAACGCGTTCGGCGGCGACCCCGGCCGGGTCACCCTCGCCGGCAACTCGGCGGGCGCCGCCCACGTCTGCCACCTCATGGCCTCCCCGGCCGCCCGGCACCTCTTCCACGCGGCGATCGGCCAGAGCGCCTCGGGCATCGGCCGCGCGGAGGGCCCGCTGCCGGACCAGGCCACCGCACAGAAGCAGGGCCTGCGCTGGGCGGACGACCGCGGCATCGGCGCACTGCGCCGGCTCGACGGCGTCGAACTCGTCCTCAAGGGCCACTTCGGGCCGGTCGTCGACGGCCGGGTCCTCACCGAACCGAGCGACGACGTCTTCGGCACCGCCCGCCAGCACGCCGTACCCCTTCTCGCCGGGACCAACGACGACGAGGGCTCGGTGTACGCCTCGCTGGACATCCTGCGCCGGCTGCCCGTCGAGCCCGGCACGGACGCCGTGTACCCGCTGCGGAACAGCGACGAAGCCCGCCGTACGGCACGGCGGTTCACGGGGGAGAGCCGGTTCGCCTACCCGGTGTGGCACTGGGCGCGGACCCACGCGGCCGTCGCACCCACCTGGATGTACCGCTTCACCCGGACCCCGCCCCTGCCGGACGGCCTTCCGCTCGCCCCGCCCCGCGACGGGCTGCCCGGCTACGGCGTCCACCACACCGCCGAACTGCCCTACGCCCTCGACACGTTGACGGCCCGCGCCTGGCCCTGGACCGACGCCGACCGGGAGCTGGCCCGCACCATGGCCGACACCTGGGCCCGCTTCGTCACCGACCACGACCCGGGCGGCGGGCCGCTGCCCGCCTGGCCGGAGTTCACGGGGGAGGAGGCGATGGTGTTCGGCGGCGCCACCGTCGAGGTCGGTCCGGTCCAACGGCTCGACGCCCTCAGGCTGTTGGACCGCGCGCCCCGCCCCCTGCTCGACTGACGAGCCCCGCCCCCTGCCCGACCGAACGGAAGGACCCGCATCCCATGGCACGACTCCCCGGCACCGAAGGCGGCGGCGAGATCGCCGACCGGGTCCGCGCCCGGCGCGGCGGCGGCCTGCATCCGCTCGACCGGATGCTGCTGCACAGCCCGCCGGTGGCCGACGGCTGGAACAGCCTGCTCGGCGCCGTAAGGGAGCGGATGTCGCTCCCCGCCGACCTCCGCGAACTGGTCATCCTGCGGATCGCGGTCCTCAACCGGGCGCCGTACGAGTGGGCGGCGCACGAGCCGGAGGCGCGGCGGGCCGGGGCGGACGACCGGCAGCTGGCCGAACTGCGCAAGGAGAAACCGGAGTTCGAGGGGCGCATCGCCCGGGTCGTCGCCTACACCGACGCGATGACCCGGGACGTCCGGGTCCCGGACCCGGTGTTCGACGCCCTGCGTGCCGACTTCGGCGAGACCGGACTCGTCGAACTGACGGCGACCGTGGCGGTGTACAACATGGTGTCCCGGTTCCTGGTCGCGCTGGATGTCCAGCCCTAGGTGACTGTCGACAGACAGCTGGTGACCGGTGTCCTGGGCGGCTCCGGAGTGCGATAGTGTCGACACCGATGGGTCCGCTGTGAACCCGGCACCGGGCCGGGCACGGACCGGGAGGCCGCCGGATGACCGATCAGGACACGCATGTCGTGCTCGCCCGTCTGCTGCGGCTGCGGGACCGGCGGGAGCCGTTGGTTGCGCAGATCGCCGAGTGGGTGGGCGCCGGGATCATCGAGGGCCGGCTGGCCGCGGGCCAGGACCTCAACAGCGTCGACCTGTCACGACGGTTCGACACCAGCCGCACCCCCGTGCGCGAGGCCCTGATGGTCCTCGAACAGGAGGGTCTGGTCGAGATGAAGGCGCGTCGCCGGCCCCGGGTCGCCGCGCCCTCCCTCCAGGACATCCGGGACATCTACCAGGTCCGGCGGCAGCTTCTGTCGATGCTCGCCGCGCTGCTGGTGGAGCGGGCCACCGACGAGGAGATCGGCGAGCTGCGCGGCCGGGTCGAGAAGATGCGCGGACTGGCCGACGAGGGCGACGTGGACGCGTACTTCTGGAGCCATGTGCAGCTCCAGGAGCGGATGACCGAGATCGTCGGCAACGCCACCCTCAAGCAGATCCTCGACTCCCTGGCGCTGCGCACCCTCATGCTCCGCCACCTCAGCCTGACCCGCCCCGGCCGCCTCGCCTACAGCGTCGACGACCAGGAACGGCTGATGCAGGCCTGCGAGGAGCGCGACGGCGAGCTGGCCTCCGCGCTGATCGCGGGGGCGACGGTGCGGGCGCTGCGGTCGGTCGAGGAGCAGATCCAGGAGCAGGAGCCCGGCCGCAAGCCGTCACGCCGGCGGCGCACCCCGTCGACGTGACGGCAGGGGGCCCGGAGGCGACCCAGGGGCCCTCGCTTCGCCGGTGCCCGGGGTCCTTCGCCTCGCCGGTGCCCGGGGGCCCTCACTTGGCCAGCACGCCGCCGTCCACCGGGAAGTTCCCGCCGGTGACCCACGCGGACTCGTCGGACGCCAGGTAGACCGCGCACCAGGCGATGTCCTCGGGCGTGCCGACCCGGCCCAGCGGGATACGGGCCAGGAGCGCCGCCCGGGCGGCTCCCTCGTGCGCGCCGGCCGACTCGGTGGCCGGGGTGCGCACCATGCCGGGCGAGATGGTGTTGGCCCGGATCCCGCACGGTCCGCCCTCCACGGCCAGCTGGCGGGTCAGGCCGAGCACCGCCGACTTGCCCGCGCAGTGCGCGACCATGCCGAAGGTGCCGCTGCCCCGGAAGGCGTTCACCGAGGCGAAGTTGACGATCGAACCGCCGCCGGAGGCCACCAGGTGCGGCCAGGCCGCCCGCACCGGCAGGAACACCACGTCGACCTCGCCGCGCAGGGTCGGCGTCCACTGCGCGTCGAAGTCCATCTCCGCCGCGCTCGCCATGTGCGGGGCGATCGCGCCCGCCGTCACCAGGACGTCGATCCGGCCGTACCGCTCGAAGACGGTGTCCGCGCAGCGCTGCGCGTCCGCCGCCACCGTCATGTCCAGCGGGGCCATGACCTCGACCTTCACCCCGCGTTCGGCGGCCAGCTTCCGGGTGCGTCCGGCCGCGTCCGCGTCGATGTCGCAGCCGACCACGGTCGCGCCCTGCTCGGCGAAGAGCAGGGCGCAGCCCTGGCCGATGCCCGCGCCCGCGCCGGTCACGAGGGCGACCTTGCCCGAGAGGCGTCGTCCGGGCCGGGGATCGGTCATGGCGTTCTCCTCGTGGCGTGGGAAGGTCCTCCCTCACCTGTCTAGTGTCGACAGTAAGGCTCGGTCAAGTGGTTCTTTCGCATTCACAGCCCAAGGTGTCGACACTGTGCCTCTCTTCGGACAGACTGCGGGCTCGACGGTACGGACCGCGCAGCCGGCGCGGAACCTGTGTGCACGCGTCCAGAGAAGTCACAGGCCGACATTGGCCGGAGCAAAGGCGCGCACCTTACGTTCCGTCGAAGGGCCGGTCACGCGGCGCGCTGTCCCCCTGAAATGCCGCGTGGTCGGCCGCCCCAGCCATCGAGTCGACGGAAGGCCGCCCCATGACCGTCGTACCACCGCACCAACAGCCGCTCGGCAGAAGGAAGTTGCTGCGTGCCGTCGGCGTCTCGGCCGTCGCGCCGCTGCTCGGAGTGCCGCTGCTCGGCGCGGCTCCGGCCGCCGCGGCCGACACGGTCACCGTCGCCGGGCAGACCCTGGTGCCGGCTCCCGCGGACCCGGACTTCGTGTTCACGGCCGACCTGTCCAACACCACCGGCGCCGGCGAGGCCTCGCCGATCGACTCGGCCTACTGGCTGGGGGCCTACCAGGTCACCAACGCCCAGTACGCGGCCTTCCTCGGCACGGACGCGGGCGCCGGCCACACCGTCCCGTCCTACTGGGACGACGGCACGGTCCCCACCGGCAAGGAGCAACACCCGGTCCTGGCGGTCGCGCTGGCGGATGCCGAGGCTTTCTGCGACTGGCTCACCGGGCAGGCCGACGGCTGGACCCTGCGGCTGCCGACCGAGGCCGAGTGGGAGAGCGCGGCCCGCGGCCCCGACTCCTACGCCTACCCCTGGGGCGACACGGCGGGGACGACCTACACGGACTCCGTGCTCACCAGCGACTACAACTACAACGCGGTGTGCGCCGCGTACTACCTCGCGAACTACGGCTCCACCGAGGCCACTTACGACAACCCGGAGTCCACCCGGTACGGCGAGAGCGAGCCGGTCTCCGAGATCCTCACCGTCACCGCCACCGGCGGGGTGACCGGCTGGATCGACCACGACACCTGGACCGGGTTCGTCTACACGGACCTCTTCGACGCGCTCGTGGCGACCGGCGGACTCACCTCGGCCGTGGGCGCGTACCCGGACGGCGTCAGCGTGTACGGCGCCTACGACATGGCCGGCAACTGCTTCGAGTGGACCTCCAGCGTCGTCACCGCCACCAACGGCCAGGAGGCCGGTCTGGACGTCAACGCCGTGCGCGGCGGCTCCTGGTACGCGACGGGGCGCAGCTGCACCACCCACTACCGCGGCGAGGGCCGGGACGGCAGCGGCGGCTATCCCACGGTCGGCTTCCGGGTCGCCGCCGACCGGAGCTGAGCCGACCGATGACCTCACCCGAGACGAAAGCCCGAGACGAAAGGCGGTACGGCATGAACCGGCAGCTCTGCCTGCGGATCGCCGCGGCCGGCGGGTTGCTCCTCGGCGGAACGCTGCCCGCGATCCCGGCGGTGGCCGCCGATGCGACCGCCTGCGTCCCGTCGTACACCCTGACCGGCTCGGCCGGCGCCGACACCAACACCCGGCATGTCGTCACCGCCGACCTGGACGGGGACGGCGCGGTGGACGTGGTCGCCGCCAACCTCGAAGGCGACTCGGTGACCGTGCTGCTCGGCAACGGGGACGGCACCTTCACGGACGCCGGCCAGACCGCCACCGGAAGCCAGCCGCACGGCATCGTCGTCGGGGACTTCGACGGGGACGGCGCTGCCGACGTGACCACGGCGAGCGTGGCGAGCGCGGGGGTGAGCGTGCTCCTCGGTGACGGCACCGGAGCCCTGGGTGCCGCCACCGAGTACGCGACCACCGCCCGCCTCTACTCCCTCGCCGAGGGCGACTTCGACGGTGACGGCAGCCTCGACCTGGCCACGGTGAGCAACGGCGCCGACACCCTGGACGTGCTGCTCGGGAACGGTGCCGGCACCTTCGGTGCGGCCACCACCTACAGCACGCCCGCGCTGCCGGTCGCCGGGGGCGCCGCCGACCTGGACGGGGACGGCATCACGGACCTGCTGGTCTCTTCCCTTCAGGGCAACTCGGTCACGCCGTACACGGGCGACGGCTCGGGTACCCTCACCCGGCTGACCGAGGTGCCCGCCACCGGCGCCTACGACGCGACGGCGGCAGACCTGGACGGCGACGGCGTCCGCGACCTCGTGGTGGCGGACAGCACGGGCGGCCAGGTCGATGTGTTCCGGGGGGTCTGCCAGTGACCGGAACCTCACGAACGGCTGCCGCCGGCACTTCCACTGCCGGCGGCAGCCTGCTCAGGAGGCCCGAGCGGCCACGGGCTGTCCCTCTAGCTGTCCGTCACCATGAGGGCCGCCATCATGCCCTCGTCCTCGTGTTGCAGCAGATGGCAGTGGAGCATGTACATGTACGTGTCGTCGGAGAAGTCCGTGAACTCCATGGCGATCACGATGGAGCCGCCGCCGACCACTTCGAAGGTGTCGTACCAGCCGAGTTCGACGCCGGTCGGATCCGCGCCGTTGATGGAGATCAGCTGATACGGCACGTCGTGCAGGTGGAACGAGTGCTCCAGCTGCGTGCTGTTCTTGATCGTCCAGATCTCCTTGGACCCCAGCGTGGTGCTGATCATGGTCATGGAGTCCATGCTGGTCCCGGCTTTCCCGTCGATCAGCATGGTGCCGCCGCTGTTGCCGAGGGTGATGGTCCGGGCCGTGAAGTCGCTGGTGTCGTACCGGTCGATGGTCCGCAGCGAGCTGGGCAGGTCGGACGGGGTGTCGGTGCCGCTCGCGGTGACCGCCAGGAAGTCGTACGTGCCGCTGCCGCCGCGGATCCAGCCGGTGGTGATGACCGCCTGGAGGGTGACGTCGTCCGACATATCCATGACCATCTCGGCGCGCGCGCCGGCCACCAGCCGGATCGTGGTCACGTCCGCCGCCTCGGCCAGGTAGCCCTGGTCGGTGGCGATCTGGGTCATCGTGCCGCCGTCGCTGCGCTGGATGGTGATGATGTCCGACGGCGAGGCGTTGAGCAGCCGGAACCGGGTCCGGGTCTTGGTCGCGGTGAAGGTGAGCGTGGTGTCGTCGACGTTGGTGCCGTTGACCAGCAGCGGGAAGCTCAGGCCGCTGGTGAGGTAGCCGGTGACGTCGTACTTGATGTCGCCGGCGCTGTCGACGGCCAGACACTGGAAGATCAGCGGGATGTCGTCCGTGCCGTAGGTGCTGGGCAGCGCCGCGCTGGTGTCGTCGCTGTCCTCGACGATGATCATGCCGGCCAGGCCGTGCACCGCCTGCTTCGCCGTGGTGCCGAGCGCGTGCGGGTGGTACCAGAGCGTCGTCGGTTCGTCCTTGACCGTGAACGTCGGCGACCAGGTCTCCCCGTCGGCGAAGGCGACCTGGGGTCCGCCGTCCATCTTCGGCGGCACGTGCGCGCCGTGGAAGTGGACGGTGGTGTCCTCGCCCAGGCTGTTGGTGATGTTGAGCAGGACCACGTCGCCCTTGGTCCACTTCATGGTGGGGCCGAGGAACGACTGGTTGTAGCCCGCGGTGGTGCTGGTGACGCCGCTGAGGACCTCGGCGCTGCCGGTCTTCGCCTCCAGGGTGAAGGTGGTGGTGCTGTCGGAGGTGGTGCCCTCCAGGAGGTCCGGGATGTTCAGGGTGGCGGTGTTGGTCGCCGCGCCGGCCTTGTTGCCCTTCGCGTCGGTCAGCAGGGCGAAGGTGGAGCCGGCCGCGGCGACGGCGCCCAGACCGACCCCGGCCATGCCGCCGAGGAACTTCCGGCGGTGAACGCCCTTGCCTCGCTTGGCCGTTGCTCCCTTGGAGTGCTCGGCGTCCGTGGTGCGCTCGGCCTTGGAGTGCTCCGCCTGGGGCTGCTCCGAGCCCTTGGCACGACGGCGCCTGCCGCCCTTGACCTGCTCTTCGTCTCTGTTCGCCTCGAAGGCGGGATCTGTGGTGTGGGTCATGGCCCCGGATGTTTGTCCTGGGGTCTGTGCGAAATCTGAGGCGAAGTTAGGAGCGAACCGGCGGAACTGTGAAGCGGCCGTGGATCCTGGTAATGCTTAACTCCCTTGAAAGCAGGCCGAGTTGAGCAGGCGCAGCTGGCGCCACTGGTGCGGGACGCAACGGACACAGGCAGCGCGCAGGACTGCCACAGGATAACGATTAAGTCACAGGTGGAACCTGAGGTCAGGCCTGTCCGACACGCCGAACAAGCCCCATGTACCGACCCCAGTCCCAGTGCTTCCCCGGGTCGGTGTGATCCGTCCCCGGCACCTCCACGTGACCGATCACGTGCTCGCGGTCCGTCGCCATGCCGTACCGCCGGCATATCGCGGCCGTCAGCCGCGCCGAGGCCGCGTACATCGCGTCGGTGAAGTCCTCCGGCCGGTCCACGAACCCCTCGTGCTCGATCCCGACACTGCGCTCGTTGTACGACCGGTTCCCCGCGTGGAACGCCACGTCCAGCTCGCGGACCAGCTGGGTGATCCGCCCGTCCTTGCGCACGATGTAGTGCGCCGCGGCCTGGTGCGCCGGATCCTGGAAGGCCTTCACCGCGCTCGCGAAGCCGCCCTGGGTGACATGGACGACCACCCGGTCGATCGGGTAGTCGGCCGGCCGGTCCGCCGTCCGGTAGTTCGCCGGGGACGCCGCCACCCACCGCGCGCCAGTGAAGTCCACCGCCCCCGCCACCCGCGCCTTGCTCACCCCGGGCAGCCGCCAGTACAGCCGCGTCAGCTCGTCCCTGGTCAGCGCCACCGTGCCCACGGCCGCCGCCGCCCCGCCGACCAGCAGCGCCCGCCGCCCGATCCGCCGGTCCCGATCACCCGCCACCGCCTGATGTGCCCCCATGCGATCTCCAACGGATACTCGCGGGCCCCGGTTCCCGCGTCCCCGTACCCTGGAGGGGCTATGACTGACACCCCGCAGCGCACCCGCCCCCTCCGCGTCCTCGCCGCCATGTCGGGCGGCGTGGACTCCGCCGTCGCCGCCGCCCGCGCGGCCGAGGCCGGCCACGACGTCACCGGCGTCCATCTCGCGCTCTCCGCGAACCCGCAGTCCTTCCGCACGGGCGCCCGGGGCTGCTGCACCATCGAGGACTCCCGCGACGCCCGCCGCGCCGCCGACGTCATCGGCATCCCGTTCTACGTCTGGGACCTCGCCGACCGCTTCCGCGAGGACGTCGTGGAGGACTTCGTCGCCGAGTACGAGGCGGGCCGCACCCCCAACCCGTGCCTGCGCTGCAACGAGAAGATCAAGTTCGCGGCCCTGCTCGACAAGGCCCTCGCGCTCGGCTTCGACGCCGTCTGCACCGGCCACTACGCGAAGATCGTGACGCTCCCCGACGGCTCCCGCGAGCTGCACCGCGCCTCCGACATGGCGAAGGACCAGTCGTACGTCCTCGGCGTCCTGGACGACAGGCAGCTCGCCCACGCCCTCTTCCCGCTCGGCGACACCCTCACCACCAAGGACGAGATCCGCGCCGAGGCCGAGCGCCGGGGCCTCGCCGTCGCCAAGAAGCCCGACTCGCACGACATCTGCTTCATCGCCGACGGCGACACCCAGGGCTTCCTGGCCCGGCGGCTCGGCAAGGCCGAGGGCGACATCGTCGACGAGACGGGCGCCAAGCTCGGCACCCACGAGGGCGCGTACGGCTTCACCATCGGCCAGCGCAAGGGCCTGCGCATCGGCACCCCCGCCGCCGACGGCAAGCCGCGCTACGTCCTCGACATCTCGCCGGTGAACAACACGGTGACGGTCGGCCCCGCCGACGCCCTCGACGTGACCGGCCTGACGGCGATCAAGCCCCGCTGGTGCGGCGCCGCCCCGACCGGCCCAGGCGTCTACACCGCCCAGCTCCGCGCGCACGGCGGCGAGACCGAGGTCAGCGCGGCACTGACCGAGGGCGAACTCCACGTCACCTTCACCGAGCCGGTCCGCGGCGTCGCCCCCGGCCAGGCGATCGTCCTGTACGACGACACCCGCGTCGTCGGCTCGGCGACGATCGCCTCGACCGTCCGGCGTCAGCCGGTGACGTCGACCTCGTAGAAGCAGAGGTGGTCCTTGATCCGGGCGACGTCGGCCTTCGGCTCGGGGTACGCCCAGACCAGGTCCGGCGCGTCCGGCAGGGACCAGTAGGAGGCGGTCCCCTTGAAGGGACAGACGGTGTGCGTCTCGGAGGGCGTGAGGAGGTCCAGCCGGACGTCCTCGGCGGGGATGTAGTAGCGCACGGGAGAGCCGGTCTCACGCAGGATGAGGGGCCGGTCGCTCTCGGCGAGGACCAGGTCCCCGTGCGTGACGCGGACGTGCTGCTGGGACTGCTCGATGGTGATGGTGTGTCCAGAGGCCATGTAAGGGTGACGCCGACGGACGCCCACTTGTTCCCGCCGGGTGCGCCAGCGCCCTGCTTTTAGGGGCGCGGGGCTGTATTCGATGTGCGGCTCCGCCGCGTGGGCGCGAGCAACCCCCACACACCCGCAGCCGCCACACAACGCAATGCATACCCTGACCCCATGCGAATCTGCGTCTTCCTCTCCGCCGCCGACCTGGACGACCGCTACACCCGCCCCGCCCGCGACTTCGCGAAACTCCTCGGCGAGGGCGGCCACACCCTCGTCTGGGGCGGCTCCAACGTCGGCCTCATGAAGGTCGTCGCCGACGGCGTCCAGGAAGCCGGCGGAAAGCTGGTCGGCGTCTCCGTCGGCTTCCTCGCCGACAAGGCGCGCCCCGGCGCCGACGAGATGGTCGTCGCGGCCGACCTCGCGGAGCGCAAGCGGCTCCTCCTGGAGAAGGCCGACGCCGTCGTGATCATGGTCGGCGGCACCGGCACGCTCGACGAGGCCACCGAGATCCTGGAGCTGAAGAAGCACGGCCGCACCGACAAGCCCGTCGTCCTGCTCAACACCGCCGGCTTCTACGACGGCCTGGAGGAGCAGTTCCGCCGCATGGAGGCGGAGGGCTTCCTGCCCCGCCCCCTGGCCGAGCTGATGTTCTTCGCCGAGGAACCCGCGCAGGCCCTGGCCCACCTGGAGCAGGGTCCCGCCGCCCGCTGATGCGAGCATGGGGCCCATGGCAACTCATGTGATCACCGGTGCCGGTTCCGGCATCGGCGCCGCCGTGGCCCGCCGCCTGCACGCGCGCGGGGACGAACTCGTGCTGCACGCGCGCGACGCGGGCCGCGCGAAGGAACTGGCCGCCGAGTTCCCCGGCGCCCGCACCCTGGTCGGCGACCTGGCCGACCCGGACAAGCTCTCCTGGGCCTTCTCCCACCAGACCCTCCCCGACCGGGTGGACTCGCTGCTGCACATCGCCGGCGTGGTCGACCTGGGCGAGGTCGGCGAGCTGACCCCGAAGTCCTGGCGCCACCAGCTCAACGTCAACCTCGTCGCACCGGCCGAGCTGACCCGGCACTTCCTGCCCCAGCTGCGCGCCGCCCGCGGCCATGTGCTGTTCGTGAACTCCGGCGCCGGACTCAACGCGCACGCGGGCTGGTCGGCGTACGCGGCCTCCAAGCACGGCCTGAAAGCCCTCGCCGACTCCCTCCGCGCCGAGGAGCACGGCAACGGCGTCCGGGTCACCTCGGTCTACCCGGGCCGCACGGCGAGCCCGATGCAGGCGAAGGTCCACCAGCAGGAGGGCAAGGAGTACGACCCGGCGCGGTGGATCGACCCGGAGTCCGTGGCGACCACCGTCCTGACCGCCCTGGACCTGCCGAGGGACGCCGAGATCAACGACCTGACCGTGCGCCCGGGCCCGCTGCCCGGCTAAGCCTGATTGCAGCGCCCCAAAGGGGCGCGGGGAACTGCGCGATCAGCCACGACGGCGCCGCGGATGACCTGCTCACCGCAGCGTGAGCCGCCCCCGGAAGTTCTCCGGCACCGGCGCGAACCGCAGGGCCATCGTCACCGCCTCCGGGTGGTCCACGGTCAGCCGGTAGCGGGTGCACAGCAGATGGCACAGGGCCATCAGCTGGACGACGGCGATGTTCGCGCCGATGCACTTCTTCGGCGCCCAGCCGAACGGCACGTAACAGGTCCGGTCGGCCGGGCCGTGCGGCGCGCCCGGGAGGAAGCGGTCCGGGTCGAAGACGTCGGGCTGTTTCCAGACCCGCTCGTCACGGTGGATCAGATGCGGGCTCAGCAGGTACCACTGCCCCGGCTCCAGCCGGGTCCTCCCCAGGTCGAACGCGAACGTGGAGCGGCGCACCAGCAGCAGCGGCGGGCTCCACATCCGCAGCACCTCCTTGACGAACCGGTGGGTGACCGGGGCCGCCCTGGTGGGCGCCGTACGGAACGCCACCGGGTCCACGGCACCGAGCTCGGCTTCGAGCCGGCGCCGCCACTCGGGCTGCCGGACGAACTCGTACAGCACGCTCGCCGCGGCGGTCCCGGGCGGGCCGCCGATGGCGGTGAGGACGGTCGTCACCACGTCCAGCGCGCGGTCCATGCCGAGTTCCGGCAGCAGGTCCACGAAGGGGTCGGCGAGGTCCGGCTCGCGCCCGCGCCGACCGCGGGCGCGCTGCCGCAGGACCCGGCGCACCACCAGCCCGGCCCGCACCTGGACGGCGACGTGCCGCAGATGGTGCAGGACGCCGCCCGGCGCGGGCGACACCAGCCGCGCCAGCTTCATCTCCAGGTCCCGCCGGACCAGATCCTCCTCGGCGCCGGTGAGCCCGCCGAGCGCGACGGGCAGCAGCGACCGCAGCGCCACGTCCTGCATCAGCATGGTCAGGTCGGTGCCCGGCCCGGTCCGCGCGTCCAGCACCCGCTCCATGCGCTCGATCAGCAGGCCGTGCTGCTCCGCCGTCGCGAGGGCGTGCAGCTGGGTCATCCAGGCGGAGCGGATCCGGCTCCACCGCATCTCGGGGCTGCGCCGCCGGCGCACCAGGTCGACCAGCCGGTCGTGCATGACGTACCGCTGCCAGTTGACGGCGCTGACCCGGCGGGCCGCCTCCGGCTCGAAGACCCCGAGCCGCTCGTCGTCGACCCAGAAGATCCCGTCCTCCTGGGCGCTGCGCAGCCGCATGGCACTCAGGAAGTCCTCGGGGTGCTGCGGGGTGGTCATCGTGGGCGTTCCCCTCGTGGGAGCGCGGGGAGCCGACCGGCTGTCGCCTCCCCGCGCGGGCCGGTCAGATGTGGTGGTACAGGTACCAGAACTGCCCGTACGTGCGTCGGACGTTGAGGACCGACTTCGTCTTGAGGTACAGCGCGCGCATGCTCGTCACCTCCTCTCGGGACAGCCGTCGGGACGGCTCAGCACCGCGGTGAACCGCGGCGGAGCCAGCGCCGGACCCACCTGGGGCCCGCCGCCGTCAGGGGTGACCGACACCCGCCAGTCGCGGGTCAGGAGGTCCACCAGGTCCTCCAGCAGCCGTACGGTGACGGTCGCGCCGGCACAGGTGTGCGGACCGAGACCGAACGGCAGGTAGGCCCCGTCGGGCGCACCCTCGGCCCAGCGCTCCGGGACGAACTCGTCGGGCCGCTCCCAGTACCCGGGGTGCCGGTGCACCAGGTAGCTGCACACCATCAGCCGGTCCCGGGGCGTGACCGGAGTCCCGCCCAGCTCCTGCGCGCGGCTCGGGGTGCGGGCGAACAGCCACGCCACCGGCCACAGCCGCAGCGCCTCGCGGACGGTCCGGCCCGGGTCCGCGGCGGCCCGGTCCGGGTGGGTGCCCAGCAGCAGCACCGACCAGCCGAGCGCGAACCCGATCGACCCGGCCGTGGCGAACAGGAACGACAGGTAGACCTCGACGAGTTCACGCGGATCCGCGGCCGGGCCACCCCCGCCGACGACGACGTCGACGAGGTCGCGCGGCCCCGCCGGGTGGTCCGGCGGCCGTGCCGCGCGCTGCCGGGCCCGTATCTCCGCGTGCAGGGCGTGCAGCGCACGGCGCCGGAACAGCAGCCGGGACGGCGCGGAGTGGCGTTGCCGGGCTCCCGCCAGCACGGCGCGGGCGACGATCGCCTCCACCGTCCGGTGCAGGTGGGGCGGCGCGGCCGGGTGCAGCAGCACATCACGCAGATGCCGCAGGACGAGCAGGTTCCCGGCATCCGGCCACTCGCTGCGCGGCGCCAGCCGCTCGGCGACCAGCCGGGGCAGCTCGGCCCGGTGGTCCTGCAGATGGCGCTGTACGAGACTCCGGGCCGCGCGCCCGATCGTGAGCTGTGCCGAGCGTGGCCCGAAGACACCGTGCCGGTGGTGGTAGAAGTCCGAGGTCTCCGCGACGACACCGTGCCGGTTGCCCATCACCGCCCGCGCCGCCTCGGGATCGGCCACGCACACCGCACCGCCCAGCGCCGAGCGCCACACGTCGGACCCGCCCTCGAACTCCGCCTTCAGCAAGGAGAGTTCGTCGCCGTACCGAACGGATGAATCGGATGAGCCGGATGAGCCGGATGAATCGGGGGTGCCGGGCGCGGGGCGGTGCGGCGACGACGTCATGGGCGTCCTCCCTGAGCGGTGGCGGAGCCGCGGTCCCCGGAGAGCCGCGGAAGCCGGTCCGCGATGCCGCGCGGGGCGCACCGGCCGACGGACCCAGCCTGCGGAGCGGGCCGCGCCCTGTCGCCCGCTGTGCCGTTGAGCGGAACAAATGGGGGCGAGCGGAACGAGTGGGGTGAGCGGGCCGCACACCGCACCTGCCCGCCCCGCTTAGGCTCCTCACGTGAACGCACTCTCCGACTTCGGCCCCGCCACAGGCGTCGGCTCGCTCCCCGGCACCGACGCCCGCGAGGCCGCCAAGACCGCGACCGGCAGCTTCGAGGACTTCCCCTTCCTGCCCGAGCTGCCCGCCCGCGGCCCCGGCGCCGACATGATCGGCCGCACCGCGGGCCTGCTCGTCGAGCTGTACGCGCGCGTGGAGCCCAGCGGCTGGCGGCTCGGCGACCGGCCGGGCCGGGACACCCGGCGGGCCCGGTCCTGGCTGGGCGAGGACCTGGACGCGATCGAGGAGTTCACCCAGGAGTACGAGGGGCCGCTGAAGGTGCAGGCGGTCGGCCCCTGGACCCTTGCCGCCGCCCTGGAACTGCGCAACGGCGAGTCGGCGCTCTCCGACCCCGGCGCCTGCCGCGACCTGGCCGCCTCCCTCACCGAGGGGCTGCGCCTGCATCTGGCCGAGGTCCGACGGCGCATCCCCGGCGCCCGCCCGGTGCTCCAGCTCGACGAGCCGTCCCTGACCGCCGTCCTGCGCGGCCAGGTGAAGACCGCCTCCGGCTACCGCACCCACATCGCGGTCGACCGTCAGCTCGTCGAATCCACCCTGCGCGACGTGTTCGGCGTGCACGCCGACGGCCCGGTCGTCGTCCACTCCTGCGCCCCCGACGTCCCCTTCGCCCTGCTCCGCCGCGCCGGAGCGGCCGCCGTCTCGTTCGACTTCTCGCTCCTCACCGAACGTGACGACGACGTGATCGGCGAGGCGGTGGAAGCGGGGACCCGGCTCTTCGCCGGTGTCGTGCCGGGCACGGACGCCGCATTGTCAGACCCTGCCGGTAGCGTCATGGGTGTCAGGACGCTGTGGCGCAGGCTGGGGCTGCGACCGGGGCTTCTCGCGGAGTCCGTCACCATCACCCCGGCGTGCGGGCTGGCGGGCGCTTCGCCCGCGTACGCCAGGCAGGCGCTCGCCCACTGCGTCCGGGCGGCGAGATCACTCGCGGACAACCCAGAGTAACGGGAGGAACACGGTGGCCGGCGACAAGCAGCAGGCGGAGACGGCGGTGCCCGCCGAGGCACGGGAGAAGCACGCGCGGCTCGCTGAGCAGATCGAGGAGCACCGCTTCCGGTACTACGTGAACGACGCTCCGGTCGTCAGCGACGCGGAGTTCGACAAGCTCCTCAAGACCCTGGAGGCGTTGGAGGACGAGTATCCCGAGCTGCGCACGCCCGACTCGCCGACCCAGAAGGTCGCGGGGGCGTACGAGACGGAGTTCACGTCGGTCCGGCACCGCGAGCGGATGCTGTCGCTGGACAACACGTTCAACGACGACGACCTCGCGGCCTGGGCCGAGCGGATCCACAAGGAACTGGGCGAGCAGGAGTACCACTTCCTGTGCGAGCTCAAGGTCGACGGCCTCGCCGTCAACCTCACCTACGAGCACGGCCGCCTCACCCGCGCGGCGACCCGCGGCGACGGCCGCACCGGCGAGGACATCACGCCCAACGTCCGTACGATCGCCGAGGTCCCGGACCGGCTGCACGGCGAGCGCGTCCCCGACCTGGTCGAGATCCGGGGCGAGGTCTACTTCCCGATGGAGAAGTTCGCCGAGCTCAACGCGCGTCTGGTCGAGGCCGGTGACAAGCCGTTCGCCAACCCGCGCAACGCGGCGGCCGGTTCACTGCGCCAGAAGGACCCGCGGGTCACCGCCGGCCGCCCGCTGCATATGGTCGTGCACGGCATCGGCGCCCTGGAGGGCTTCGAGGGCCTCGGCCGGCTCTCCGAGGCCTACGACCTGCTCAAGACCTGGGGTCTGCCGACCTCCCCGCACAACAGGGTGGTCGACGACCTCGACGGGGTACGGGAGTTCATCGCCTACTACGGCGAGAACCGGCACTCCGTGGAGCACGAGATCGACGGCGTCGTCGTGAAGCTGGACGAGATCCGCCTCCAGGGTCGCCTCGGTTCGACGGCCCGCGCCCCCCGGTGGGCGATCGCGTACAAGTACGCGCCGGAAGAGGTCAACACCAGGCTGATCGACATCAAGGTGGGCGTCGGCCGCACCGGACGCGTCACGCCGTACGCCCAGGTCGAGCCGGTCACCGTGGCGGGCAGCGAGGTGGAGTTCGCCACCCTGCACAACCAGGAGGTCGTCAAGGCCAAGGGCGTGCTGATCGGCGACATGGTGGTGCTGCGCAAGGCCGGTGACGTCATCCCGGAGATCCTCGGCCCGGTCGTCGACCTGCGGGACGGCAGCGAGCGGGAGTTCGTGATGCCGGCCGAGTGCCCCGAGTGCGGGACGCCGCTGCGGGCCATGAAGGAGGGCGACATCGACCTGCGGTGCCCCAACGCCCGGACCTGCCCCGCCCAGTTGAGAGAGCGCGTCTCCTACCTCGCGGGCCGTGAGTGCCTGGACATCGAGCACTTCGGCGGGGTCGCGGCGGCGGCGCTCACCCGGCCGCTGGAGCCCACCGCCCCGGCGCTGGTCGACGAGGGCGACCTGTTCGACCTCACCGTCGAGAAGCTGCTGCCCATCAAGGCGTACGTCCTGGACCCGGACAGCGGGCTGCCCAAGCGCGACCCCAAGACCGGCGAGGAGAAGGTCGTCACGGTCTTCGCCAACCAGAAGGGCGAGCCCAAGAAGAACACCCTCGCGCTGCTGCAGAAGATCGAGGAGGCGAAGACCCGCCCGCTCGCCCGCTTCCTCAACGGCCTGTCCATCCGGCACGTCGGACCGGTCGCCGCCCAGGCGCTGGCCCGCGAGTTCCGCTCCATCGACCGCATCGAGCAGGCCACCGAGGAGGAGCTGTCGAACATCGACGGCGTCGGCGGCATCATCGCGACCGCGCTCACGGAATGGTTCGCCGAGGAGTGGCACCGCGAGATCATCCGAAAGTGGAAGGCCGCCGGAGTCCCGCTGGAGGACGAGTCCAGCGGAGAGGACGAGGGGCCGCGCCCGCTGGAGGGCCTCACCGTCGTCGTGACCGGGACCCTGGAGCACTACACCCGCGACGGCGCCAAGGACGCGCTGCAGAGCCGCGGGGCCAAGGTGACCGGGTCGGTGTCGAAGAAGACCGCGTTCGTGGTCGTGGGTGACAACCCGGGATCGAAGTACGACAAGGCGATGCAGCTGAAGGTTCCGGTTCTGAACGAGGACGGATTTGTCGTCCTTCTGGAGCAGGGACCGGACGCGGCGGCCGAAGTCGCCCTTCCGACCGAGGAGTAGGGGTTGAAGGCCACCCGTTCGGCGCATACCAGATGCATACGGGTGGCCGGGGCGCAATCGGGCAACCGTAGACGACCGCTGCCCGTGGAAGCCTTCTGCGGCCTACTGTTGGGATATGCGCCTGCCGTGCCCAGCTGCGGTCGGGGCATTCCCGTGCCCCGGCAGGGCACGGACCGCATGGCGTGGGCACCGCCGGCTGTGAGAGGGACGGGAATGGAACCGACCGAGAGCGCCGCCCCGGGCGCGCGGCCGCCGCTGCGCCGCCGGGCGTGCGCGTGGCGGGCGAGCCGGTGGCCGGCGCGGGGCGATCGGCGCCCCGGCCTGCCACGTATGCCGGGCGTGCCGACGGTGGGCGTCGCGGACGCCCGCGACCCGCTGCCGCTGGCCGCCGTCGAGCCACCGCCCGGCCTGGTCGGCACCGAACACGAACGGCACCTGTCCTGGCCCGCGCTGCCCGCCGGGGTCGTCGCGGCCGCCGGGTTCGTCCTCGGCGCCGGTTTCTACCGCGCGTTCTCCGACAACCACGCGCTCTTCCCGTCCGGCACGGTCGGCTGGTCGCTGGCCGTGCTGACCGGCATCATCGTCGGCCACCTCGTCCTGCTCGGCCGCGCCCGCTGGTGGGGCGGCACCGGCTCCGGCGCCGCCCTCACCCTCGCCGTCCTCCTGCTCTACGGCTGGGTGCCCGCCGGCATGGTCAGCCTCACCGTCGTCGTCCTGGTCGGCATAGCCAGGCGCCACCGCTGGCGGCAGGGTGTCCTGCACGGCGCGGTGGACATCCTCGGCATCGGGGCCGGCGCCCTGGTGCTCCTCGTCTTCGGGCGCGTCCCGACCGTCGAGTCGCCCTGGGACCCGGCCGGCTGGACCGTCTCCACCGCCCCCGAGGTCGTGCTCGTCGCGGTCGCCTATCTCGCCGTCACCCGGGCCCTGCTCTGGTACCTGCACGCTCCGCGCGGCGGCGGCCTGCCCACCGTCGCCCGCACCGCCCTGATGCGCCAGGGCCTGGTCGCCGTCGCCCTGCTCGGCATCGCCCCGCTGATCTGCGTGGTCGCGGTCGCCCAGCCGCTGCTGCTCCCGCTGTTCTCCATCCCGCTGGTCGCCCTCGACTCCACCCTGTGGATAGCCCGGGCCCGCGCCGAGGAGCAGCTGCGCGACCCGCTGACCGGACTGCCCAACCGGCAGTGGCTCCTTGAGCGGATCTGGACCGCCCTCGACGACGCCGAACGCATCGGCGCCCGCTCCGCCCTCATGCTGATCGACCTCGACCGGTTCCGTTCGGTCAACGACACGCTCGGTCATCTCGCCGGTGACCGGCTGCTCCTCCAGATAGCCGACCGGTTGCGGGCCGCGCTGCCGCGCGGTGCGGAGGCGGCCCGGCTCGGCGGTGACGAGTTCGCGGTGTTACTCCCGGTCGCCGACTCCACGACCTCGGCCACCCGGGTGGCCCGCGGCCTGGTCACGGCCCTCTCCTCACCGCTCGACCTCGACGGCCTCACCCTGGTCCTGGAGGCCAGTGCGGGGGTCGCCGTCTTCCCCGACCACGCGCTGGACGCGGAGGGGCTGCTGCGCCGGGCGGACGTGGCGATGTACCAGGCCAAGCGGGACCGTACGGGCGTCGAGGTGTACGAGTCCAAGCGGGACTCCAACACCCCCGACCGGCTGGGCCTGCTGGGCGATCTGCGGCGCGCCCTGGACGCCCACGAGGTGCAGCTGCACTACCAGCCGAAGGTGCGTTTCGACGGCCAGGTGGCCGGACTCGAGGCGCTGGTGCGGTGGGTGCACCCGGAACGCGGGAAGGTGCCGCCGGACGAGTTCATAGCGATCGCCGAGTCGTCCGGGCTGATGCCCCATCTGACGGAGTACGTGCTGGAGACCGCGCTCGCGCAGGTCGCCCGGTGGCGGGCGCAGGGGCTGCGGGTGCCGGTGGCGGTCAACGTCTCGCCGCGGGACGTCCACACGCCGGGGTTCGCGGGCCTGGTCGCGGCGCGGCTGGCGCGGCACGGGGTGCCGGCCGGGGCGCTGCAGCTGGAGATAACCGAGCATGTGCTGCTCGAGGACCCGCAGCGGGCCGCCGACACCCTCGCGGGGCTGAACGGCCACGGCGTGAAGATGTCGCTCGACGACTTCGGCACCGGGTACTCGTCGCTGGTACATCTGCGGCGGCTGCCGGTGAGCGAGCTGAAGATCGACCGGTCCTTCGTGGCCCGGCTGGCCGTCGACAACGAGGACGCGGAGATCGTGCGCTGCACGGTCGACCTCGCGCATTCGCTGGGGCTGCTGGTCGTCGCGGAGGGCGTGGAGGACGACGAGACGTGGGAGCGGTTGCGGGACCTCGGGTGTGACGCCGTGCAGGGGTGGCTGGTGGCCGCGGCGATGCCGCCGGAGGAGACCACGGCGTGGTTGCTGGCGCGAGGGTCGCGGGGGTGGCAGCGGCCGCGGGCTGCGTTGCCGGCGGCCGAGTAGTCGCCCACCCGCCCGCCCGTTCACCGTTTCTCAAGAGGTGAGCGTCTGCCGTGGGGGTGCGGTCGTGTTGGCGGGTGCGGGTGCGCTGTGGTTGCTCGCGCAGTTCCCCGCGCCCCTAAAGACAAAAAGACGGGAAGCCTACGGAGCTGCGAAGTGCCCCACCAGCAGCGCAAGCCTCGTCTCGTGGGCCTCCTCCGGGAGGCGGCCGCTGCGCATCAGGGTCACCATGCCGTGCAGGCCTGCCCAGAACGTCTCCGTCAGGATGCCGGGGTCCTCGTCGCCCACGGCGATCGGCTCGACCGCCTGCGACAGCTCGCCGAACGCCGCCCACAGGGCCTTGGGGGCCTCCTGGGTCGCGAACGGCAGGTCCACCCGGTGCGTGAACATCGCGTCGTAGAGCGCGGGGCGCCGACGGCCGAACGACGTGTACGCCTCCGCCACCGCCGCCAGTGACTCCCGCGTGCCCTGCGCCGCGGTGCGCGCCGCCCGCAGCTCCGTCGCCATCTCCGCGAAGCCCTGGACGGCCACCGCCGCCATGATCGCGTCCTTGCCCTTGAAGTGGCTGTAGAGGACCGGCTGGCTGTACTCGATCTCGGCGGCCAGGCGGCGGGTCGTCACCGCGTCCCAGCCCTCCGCCTCCGCGAGTTCCCGCGCGGCCGTGACGATCAGCTGCTCCCGCTCTGTCCGCTCGCGCTCACGGCGCCCTTGAATCGACATGCCCTGGATTCTAGCAGTGCTAGCCAATCTGTCGATGCTCTGCTAGCTTCGCTATCAGTCCTAGCGTTGCTAGAAAACAACCCACAGGGGGCTCTCGTGACCGTCACCGCCTACACGCTCGCCGTCGTGCTCGACCTGTTCTGCCTGTTCCTCGGCTACCGGTTCCTGTTCCAGCCGGGGCCCGCCGCCGTCGGCTACGGCGTCCCCGCCGACCCGAAGGGCGACGCCGGCGCCTACCTCACGGTCAAGGGCATCAAGGACGGCACGTTCGGCGTCATAGGCCTCGCCCTGCTCGCCTTCGCCGGTGCCCGTGCCGAGGCCTGGTTCATGCTCTGCGTGGCACTCGTGCCGCTCTGCGACACGCTGGTGGTGCTGCGGCACGGCGGTGCGAAGGCGGTCGCCTACGGGATCCACTTCGCCACCGCGATCGTTGTCCTGATCAGCGCCGTCCTGCTGTTCCTCGTCTGATCGCCCGCGACACGTCGTCATCAACAGGGGGTTCGGAAATGTCGTTGTTCGTACCGAAGTTCGATGAGTCCGTGATCGTGCGGGAGGCCGACGCCGAGGTGGTCGGCGGTGACCCCACCCGGGTCCGGCTGCTCGCCGACAGCAGCTCGACCGGCGGCGCGCTCTCCACCGTGCGCGTCACCCTCGGCGAGGGCGCCGACGGCGCCGTACCGCATCTGCACCGCAACTCGGCCGAGATGTTCTACCTGCTCGACGGCGCCGCCGACCTGCTCTCCGGCGACGACGTCGTCACCGCCGAACGCGGCGACCTGGTCGTCATCCCGCCGGGAGCGCCGCACGCCTTCGCCGCCGTCCCCGGCAGCACCGCCGACATCCTCGTCGTCATCACACCCGGCGTGGAGCGCTTCGAGTACTTCCGCCATCTCCAGCGGCTGCGCCTGGGCGAGGCCACCCTGGAGAGCCTCCTGGAGGTGCAGGAGCTGTACGACAACCACTACCTGCGCAGCGAGGCCTGGGACACCCGTCGCTGAAACCGTTTAACGGGTACCCGGCCCTGCCCCATAGGATTGGCTCCAAACCACACACACTCACCCCAGAGGAACGCTGCATGCCTGGCATCACGCGCGAGGAGGTCGCCCACCTCGCCCGGCTGGCGCGTCTGGAGCTGAAGCCCGAAGAACTCGAACACTTCGCAGGCCAGCTGGACGACATCATCGGCGCGGTCGCCCGCGTCAGCGAGGTCGCCGACCAAGACGTACCGCCGACCTCGCACCCGCTGCCGCTGACGAACGTCATGCGCGCGGACGAGGTCCGTCCCTCGCTCACCCCCGAGCAGGCGCTCTCCGGCGCCCCGGCCCAGGAGCAGCAGCGTTTCAAGGTGCCGCAGATCCTGGGGGAGGACTAGACAGCCATGACGGACATCATCAAGCTCGGCGCCGCCGAGATCGCCGCGAAGATCGCCGCCGGCGAGCTCACCGCCGTGCAGGTCACCGAGGCGCACCTGGCCCGTATCGAGGCCGTCGACGAGAAGGTGCACGCCTTCCTGCACGTCGACCGCGAGGGTGCCCTCGCGCAGGCGCGTGCCGTCGACGAGAAGAAGGCCCGGGGCGAGAAGCTCGGGCCGCTCGCCGGCGTCCCGCTCGCGCTCAAGGACATCTTCACCACCGAGGGCGTGCCGACGACCGTCGGTTCGAAGATCCTCGAAGGCTGGATCCCGCCGTACGACGCGACGCTCACCAAGCGGCTGAAGGCCGCCGACGTGGTCATCCTCGGCAAGACCAACATGGACGAGTTCGCCATGGGGTCGAGCACGGAGAACAGCGCGTACGGGCCCACCGGCAACCCGTGGGACCTCACCAAGATCCCCGGTGGTTCCGGTGGCGGTTCGTCCGCGGCCCTCGCCTCCTACCAGGCGCCGCTCGCCATCGGCACCGACACCGGCGGCTCCATCCGCCAGCCGGCCGCCGTCACCGGCACGGTGGGCGTCAAGCCGACCTACGGCGCCGTCTCGCGGTACGGCATGGTCGCGTTCTCGTCCTCCCTGGACCAGGGCGGGCCCTGCGCCCGTACGGTCCTGGACGCGGCGCTGCTGCACGAGGTCATCGCCGGACACGACCCGCTGGACTCCACGTCCATCGACGCTCCCGTGCCGCCGGTCGTGGAGGCCGCGCGCAACGGCAGCGTGGCCGGCATGCGCGTCGGTGTCGTCAAGCAGTTCCGCGGCGAGGGCTACCAGGCCGGCGTCATCCAGCGGTTCGACGAGTCCGTCGCGCTGCTGAAGGAACTGGGCGCCGAGATCGTCGAGCTGGACTGCCCGTCCTTCGACCTGGCGCTGTCGGCGTACTACCTCATCGCGCCGAGCGAGTGTTCGAGCAACCTCGCCCGCTTCGACGGCCTGCGCTACGGCCTGCGCACGGGCGACGACGGCGGCCACTCCGCCGAGGAGGTCACCTCCCTCACCCGTGAGGCGGGCTTCGGCCCCGAGGTGAAGCGCCGCATCATGCTCGGCACGTACGCGCTGAGCTCCGGCTACTACGACGCGTACTACGGCTCCGCCCAGAAGGTCCGCACGCTCATCACGCGCGACTTCGAGAAGGCCTTCGAGCAGGTCGACGTGATCGTGTCGCCGACCACGCCGACCACCGCCTTCCCGATCGGCGAGCGTGCCGACGACCCGATGGCGATGTACCTGGCCGACCTGTGCACCATCCCGACGAACCTCGCGGGCAACGCGGCGATGTCGCTGCCCTGCGGCCTCGCCCCGGAGGACAACCTCCCGGTGGGCCTGCAGATCATCGCCCCGGCGCTGAAGGACGACCGGCTTTACAAGGTCGGCGCCGCCGTCGAGGCCGCCTTCGTGGAAAGGTGGGGCCACCCGCTCCTGGAGGAGGCACCGTCGCTGTGAGCAACGCACTGTCGAAGGCCAAGGGCTTCAAGAAGTCGAAGTCCGGTACGTACCTGTCCATGGCCACCACCGCGTTCGGTGCGGTCGGTGTCGCCAAGCAGATCAAGAAGGCCCGCGCCGAGCACGACACGCTCCGGCTCATCGACGCCACCGTGTCCGCCGTCGCGATCGTCACCGGTTTCGCCCTGCTGTACCGCGAGCTGAAGCGGCTGGGCGACGACGACGTCCTGCTGGGCTGAGAGGGAAGTTTCACCGTGACCACCACGATCGACCTGGTGTCGTACGAGGACGCGCTGGCGACCTACGACCCCGTCATGGGCCTCGAGGTCCATGTCGAACTCGGCACCAGGACCAAGATGTTCTGCGGCTGTTCGACGGAGCTGGGCGCCGAGCCCAACTCGCAGACCTGCCCGACCTGCCTCGGCCTGCCCGGCGCGCTCCCGGTCGTCAACGCGACCGGCGTCGAGTCCGCGATCAAGATCGGCCTCGCGCTGAACTGCGAGATCGCCGAGTGGTGCCGCTTCGCCCGGAAGAACTACTTCTATCCGGACATGCCGAAGAACTTCCAGACCTCCCAGTACGACGAGCCGATCGCCTTCAACGGCTACCTCGACGTACAGCTGGAGGACGGCACGTCCTTCCGGGTGGAGATCGAGCGCGCCCACATGGAGGAGGACACCGGCAAGTCGACGCACGTCGGCGGCGCCACCGGCCGTATCCACGGCGCGTCCCACTCCCTGCTGGACTACAACCGCGCGGGCATCCCGCTCATCGAGATCGTCACCAAGCCGATCGAGGGCGCCGGCGAGCGGGCCCCCGAGGTCGCGCGGGCGTACGTCCGTGAGCTGCGCGAGGTCATCCGGGCGCTCGGTGTCTCCGAGGCCCGGATGGAGATGGGCCAGATGCGCTGCGACGTGAACCTGTCGCTGCGCCCGCACGGCCGCGAGAAGTTCGGCACCCGCAGCGAGACGAAGAACGTCAACTCGCTGCGCTCCGTGGAGCGTGCGGCCCGCTTCGAGATCATGCGCCACGCGGCCGTGCTGAACGGCGGCGGGACGATCATCCAGGAGACCCGGCACTTCCACGAGGACACCGGGTCGACGACCTCGGGCCGCGTGAAGGAGGAGGCCGAGGACTACCGGTACTTCCCGGAGCCCGACCTGGTCCCGGTCGCCCCGTCCCGCGCGTGGGTCGAGGAGATCCGCGCCGCGCTGCCGGAGATGCCGCTGGCCCGCCGTAGCCGCCTCCTCGCGGAGTGGGGCATCTCGGCCACCGAGATGCAGGCGATCCTGAACGCCGGTGCGCTGGACCTGATCGTCGCCACCATCGACGCCGGTGCCGACGCGGCCTCCGCCCGCAAGTGGTGGATGGGCGAACTGGCGCGCAGCGCCAACGAGTCGGGCACCTCGCTCGACGAGCTGGCGATCACCCCGGCGCAGGTCGCCCGGGTCACCGAGCTGGTCTCGAAGGGTGACCTCAACGACAAGCTGGCCCGCCAGGTCATCGAGGGCGTCCTCGCGGGCGAGGGCACCCCGGACGAGGTCGTCGACAAGCGCGGTCTGAAGGTCGTCTCCGACGAGGGCGCACTGACCGCCGCCGTCGAGGAGGCCATCGCCGGCAACCCGGGCGTCGCGGACAAGATCCGCGGCGGCAAGGTGGCCGCGGCCGGCGCCCTGGTCGGCGCGGTCATGAAGGCGACCCGCGGCCAGGCCGACGCGGCCCGCGTCAAGGAGCTGATCCTGGAGAAGCTGGGCGTCAGCGAGGGCTGAGCAAGCCACCCGCACCACCCGGTACGGCCCCGGAGGCGCTGCCTCCGGGGCCGTACCGCGTCAGCTGCGAGGCCCTACCGCGTCGTCAGCGGCGGGGCCGTACCGCCTCAGCTGCGGCGGGCCACGATCCGGGCGAAGCCGAGCAGTTGCCCCCGGTCGGCCTTGACCAGCTCCACCGACTCCCGGGCCATCCGGGCCATCTCCGGGTCCGGGCTCTCCGCGGCGCACACCTCGCTCCACAGCAGCCAGTCGCGCCAGCCGTCATCCAGCCAGTCGGCGGCCTCGACCTGCACGGCCCCGCTGCGGGTCCAGTGCCGGTGCCACCAGCCAGGGGAGTGGAACGACCAGAAACCGGGGTCCCAGTGCGCCCTGAGGTGCTCCGGCGGCTCGGCGCCGTCCAGCTCCTCGCGTACCGCGGGCACGACGATCCCGATCCGCCCGCCGGGCTTCAGCAGCCGGGTGAGCATGGGCAGATAGAGGTCGGCGGTACCGAAGTACTGGTACGCGTCGACCGAGACGATCGCGTCGAAGCTGCCCTCGGCGAAGGGCAGGTCGTGCGCTTCGGCGTGCACCGGCTGCACGCGGTCGGCGAACCCCGCCTCGGCGATGCGCCGGGCGTTGTCGTCGGGCCTGATCCACAGGTCCGCGGCGGTGACCTGTGCATGGAACTCCCTGGCCAGGAAGATCGAGGTCATCGCCCGGCCGCAGCCCAGGTCGAGCACGCGCGCGCAGGGGCGCAGCGCGTCCAGGCCGAGGGCGGGGGCCAGCCACTCCAGCAGCCACAGGGCGTGCGGGCCCATCTGGTTCTCGACGGCCCACCGGGCGTCGTAGGTGCTGCTGAGCGGGTAGCGGGGCAGGGTCAGGCGGTCAGTGAGAGAGGCGTCCTTCGACGGTGCGGGAGAGACGGCGTCGGACATGGTTGAACGGGCTCCTTGTGATCTTCGTAGTGAAGGGCGATGCGTAGGAGCTCATTCGGACCGTCAAACAATGCACCCGCTTCGGTCGTCGGCGAGGGGCCCATCAGTGCTGACCAGCGGAAGCTAGCAGTTGTCGACCTGGTCCGCAGCCGGTTTGCTCAGGTGCGGGTACTACGCTCGCCCGCCATGACCGCACACGCCGAATCAGACGCCGAACCCGAGATAACCGGGGTGGAGGCCGCGGACGACGAGGACGAGGACCTCTACGAGGACGCCCGTCGGGCCCGCTGGACCGCCACCGTGACCGGGGCGCTGCTGGCCCTGATGGGGCTCACCGCCGCGCTGATGAGAGTGGGCGGGGGCGTGCCCGCCCTGGTGCCGGCCGCCTACGGCTCCGGCTCCGCCGTCTGCGTGCTCGCGGGGGCGCTCGGAGCCCGTGGCCGCACCCGCAGGGCCCTCTGGCTGATGATCCTGGGCACCATGGTGATGGCGCTCGGCGACCAGTTCGACTGACGCCCCGCCCCGGACCGGGGGCGAGCCGCCCGAGTGCCGCGCATGAGAGGCTCGGCGGGCTGGACGAGGACGCGGTGGAACTGGAGAAACACGATGTACGCGATATCCCTGGGTGACGACGGCGCCGAACTGCGCCCGCTGGAACCCTGGCACGCCGAGGAGTTCCTGGCCCACCTGGAACGCGGGCGGGAGTTCATCGGACAGTTCATCCCCTTCGGCTCCAAGGCGACCGACGTGCTCTCCGCAAGGGCCATGCTCCAGCGGTACGCCGACATGCGCGCCGCCGACACCGCCGCCCTGCACGGCCTGTGGCTGGAGAGCACGCTCGTCGGCGGGGTGCTCTTCCTGAACTTCGACGCCGAAACGGGGAACGCCGAGGTCGGCTGCTGGCTGGAGCCGGCCGGCACCGGGCGCGGACTCGTCACGCGCGCGATGCGGGTACTGCTCGACTTCGCGGTCGAGCAACGCGGCATCCACCGGATCGAGTGGGTCGCCGCCTCGGGCAACGTGCCCAGCCTGAACGTGGCCCGGCGGCTGGGCATGACCCGCGATGGCGTACGCCGCCAGGCGCACCCCTATGGTGGCCTACGGCACGACCTGGAGGTGTGGTCGATCCTCGCCCCGGAATGGCGTGAAGCACGCACGCGTGCCGTAGAGAACGATCATTAAGAAGCCTCTCAGACAGGATCCGTACGGTGCCGGACATGGGAACCAAGACAGCTGACGAGACCGGTGCCGAGACGGGCGCCGAGGCCACGACCGACGAGGAGAAGGTGAGCGTCACCAAGAGCGCCGACGACGCGTCGGAGTCCGCTACCGAGGCCGGGGCCGAGACGGGGGCCGAGCCGGAGGCTGCGGCCGCCGGTACCGAGGCTGCCGACGGCACGGACGCCGACCTCGACGCGGAGAACGCGGACGACGCGGACGACGCGGAGGACTTGGCGGACTTGGCGGACTTGGAGGACGACGCCGACCTCGCCGGTGACCTGGCCGAGGCCGAGGGCCCGTCCGGCGTCGGCCAGGGCGCCGGTGCCGTCGTCTCCGTCGTGCTCGGCCTGGTCTCCCTCACGGGCGGCTGGATCGGTACGGTGGCCGCCGCCCGCGAGACCCTCGTCGGCCAGCTCCAGACCTCGTCGACCGCGAGCGTCGCCACGCAGGTCAAGGAGGTGTACGGCGATGCCTGGCAGACCACCGCGCTGTGGGCCGGCCTGTTCGCGCTCGCCTCCCTGCTCACCGCCGTCGTGGTGCTGGCCCGGCCCGCGTTCGGCGCCCCCGGCAAGCCGCAGGCGCCGTGGATCAAGTCGGTCGCCTGGGCGGGCGTGGCGCTCGGCGTCATCGGCCTGCTGCTGGCCGTCCTGAAGTACTCCGACGCACTCCTCGGCCTGCCGTCGACCAGCTGACACAGCCGAGAAAGCCCAGGTCGGAAGGGGCCTTAGGGCGTCCGTAAGCACCTTACGGACGTACTAAGGCCCCTTACGCGTGTCCGGGGTCCGGCGGGCCCGCGAAGATGCGGAACTCTCCCGATGTGGCGCACCCCCCTGGGAGACGAAAGTGGAGGCATCGCGGAAAGCGAAGCCCAACCACCCACTCTCACAAGGGACACACCATGTTCGAGTACGAACTCCACCGGATCCGCTCCGCCGAACTGCGCCGGCAGGCCGACGAGGCCCGCCTCGTCCGCGAGGCCGTCCGTTCCCGCCGCGCCGCACGCCGGGAGGCCCGGGAGGCCCGGGACGCCGCGGCGGCGCAGGAGGCCCATACCGACCGCCGTGGCCGGCGCCGGCTCCCGCGCGCCGCGTGAGCGCGGGCCGGGCCGGGGCCGACCGCCCGGAGACCGGGAACAGGCAAGTCCGGAACGGGGAAGCCGGTGGCCGTACGGGGGTCGGCCACCGGCTTCCCCCGTTGCTTCCCTCGCCGCCGACCACCGGTACGACAAGTGCACCGGCGCTGTGGAAAACCGCTGCCGTGGCCTCCGCGCCCCATGCGATGCTCTGGCCTGTGGAAACCAGGTCCGTGAGTCCCGTGTTCGTAGGCCGCAGCGACGAGTTGGGCACACTGAACGACGCGCTCGAGCGTGCCGGGGCCGCCGAGCCGCAGGCGCTGCTGCTCGGCGGCGAGGCCGGCGTCGGCAAGACCCGGCTGGTCGAGGAGTTCGCCACGGCCGCCTGCCGCCGGGGCGCGGTCGTCGCCCTGGGCGGCTGCGTGGAGATCGGCGCCGACGGCCTGCCGTTCGCCCCCTTCTCCACCGCCCTGCGCGCGCTGCGGGCCGCCCTGCCCGACGAACTGGCCGAGGCCGCCGCCGGCCAGGAGGACGAGCTGGCCCGCCTGCTGCCCGAGTTCGGCGAGGCGGCCACCTCCGGCCGCCACGACGAGCAGGGCATGGCCCGCCTCTTCGAGCTCACCGCGCGCCTGCTGGAGCGGGTCGCCGCCGAGCGCACGGTGGTCGTCGCCCTGGAGGACCTGCACTGGGCCGACGCCTCCACCCGCCACCTCCTCGCCTACCTGCTGCGCACCCTGCGCACCGGCCGGCTCGTCGTCCTCGCCACCTACCGCTCCGACGACATCCACCGCCGCCACCCGCTGCGCCCCCTGCTCGCCGAACTCGACCGGCTGCGCACCGTCCGCCGCCTCGAACTCGCCCGTTTCACCCGCGAGGAGGTCGGCCGCCAGATCGCCGGCATCCTCGCCACCGAACCCGACCCGGACCAGGTCGACGAGATCTTCGAACGCTCCGACGGCAACGCCTTCTTCGTCGAGGAGCTCGCCGTGGCCGCCGTCGAGGGCTGCTGCACCGGGCTCACCGACTCCCTGCGCGACCTACTCCTGGTCCGGGTAGAGGCACTGCCCGAGAGCGCCCAGCGAGTGGCCCGGATCGTCGCCGAGGGCGGCTCCACCGTCGAGTACCGGCTGCTCGCCGCCGTCGCCCGGCTCGCCGAGGACGACCTCATCGAGGCGTTGCGGGCCGCCGTCGGCGCCAACCTCCTCACCGCCACCCCCGCCGGCGACGGCTACCGCTTCCGGCACTCCCTGGTCCGCGAGGCCGTGGCCGACGACCTGCTGCCCGGCGAACGCTCCCGGCTCAACCGGCGCTACGCGGAGGCCCTGGAGGCCGACCCGGGTCTGGTGCCGGCCGACGCGCGCGTGACCCGCCTGGCCAACTACTGGTACCAGGCCCACGACCAGGCCAAGGCCCTGCCCGCCGTCCTCGACGCCTCCGTCGTGGCCCGCCGCCGGTACGCCTACAGCGAGCAACTGGGGCTCCTGGAGCGGGCGATGGAGCTGTGGGACACCGCCCCCGAGGAGATCCGCGCGGCCCTGCGGCCCGTCGACTACACCGACGTCTACCCTCCGTGCGGCTGCGATCCCGGTAGCGAGCCGCTGCGCTATCTCGACCTGATGGCGGAGGCGGCCGTCGCGGGCCGCTACTGCGGGGAGCGCGAACGCGCCCTGAAGATCACCAAGAAGGCGCTGCGGATCCTCCAGGACGAGCACGACCCGCAGCGCGCCGCCTGGTTCTGGGTACAGCGCTCCCGGCTGGTCCAGGGCCTGGCCCGCGGCGACGGCTGGCAGGAGCTCGGCACCGCCCAGGACCTGGTGCGCGGCCTGCCGCCCTCCGAGGTGCACGCCGACGTGCTGGCCAACGCCGCGAGCTGGTCCATGCAGCACGAACCCGGCCCGGAGGCCTTCGCCGCCGCCGAGCGGGCCGTGCAGTACGCGCGGATGGTGGGCGCCCGTGAGATCGAGCTCAACGCCCGGGTCACCCTGGGCACCCTCATGGTCGACGCGGGTGACGTCGACAACGGCCTCGCGGAGCTGGAGCGCGTCAAGGACGTAGCGCTCCAGGAAGGCATCTCCCATGTCGCGGGACGCGTCTACACGAACCTCGCCTCCGAGCTGGAAGCCGTCGGCCGCTCCCGGGAGGCCGTGCCGATCATGCGCGAGGGCCTCGCCTTCGCCCGCAGATACGGCCTGCTGGACTCCGAGGCATGGATCTGGGGCAACCTCTCCGAGTCGCTGTACGCGCTCGGCGACTGGGACGCGGCCGCCGAAGCCGCGGCGGCCTCCCTCGGCTCCGCGGCCAGCGCCAAGCCCCGCGGCGCCGGCGCCCTGCGGCTCGCCCACATCGCCCTCGCCCGGGGCGACACCGCCGAGGCCGGCCGCCAGCTGGCCCTCGCCCAGGCTCACTACGGCACCCACGACCCGATGCCCCAGGTGCAGCTGCCCGTGACCCGCATCGCCCTCGGCGTCGCCGTCGAGGAGGGCAGGCTCCTCGACGCCCGCGCGGAGCTGGACCGCGCCCTGGCGGCAGGCTTCCCGCCCGGCACCCACCGCTACGGCTGGCCCCTGCTGCTGGCCGCCGCCACCGCCGAGGCCGACGCCCGCGCCCTGCCCGCGGCGGCCGAGGGCCGTGCCGAGGCCCTCGACCGGCTCGCCGAGGCCGCGCGCAAGCTCACCACCGGTGCGCCCGTCTGGCAGGCGTACGAGCGCTGGACCCGCGCCGAGCTGCACCGCGCGCGGGGCATCGGCACCGCCGCCGTCTGGTCGGACGTGGTCACCGACTTCGAGCGCCTGGACCGCCCCTACGACCTCGCCCGGGTCCGCCGCCGCCTCGCCCAGGCCCTCCTCGAGGAGGCCGCCGGCGACGACGAACGCGACCGCGCGACGGAACTCCTCCGGCTGGCCGGAGCCGTCGCCGACCACCTCGGGGCCCGCCCGCTCGCCGAGGCCGTCGCCCTGCTCGCCCAGCGCGCCCGCCTCACCCTCACCGCCCGTGCCGCCCCCCGGGTCCTCGACCCCGCCGAGAGCCTCGGCCTCACCAGCCGGGAGCGCGACGTCCTCCGCCTGGTCTCGGCCGGCCGCACCAACCGGCAGATCGCCGAGGAGCTCTTCATCTCCCCGAAGACCGCGAGCGTCCACGTCTCGAACATTTTGGGCAAGCTGGGCGTTGCAGGAAGGGGCGAGGCCGCGGCGGTGGCACACAGACTCGGATTGTTCCCCGCCGAGGCCCTCGACCCCACCAGGTAAGGGGACCGGCACAGGAGGCACCGTGTTCAACATGTTCGAGGAGCTCTTCGCACCCGGCCGCAAACACACCCACGAGGAGCAGAAGCGGCTGGAGCTGACCCGGGAGGACGTGGGGGACACGGATCCCGGACGCGGACCGATAGACCTCGCGTCCGGCAAGGTCGTCATAAGGCTTCCGCAGGAGGAGCCCGCGGCGGCGCCCGAAGAGGAGCCCGAAGTAGGGCCCGACGCGGAGCCGCCGGTGGACTCCCGGGCCGACGAGGCGTGAGCGGCGGCGGCGCCGCCTACTTCACCTGCAGCTCCAGGATCCTGTCGTCGCCCGACTTCGGCCTGCCCCGCCCGTCGGTGTTGCTGGTCACCAGCCACACCTTGTCGCCGCCCGCCGCCACGACCGTGCGCAGGCGCCCGTACTCGCCGGTGAGGAAGGCCTGCGGCGCGGCGCCCGCCGTCGTGCCGTCCAGCGGGATGCGCCACAGCCGCTGGCCCTTCAGGCCGGCCATCCAGATCACGCCGTCGACATAGGCGATGCCGCTGGGGGAGGCGTCGTCGGTGTGCCACTGGGCGATCGGGTTCACGTACTTCGGGTCGGACGCCCTGCCCTCCGCGTTCGGCCAGCCGTAGTCGCCGCCGGGCTTGATCGCGTTCAGCTCGTCCCAGGTGTCCTGCCCGAACTCGGAGGCGAACAGCCGCTGCCGGTCGTCCCAGGCCAGGCCCTGCACGTTGCGGTGGCCATAGGTGTAGACGGGGGAGCCCGGGAAGGGGTTGCCGGGGGCCGGGTCGCCCTCCGGGGTCAGCCGCAGGATCTTCCCGCCGAGAGAGCCCTTGTCCTGCGCGAGGCCCCGCTGCCCGCTCTCCCCGGTGCCGGCGTAGAGCATGCCGTCCGGGCCGAAGGCGATCCGGCCGCCGTTGTGGATGACCCCCTTCGGAATCCCCTTGAAGATCGTGTCGGGGGCGCCCAGCTGCTCCTTGGCCGGCTTGCTCTCATCCCAGAGCAGGCGCACGATCCGGTTGTCGGAGGCCGACGTGAAGTACGCGTAGATCATGTGGTCCGAGGCGAAGTCGGGGGAGAGGGCGATCCCCAGCAGACCCCCCTCACCGGCCGCGGACACCCCGGAGACGGTCCCCAGCTCCGTGATCTTCCCCGTCTTCTCGTCGACCTTGCTGATCGTCCCGTCGTCCCGGTCGGAGACCAGCAGCCCGGCCCCGTCCGGCAGCGGCGCCAGCCCCCAGGGCGACCTGAGCCCCTGGGCGACCGTACGCAGCACCGTGACCGAGCCCTTGGCGGGCGCTGCCGACTCACCCGCCGAGGCGGACGCGGAGGCCCCGGAGCCACTCGCCGACGACCCGCCGGCCCAGGACGGCGTGGGCAGCCCCCCGTCACCGCCCCCGGAAGAACACCCGGCCACCACCAGGACCCCGGCCACGGCCAACACGGCGGCCCCACCTCGACGTTGCACGATCACGGTCCCTTCGACGGTTCCTCCCGGCCGACGTTAGTGCAGCGCGCCCCAAAGGGGCGCGGGGCTGCCGGGCGGGCCATGATGCGAACGCCCGCCGACAGCGCCCCGTAAGGGGCGCGGGGAACTGCGCGACCAGCCCCAACGGCGCCGCACCGAACCAGTCACCGCCTCCACAACCGCTCAATCCCACGACCCCCGGGCGGCAGGCAGCCCGCCCAGCTCCGCCAGATCCCCCGCGGTCAGCCGGACGTCCGCCGAAGCGGCGTTCTCGGCCACCCACCGCCCCTGCTTCGTCCCCGGCACCGGCACCACATGCGGCCCCTGCGCCAGCACCCACGCCAGCGCCACCTGAGCCGCGGTGACACCGTCGTCCCCCTGCCGGCCCGCAACCCTCCGCAGCCCCGCCACGATCGGCTGGTTCGCCGCCATCATCTCCGCGGTGAACCGAGGATGCCGCGCCCGCAGGTCGTCCGATTCGAAACCCTCACCCGGCGTGAGCGTCCCGGTCAGGAAGCCGTTGCCGAGCGGCATCGCCGCGAGGAACCCCACGCCCCGCGCCGCGCACCACGGCAGCAGCGCCTCCAGCGCCTCGGGCGACCACACCGACAGCTCCGCCTGCACCGCGCTCACCGGAAACACCTGCTGCACCCGCTGAAGCTGACGCAGGGTCGCGTCATGCAGTCGCGCGCCGAACCTGCGCCCCCCGCGCGCCCCCACGGCGCACAACCCCAGCGCCCGCACCTTCCCCGCCTGCACCAGTTCCGCCATCGCGCCCCAGGTCTCCTCGACGGGAACCTCGGGGTCGGCGCGGTGCAGCTGGTAGAGGTCTATGACGTCGGTCTGGAGCCTGCGCAGCGACGCGTCGCACGCCCGCTTCACATAGCCGGGCCTGCCGTTCGCCACGATGTGCTGGTCGCCCACCAGCAGGCCCACCTTCGTCGACACGAAGGCCTCCGCACGCCGCTCCCTGAGCACCCGCCCCAGCAGCAGCTCATTGGTGAACGGGCCGTACATGTCGGCCGTGTCAAGGAGTGTCACGCCCAAATCCAGGGCTCCGTGCACCGTTCTCAGAGACTCGTCACCCCGCTGCCGCGACCCGCTGTACGCCCAGCTCATCGGCATGCACCCGAGTCCGACGGCCCCCACCGAGAGCGCCCCCGCACCGATCGTCCTGCGCTCCACCAGCCCGCGAACCTCCTTCTCCGGCCCCCAACCTAACCCGCAAGCCCGCATGCCTCTGACATAGCCTCCTGACCATGACCTCCGACGTGTGGCTCCCCATCCCGCCGACCGAGTTCCAGGGGCTCCCAGAAGGCCTCAATTACCTCTTCTGGGACGGCGACCAGGACTTTCCCGGTGATCCCGCCGACTGTGCCGTGTACGTCGTCCCCTACATGAAGCGGCAGAACGTCAAGGTGCGGCCGCTGGCGGGGATGCGGAACGTCCGGCTGATCCAGACCCTCACCGCCGGGGTCGACGACATGATCGCCGCCATCGACCTCATCCCGCCCGGCGTGCCGTTGTGCAACGCGCGCGGGGTGCACGAGGCGAGCACCGCCGAGCTCGCCCTTGCCCTCACGCTGGCGTCCCTGCGCGGCATCCCCGGGTTCGTGCGCGCCCAGCAGCGGGAGCAGTGGCAGAGCGGCTTCCACCCGGCCCTCGCCGACAAGTCCGTCCTCATCGTCGGCTACGGCGCCATCGGCGCGGCCATCGAGGACCGGCTCGTGCCCTTCGAGGTTGCGCGGGTGGCGCGCGTCGCGCGCTCCGGGCGCGCCTCGGCGCGCGGTCCCGTGCTTCCGCTCACCGAACTGCCGCATCTGCTTACGGAAGCCGATGTCGTCATCCTTTCCACGCCCCTCACGGACACCACGCGTGGCCTGGTCAACGCGGAGTTCCTCGCGCGGATGAAGGACGGCGCACTGCTCGTGAACATCGCGCGCGGGGCCGTCGTGGACACCAAGGCCCTGCTCGCCGAACTGGAGAGCGGCCGCCTCACCGCCGCCCTGGACGTCACCGACCCCGAGCCGCTGCCGGCCGGACACCCCTTGTGGCAGGCGCCGGGCGTGCTGATCAGCCCTCATGTCGGCGGCCCCACCTCGGCCTTCCTGCCGCGCGCCAAGCGCGTCGTCATCCAGCAGCTGAACCGTTTCGTGAACCGGGAGCCCCTGCGAAACGTGATTTTGACGACGGGATCCACCGACAACTGACCATCGCGGCAATACGCGTGTAATCCGCTTCCGGTACGGTCCGCAACCTTCCGGGCGCGGTGCGTGCGCGCATAGCCGCTGGTCGTCACGGAGCGTAGAGAAGCTATGTCCCTGAGTGACGAGACTGGTGTATCGTCCCGGAAGGGGCTGCGCCGCGCACCGTTCGGCGCCGGGGATGGACATTTCAGATTTGTGAGGGGGGCGACGGGCGATGCACGGCCTATGGACGAACGATCCGACGCGGCGGAGCCGCCGGCGGCGACCCTGGCGCACAGCTGCGCGCAGACGCGGCCACCACACCAGCCATCACCACCACCACCGCAGGCACAGCGGCCGCAGGAGGCACGCGCACCCGGCGCACCGGGACCCGAGGGACCCGGGAGCCGCACGGACCGGGAGGGTCCGGTGAGCGCGCCGACGCCTGTGACGACCACACTCCCCGGAGCGCTGCGGGCACAGCCTCCGGCGGGGATGCCGCACCCCCGGCCGCCGGTCACCGGCGGCGGGACCGGCGTGGTCCGCCAACTCGTCCTGGCCCTGATCTGCGCGGGATACGCCGTCGGTTCCGCGTTCGACTGGGGCTCGAACCAGATCGCCCTGTTCATGGGCGACTTCGGTCTGACCGCGGCCGCCGGCACCGCCGCCGTGTCGTGCTTCCTCTACGCCCGCTCCCCGCGGGTCCGCTTTCGACCTGCCTGGCTGCTGTTCGCCCTCTCCTCGGCGATGGCCGCCCTGGGCAACGCGGTCTGGGGGTGGTACGAGGTCGTGCTGCAGCGGCCCGTGCCCAGCCCCAGCTACGCCGACCTGTTCTTCCTGTGCTTCGCGCCGCCCGCCATCGTCGGCCTGCTGGTACTGGCCAAGCGGCCGGTGACCAAGGCCGGCTGGATCTGCCTGGCGCTGGACGCCTGGCTGATCGGCGGCTCGCTGCTCACCCTGTCGTGGAGCCTCGCGCTCGCCCAAGCCGCCCGGTTCGACGGGCCCAGCGTCGCGCACACCGCGCTCTCGCTGGCGTACCCGCTGCTGGACATCGCCCTGGTGAGCATGGTGCTCGCGCTGCACTTCCGGCGCTCGCCGGGCAACCGCACCGCGGTGAACACCGCGATCGGCGCCCTCGCCCTGACCGTGATGTGCGACGCCCTGTTCACCTCGCCGCTGCTGCACAGCAGTTACCGCTCCGGCCAGCTGCTGGACGCGGGCTGGTTCGCCGGCTCGCTGCTGCTCGCGTACGCCCCCTGGGCCGCACCCCGGGCGCCGGGCGCGCAGGATCCCGACGGGCACACGCGCGTGGTCCACGAGCACGTGCCCGGCGGCCGGGCAGCGGCGCCCAAACAACCGCCCGCGCCCGCCCCGGGAGGCGACCACAGCCGGTACCCGGCGGGCCGGCCGATCACCGGCTCGCTGGCCGCGCTCACCCCGTACCTGGCCGCCGCCGTGTGCACCCTGGGCATCCTCTACAACGTCCTCAACGGCCGCAGTCCGGACCACGTCGTCCTGATCACCGCGGGCTGTGTGGTCCTCGCCCTCGTCGTGCGGCAGGGCATCATGCTGCTCGACAACATCACCCTCACCCAGGAACTGGCGCAGCAGGAGAACCACTTCCGCTCCCTGGTGCAGGGCTCCAGCGACGTCATCATGATCGCCGCACCCAACGGCATCCTCCGGTACGTCTCCCCGGCCGCCGCCGGGGTCTACGGACGCCCGGCCGAGGACATCGTGGGCTCGGAACTGGCCAACCTCATCCACCCGGAGGACCTGGGCTGCGTGGTGCACGAGGTGCGCCGCTTCCTCGCCGCCAGCTCCCAGGAGGAACCCACCACCCGCATCGAGTGCCGGTTCCGGTCCGGCGAGGGCGGCTGGCTCAACGTCGAGTCCACCGTCAACCGCCACCACGGCGGCCTCATCTTCAACAGCCGGGACGTGACCGAAAGAGTGCGCCTGCAGGCGCAGCTCCAGCACAATGCCGAGCACGACCCGCTCACCGACCTGCCCAACCGCGCCCTGTTCACCCGGCGCGTCCAGCAGGCCCTGTCCGGCCGCCGCTCCTCCGACCGGGGCCCGGCCCTGCGGAACACGGCGGTGCTCTTCATCGACCTGGACGGGTTCAAGGCCGTCAACGACACGATCGGGCACCAGGCCGGGGACGAACTGCTCGTCCAGGCCGCGCGCAGACTCCAGGGCACGGTCCGCCACGGCGACACCGCGTCCCGGCTGGGCGGCGACGAGTTCGCGGCGCTGATCGTGGGCGACGGCACCCGTGACCGCAGTGCCCGGGAGCGGCACATCCTGGAGCTCGCCGACCGCCTCAGGACGACCCTCTCCCAGCCGTACGCCATTGACGGCAACGATGTCCGTGTCAACGCGTCCATCGGTGTCGCCTTCGCCGAACCGGGCCTCGGCGCCGGTGAGCTGCTGCGCAACGCCGACCTGGCGATGTACCGCGCCAAGTCGGCCGGAAAGGGCCGCGTCAAGCTGTACAAGCCGCAGATGCAGCAGGACGTCGTACGCAAGGCGGAACTGGCCACCCGGCTGCGGGCCGCCCTGCACGACGGCGAGTTCGCGCTGCTGCACCAGCCCGTGGTGTGCCTGGAGAACGGCCGGATCGAATCGGTCTCCGCACAGGCGCGCTGGCGCTCCTCGCAGGGGGTGCTGTTCACACCGGCCGAGTTCCTGCGGGTCGCCGAGGACAGCGACAAGACCGCCGAGCTGGACCGCTGGATCCTCCAGGAGGCGGTCGAGCAGGCCGCCGAGCGGGCCGCGGGCGGGCTGGTGGTGCCGGTCGCCGTCCGGATGTCGGCCCGGCGGCTGCTGGACCGGTCCTCGCCGCTCGGCTCCCTGGAGGCCCTGCTCACCCGGCACGCGCTGCCCTCGGGGGCGCTGGTCCTGGAGCTGTCCGACACCGATCCCCGGGTCCCGCTGGACGAGCTGGAGCGGCGGCTGACCACGCTCAGCCGGCACGGTGTCCGGATCGCGCTGGACGGCTTCGGCAGCGGCTACGCGGCGATCACGGCCCTGCGGAAGCTCCCCGTGGACGTGCTCAAGCTCGACCGCGGTCTGGTGGAGGGGGTCGTCGAGTCGGCCCGGCTGCACAAGATCACCAGCGGGCTGCTGCGGATCGCCTGCGATCTCGGCCTCCAGTCGGTGGCCGAGGGCGTGGACCTCCCCGAGCAGGTCACGGCGCTCCGCGCGATGGGCTGCACGCACGGGATGGGCATGGCCTTCTCCGGCCCGGTGGACGAGTACCGGCTGCGCCGGGCGCTCGGTTCCGGCCACTATCCGGTCCCACACGCCCCGGCGGCCGAGCCGGCGTTCGCGGGCACAGCGAGAGAGCCGGAGGGAGCACCCCGGAGGTGAACGAGCCATGAAAAGGTGCGCGGGGGTGTACACCAGTGGTGTGCCTGCCGGTGTACCCGTCGTGCTCGGAGGCGGTAGTGCCCTTCGCTCACATAATGAGACTCCCGTCCCACCCACTTGACACGTGGTGCGCGTCGGAGGGAGGGTCAGTCCCATGCGCACCCGAATTCTCGTACTTGGACAGCGCGTCGGCTGAGCTGGGACCCACCGGAGGACGATCCGGAACCCCCAGCGACCACACCGGCGCGCTCCCCTCGCTTGCCTTTTGGCACGAGGGGTTTTTTGTTGCACCAGCACCAGACGTACGGCAGCGAAAATCCGTACGAACCTCGCAAAAACCCTCAGCATCGAGAAGAGAATGCCGATGACCGAGCAGGCCACCGGGGCCCACCATCCGCAGCCGCGGCCCCGTTCCGGAGGACAGCAGTCCGCCCCCGTCGAGCACGTCACGGGTGCGAAGTCCCTCATCCGCTCGCTTGAGGAGGTCGGCGCCGACACGGTATTCGGTATCCCCGGTGGCACGATCCTGCCGGCCTACGACCCGCTGATGGACTCCACCCGGGTGCGCCACGTCCTGTGCCGGCACGAACAGGGCGCCGGGCACGCGGCCACCGGCTACGCGCAGGCCACCGGCAAGGTCGGGGTCTGCATGGCGACGTCGGGCCCGGGTGCGACCAATCTGGTGACCCCGATCGCGGACGCCAACATGGACTCGGTGCCGCTCGTGGCGATCACCGGCCAGGTGGTCTCGGCCGCGATCGGTACGGACGCCTTCCAGGAGGCGGACATCGTCGGCATCACCATGCCGATCACCAAGCACAGTTTCCTGGTCACCAAGGCCGAGGACATTCCGCGGATCATCGCGCAGGCGTTCCACATCGCCTCCACCGGCCGTCCCGGCCCGGTGCTCGTGGACATCCCCAAGGACATCCTCCAGGCGAAGACCACCTTCTCCTGGCCGCCGGTCATGGACCTGCCCGGCTACCGCCCGGTGACCAAGCCGCACGCCAAGCAGATCCGCGAGGCCGCGAAGCTGATCACTTCCGCGAAGCGGCCGGTCCTCTACGTCGGTGGCGGTGTCATCAAGGCGCGCGCCACCGCCGAGCTCAAGGTTCTCGCCGAGCTCACCGGAGCGCCCGTCACCACCACCCTGATGGCGCTCGGCGCGTTCCCCGACAGCCACCCGCTGCACGTGGGAATGCCGGGCATGCACGGTGCGGTCACCGCCGTCACCGCGCTGCAGAAGGCCGACCTGATCGTCGCCCTCGGAGCCCGCTTCGACGACCGCGTCACCGGCAAGCTGGACAGCTTCGCCCCCTACGCGAAGATCGTCCACGCCGACATCGACCCCGCGGAGATCGGCAAGAACCGTGCCGCCGACGTGCCGATCGTCGGCGACGCCCGCGAGGTCATCGCCGACCTGATCCAGGCGGTGCAGAAGGAGCACAGCGAGGGCCAGCCGGGCGAGGCCGCCCGGTCACGGTATGCAGCCTGGTGGAAGGACCTCAACCGCTGGCGCGAGACCTACCCGCTGGGCTACGACCTGCCCGACAACGGGTCGCTCTCCCCGCAGCAGGTCATCGAGCGCATCGGGCAGCTCGCCCCCGAGGGCACGATCTTCACGGCGGGCGTCGGCCAGCACCAGATGTGGGCCGCGCACTACGTGCAGTACGAGAAGCCCGCCACCTGGCTGAACTCCGGCGGCGCCGGAACCATGGGCTACGCGGTCCCGGCCGCCATGGGCGCCAAGGCCGGCCAGCCGGGCAGGACCGTCTGGGCGATCGACGGCGACGGCTGCTTCCAGATGACCAACCAGGAACTGACGACCTGTGCCCTGAACAACATCCCGATCAAGGTCGCCATCATCAACAACGGCGCCCTCGGGATGGTCCGCCAGTGGCAGACCCTCTTCTACAACCAGCGGTACTCCAACACGGTCCTGCACTCCGGTCCCGACGACGTCAACCCGGACGCCCGCGGTACCCGGGTCCCCGACTTCGTCAAGCTGTCGGAGGCCATGGGCTGCTACTCCATCCGGTGCGAGTCCCCGGACGACCTCGACAAGGTCATCGAAGAGGCGAACTCCGTCAACGACCGCCCGGTGGTCATCGACTTCATCGTCCACGAGGACGCCATGGTGTGGCCGATGGTCGCCGCCGGCACCTCCAACGACGAGATCCTGGCCGCCCGGGACGTCCGCCCCGACTTCGGCGACAACGAAGACGACTGAGCGAGAGCCGTCAAGACAGACGTCAAGAGAGAGACGCAGAAAACAATGTCCAAGCACACGCTCTCCGTCCTGGTGGAGAACAAGCCGGGCATCCTCGCCCGGATCGCCGCCCTGTTCTCCCGCCGCGGCTTCAACATCGACTCGCTCGCCGTCGGGGTCACCGAGCACGCCGACATCTCCCGCATCACGATCGTGGTGAGCGTCGAGGCGCTGCCGCTGGAGCAGGTCACCAAGCAGCTCAACAAGCTCGTCGAGGTGCTCAAGATCGTCGAACTGGAGCCGGGTTCGGCCGTTCAGCGGGAACTCGTTCTGGTGAAGGTGCGCGCCGACAACGAGACGCGCTCCCAGATCGTCGAGATCGTCCAGCTGTTCCGCGCCAAGACCGTCGACGTCTCCCCGGAGGCCGTCACCATCGAGGCCACCGGCAGCAGCGAGAAGCTGACCGCCATGCTCAAGATGCTGGAGCCGTTCGGCGTCAAGGAGCTGGTGCAGTCCGGCACCATCGCGATCGGACGCGGGGCCCGTTCGATCACCGACCGGTCGCTGCGCGCCCTCGACCGATCTGCGTAAGGCTTGAGCAAGGCTTGATACGGGCGGCCGACGGTCGTTCCCGGCGCGCCGGCCGCCCGTATACCGAGACCCCGAAACTTCCGTTCCGCCCGCCGTCATACGGTGGGACGCAACACCTGCACACCAAGGAGAGAACCCAAAGTGGCCGAGCTGTTCTACGACGCCGACGCCGACCTGTCCATCATCCAGGGCCGCAAGGTCGCGGTCATCGGCTACGGCAGCCAGGGTCACGCCCACGCCCTGTCGCTGCGCGACTCGGGTGTCGACGTGCGTGTCGGTCTGCACGAGGGCTCCAAGTCCAAGGCGAAGGCCGAGGAGCAGGGCCTGCGCGTGGTGACCCCGGCCGAGGCCGCCGCCGAGGCCGACGTCATCATGATCCTGGTCCCGGACCCGATCCAGGCCCAGGTCTACGAGGAGTCCATCGCCCCGAACCTGAACGACGGCGACGCGCTGTTCTTCGGCCACGGCCTGAACATCCGCTTCGGCTTCATCAAGCCCCCGGCCGGCGTCGACGTCTGCATGGTCGCCCCCAAGGGCCCGGGCCACCTGGTGCGCCGCCAGTACGAGGAGGGCCGCGGCGTGCCCTGCATCGTGGCCGTCGAGCAGGACGCCACCGGCAACGGCTTCGCGCTGGCGCTGTCGTACGCGAAGGGCATCGGCGGCACCCGCGCCGGCGTCATCAAGACGACCTTCACCGAGGAGACCGAGACCGACCTGTTCGGCGAGCAGGCCGTCCTCTGCGGCGGTACCGCCGCCCTGGTCAAGGCCGGTTTCGAGACCCTGGTCGAGGCCGGCTACCAGCCGGAGATCGCCTACTTCGAGTGCCTCCACGAGCTGAAGCTCATCGTCGACCTGATGTACGAGGGCGGCCTGGAGAAGATGCGCTGGTCGGTCTCCGAGACCGCCGAGTGGGGCGACTACGTCACCGGCCCGCGGATCATCACCGACGCCACCAAGGCCGAGATGAAGCAGATCCTCGCCGAGATCCAGGACGGCACCTTCGCCAACAACTGGATGGACGAGTACCACGGCGGTCTGAAGAAGTACAACGAGTACAAGAAGCAGGACTCCGAGCACCTGCTGGAGACCACCGGCAAGCAGCTGCGCAAGCTGATGTCCTGGGTGAACGAAGACGCGTAAGCCCCAGGTGACAGGGCCGGGGCGAGCCGCCCCGGCCCTGTTGTCCGCCCCGTCGAATCTCGGACGGGTGATCCTTCCGCAGAGGCGCAGGACGCCCTCCGCCACGGCACTACACTGCCGTACTACATACGCGTCAGGCCCACAGCGTCGTGCGTCTCCACGCGGCTAGCCAACCTCCACCGCCTGCGGCCGTCGGGACGGCCGTCCGCATTGGACCTGTGAGGACTCACGTGAGCTCGAAACCTGTCGTACTCATCGCTGAAGAGCTGTCGCCCGCCACCGTCGACGCGCTGGGCCCGGACTTCGAGATCCGGCACACCAACGGAGCAGACCGGGCCGAGCTGCTCCCCGCCATCGCCGACGTGGACGCGATCCTGATCCGCTCCGCCACCAAGGTCGACGCCGAGGCCATCGCCGCGGCCAAGAAGCTGAAGGTCGTCGCTCGAGCCGGCGTCGGCCTGGACAACGTCGACGTCTCCGCCGCCACCAAGGCCGGCGTGATGGTCGTCAACGCCCCGACCTCCAACATCGTGACCGCCGCCGAACTGGCCTGCGGTCTGCTGGTCTCCACCGCCCGCCACATCCCGCAGGCCAACTCCGCGCTGAAGAACGGCGAGTGGAAGCGCAGCAAGTACACCGGCGTCGAGCTCGCCGAGAAGACCCTCGGTGTCGTCGGCCTCGGCCGCATCGGCGCCCTGGTCGCGCAGCGCATGTCCGCCTTCGGCATGAAGGTCGTCGCGTACGACCCCTACATCCAGCCCGCCCGCGCCGCCCAGATGGGCGTCAAGGTGCTGTCCCTGGACGAGCTGCTCGAGGTCGCCGACTTCATCACCGTGCACCTCCCGAAGACCCCCGAGACGGTCGGCCTGATCGGCGACGAGGCGCTGCGCAAGGTCAAGCCGTCGGTGCGGATCGTCAACGCCGCGCGCGGTGGCATCGTCGACGAGGAGGCGTTGTACGCGGCGCTCAAGGAGGGCCGGGTCGCCGGCGCCGGCCTCGACGTGTACTCCAAGGAGCCGTGCACCGACTCCCCGCTCTTCGAGCTCGACCAGGTCGTCTGCACCCCGCACCTCGGCGCCTCCACCGACGAGGCCCAGGAGAAGGCGGGCATCGCGGTCGCCCGGTCCGTCCGCCTCGCCCTCGCCGGCGAGCTGGTCCCGGACGCGGTCAACGTCCAGGGCGGGGTCATCGCCGAGGACGTCAAGCCGGGCCTGCCCCTCGCCGAGCGCCTCGGCCGCATCTTCACCGCGCTCGCCGGTGAGGTCGCGGTCCGCCTCGACGTCGAGGTCTACGGCGAGATCACCCAGCACGACGTGAAGGTGCTGGAGCTGTCCGCGCTCAAGGGCGTCTTCGAGGACGTCGTCGACGAGACGGTGTCGTACGTCAACGCCCCGCTGTTCGCGCAGGAGCGCGGCGTCGAGGTCCGGCTGACGACCAGCTCGGAGTCGGCCGACCACCGCAACGTCGTCACCGTGCGCGGCACCCTCGGCAGCGGCGAGGAGGTCTCGGTCTCCGGCACGCTGTCCGGCCCGAAGAACCTCCAGAAGATCGTCGCGGTCGGCGACTACGACGTCGACCTCGCGATCGCCGACCACCTGCTGGTGCTGCGGTACGAGGACCGGCCGGGTGTCGTCGGCACCGTCGGCCGCATCCTGGGGGAGGCCGGCATCAACATCGCCGGTATGCAGGTGTCCCGTGCGGCGGCGGGCGGCGAGGCGCTCGCCGTTCTCACCGTCGACGACACGGTTGCCTCCGGCGTGCTGGCCGAGGTCGAGGCGGAGATCGGGGCCACGTCGGCTCGTTCGGTGAACCTCGTGTAGCAGCAACTTCTGCGAACGGCGGGGGGGGGGGGGGGCCCCCCCCCCCCCCCCCGGGGACAGTAAGGGGAAAAACCCCGCCGCCCCCCCGGGGCCCCCACACGAAAAACCAAACAAAGGAAAACAAGC
>NZ_JBEYVI010000041.1:0-102806 GCF_040643955.1 Streptomyces sp. NPDC047061
CTGCTCCACTGGACCCGCCGCATGATCGAGATCCGCAAGCAGAATCCTGCCTTCGGACTGGGGTCCTACACCGAACTGCAGTCCTCCAACCCGGCCGTCCTGGCGTTCCTGCGCGAATACGAGGACGACCTGGTCCTGTGCGTGCACAACTTCTCCCGGTTCGCCCAGCCCACCGAACTCGACCTGCGGGCCTACGACGGCCGGCACCCGGTCGAGCTGATCGGCGGGGTGCGCTTCCCCGCCGTCGGTGAACTGCCGTATCTGCTCACCCTCGCGGGGCACGGCTTCTACTGGTTCCGGCTCTCCCGAGTCGCTTCCCGCACCGGCAGTCGGCGCTGAGCGTGCGGAGCCGAGGAAAGGACGCGTCACGATGACGAAGACCGTTGGCCTGCCCAGAGGCACGACGGCCGGCCTCGACCGGCCGCTGGTCTCGCTGGGCGGGCTGCTGCGCGACTGGCTGCCCCGGCAGCGCTGGTTCGCGGGCAAGGACCGGCCCGTCACGGAGCTGTCCGTGTTGTCCATGACCGAACTCTTCCCCGGCTGCCTGCACCTGCTGGTCCACGCCGACCACTCCCCGGGCGGCGCCGCCGCCCCGTCCGGTGACTGCTACCAGCTCCTGCTCGGCGTCCGCGAACACCGCGCGCCCAGGCTGGAGCGGGCCTACATAGGCCGGGCCGAGGAGGGCCCGCTGGCCGGGCTCGCCGTCTACGACGCCCTGCACGACCCGCGCGCCGCCGAACTGCTCCTGGAGCGGCTGCGCATACCCGGCACGGCGGGCCCGCTGCGCTTCGAGACCGCCCCGGACGCCCGGATACCCGGCGGACTCGCGCCGCGGCTGCTGGACGCCGAGCAGTCCAACTCCTCGCTGGTGTACGGCGACTCCTACATCCTGAAGGTGTTCCGGCGGATCCAGCCCGGTGTCAACCCGGACCTGGAGGTGCCCGGCGCGCTGGCCGCGCAGGGCTGTGCCCGGGTCCCGGCGCCGGTGGCCTGGTTCCGCACCACCGAACCGAGCCCGGCGACGCTCGGGGTGCTGCAGCCCTTCCTGCCCGGCGCGGCCGACGGCTGGACCCTCGCCCTGCGCGCGCTCGCGGCCGGGGACGACTTCACCACCGAGTCGCGGGAGCTGGGCCGGGCCACCGCGGAGGTGCATCTCGCGCTCTCCGCCGCCTTTCCGTCCGCCGTCCACGACGAACACAGCCGTACGGCGGAGGCGATGTCGGCGCGGCTGGACGCGGCCGCGCAGGCGGTGCCGGCGCTGCGGCCGTTCGTGCCGGGGCTGCGCGGCGCCTTCGAGGCGCTCGCCACCTGTGACGGGGGTCCGCTCGCCCAGCGGATCCACGGCGACCTCCATCTCGGGCAGGTGCTGCGGGCGGACCACGAGTGGTTCGTCATCGACTTCGAGGGCGAGCCGACCCGGCCGCTCGCCGAGCGGCGCAGCACCCAGTCGCCGGTGCGGGACGTCGCCGGGATGCTGCGCTCCTTCGACTACGCGGCCCGGCAGCGCCGCCCCTGGCGCCCGGAGTGGGCCCGCCGCTGCCGGGAGGCCTACTGCGCGGGTTACGCTGCGCGGGCCGGCTGGGACCCGCGTAAGAAGCACGCACTGCTGCGCGCCCACGAGACGGACCGCGCGGTGTACGAGGTGGTGTACGAGGCCAGGCACCGGCCGGCCTGGCTTCCGGTTCCGATGGCCGCGATCGAGCGGCTCGCCCGCTGGGGAGGCTGACGACAACATGGCAGCACTGCGTGACTCTTCGCTCCCCGAGCCCTCGGGACCCTCCCGTCCCACGGCTCCCCCGCTGGACGCCGACGAGCGCGGGCGGCTGCTCGCGGGCGCCCACCACGATCCACACGCCCTGCTGGGCGCCCGCCCGGTGGACGGCGGCACCCTCTTCCGGGCGCTGCGCCCGCACGCCCGAGCGGTGAACGTGCTCGTGGACGGGGTGCGCAGCCCTCTGGCGCCGGAGGACGACGGGTTCTTCGCGGCCGTGCTGCCGTACGCCGAGGTCCCGTCGTACACCCTCCTCGTCGCGTACGAGGACGGGGAGCAGGAGGTCCACGACCCGTACCGGTTCCTGCCCGCGCTGGGTGAGTACGACCTGCATCTGATCAGGGAGGGGCGGCACGAGCAGCTGTGGAAGGCGCTCGGTGCCGAGCCGATGGTCCATGACGGGGTGGCCGGGACCCGGTTCACCGTATGGGCGCCCAACGCGCGGGGCGTGCGGGTGGCCGGGGACTTCACGTGCTGGGACGGCACGCAGTTCCCGATGCGGTCGCTGGGCGCGGCCGGGGTGTGGGAGCTGTTCCTGCCGGGGGTGGGCGAGGGCGCCCGGTACAAGTTCGAGATCACGTCCCGGCACGGCGGCCGGTTCCTCAAGGCGGACCCGATGGCCCGGCGGACGGAGGTTCCGCCCGCGACCGCGTCGATCGTGACGGTCTCGCACTACGAGTGGGACGACGCGGAGTGGATGGCGCACCGGGGTGACGTCCCGGTGCACGAGGCACCGTTCTCGGTGTACGAGGTGCACCTGCCGTCCTGGCGGCCGGGCCTGAGCTACCGCGAACTGGCCGAGGAACTCACCGCGTACGTCAACGACCTGGGCTTCACGCACGTCGAGTTCATGCCGGTCGCCGAGCACCCCTTCGGCGGCTCCTGGGGCTACCAGGTCACCGGCTTCTACGCGCCGACCTCCCGGCTCGGCACCCCCGACGACTTCAGGTACCTGGTGGACGCCCTGCACCGGGCCGGCATCGGCGTGATCATGGACTGGGTCCCGGCCCACTTCCCCAAGGACGACTGGGCGCTGGCCCGCTTCGACGGGGACCCGCTGTACGAGCCCGGGGACGAGCGACGGGCCGAGCATCCGGACTGGGGGACCTACGAGTTCGACCTCGGCCGGGTGGAGGTGCGCAACTTCCTGGTCGCCAACGCCGTGTACTGGTGCGAGGAGTTCCACGTCGACGGGCTGCGGGTGGACGCCGTCGCCTCGATGCTCTACCTCGACTACTCGCGGGACTCCGGGCAGTGGACGCCCAACGTGTTCGGCGGGCGCGAGGACCTGGACGCGGTGGCGTTCCTGCAGGAGATGAACGCGACGGTGTACCGGCGGGCGCCCGGGGTGGTGACCATCGCCGAGGAGTCCACCGCGTGGGACGGGGTGACCCGGCCCACCGACAGCGGCGGTCTCGGCTTCGGGCTGAAGTGGAACATGGGCTGGATGCACGACTCGCTGGAGTACATCAGGCACGAGCCGGTGCACCGCAAGTACCACCACCACGAGATGACCTTCTCGATGGTCTACGCGTACAGCGAGAACTACGTGCTGCCCATCTCCCACGACGAAGTCGTCCACGGGAAGCGGTCGCTGGTGTCGAAGATGCCGGGCGACTGGTGGCAGCAGCGTGCCAACCACCGCGCGTATCTGGCCTTCATGTGGGCCCATCCGGGCAAGCAACTGCTCTTCATGGGGCAGGAGTTCGCCCAGGGCGGCGAGTGGTCCCACGCCGACGGTCCCGACTGGTGGCTACTCGACCCCGAGTACGGGGCCGAGGCCGATCACCGGGGTGTCCGGGATCTGGTCCGGGATCTCAACTCCGGGTACCGCGCGCACCCCGCACTGTGGCAGCGGGACACCGATCCGGCGGGCTTCCAGTGGGTCCTGGGTGACGCGGCCGAGGACAACGTCTTCGCCTTCCTGAGGTTCGATGCCGAGGCCCGGCCGCTGCTGGCGGTCTCCAACCTCTCCCCCGTGGTCCGCCCGGGCTACCGGCTGGGCGTGCCCAAGGGGATGCCCGTCTGGCGGGAGATCCTCAACACCGACAGCGCCCGGTACGGCGGCGGGGACGTCGTCAGCCGGGGTCCGCTGCTCGCCGACGACGGGGCTCTGCGGCTCACGCTGCCCCCGCTGGGCACGGTATGGCTGGAGCCTGTCGCCCCGTAGGCCGTCGAGGGCCCCGTCACGTGTTTCCGCGGCCGGGTCCGGGCAGTCCGGGTGGAAAGACCCCGCCGCGCCCGGTCGCGGCCCGGCCGGAGGGCGGTTCCCTGTGCTGCGTACCGTCGGTGTGGAGGAAGAACTCCTGCTGGTCCACCCGGACAGCGGGGAGCCCGTGCCCTGGTCGGCGGCGGTCGTCGACCGGGCCGCCCAGGACGATCCCGGGCAGGCCGTGTTCCAGAAGGAACTGTTCGGGCAGATGCTGGAGCTCGCGACCAGCCCGCAGCGGGACATGGCGGAGCTCGGCGCCGAGGTCGTCGGCTGCCGCAAGGAGGCGGGCCGGCTGGCGGGCGAGATCGGCTGCGCGGTCGCGGCGCTCGCCACCTACCCCCTGCCGGTCGCCCCGGCGCTCACCCGGCACGAGCGGTACCACTGGATGGCCGGGCGGTTCGGCGCCGCCATGGTCGACTGGTTCGTCTGCGGCTGCCACGTGCACGTGTCGGTGGAGTCCGACGAGGAGGGGGTCGCCGTCCTCGACCGGATCCGGCCGTGGCTCCCGGTGCTGCGCGCGCTCAGCGCCAACTCGCCGTTCTGGCAGGGCCGGGACTCCGGTTACGCCAGCTTCCGCAGCCGGCTGTGGGCGCGCGGCCCGTCGGCGGGACCGACCGAACTGTTCGGCTCGGCCGAGCGGTACCGGCAACGGGTCGCGGACATGGTCGCCAGCGAGGTCATCCTCGACACGGGGATGGTGTACTTCGACGCCCGGCTGTCCACGCGCTACCCGACGGTGGAGATCCGGGTGGCCGACGTGTGCCTGCGGGCGGACACCACCGTGCTCGTCGCCACGCTGATCCGCGCCCTGGTGGAGACGGCCGCACGCGACTGGCGGGCCGGGCGCCCGCCGCTCGACCCCAGCGTGAGCATGCTCCGGCTGGCCTCCTGGCAGGCCGCCCGCACCGGCCTCGAACAGGACCTTCTCGACCCCCTGACCATGCGGCCCAGGCCCGCCGCCGAGGTGGTGGGCACGCTGCTGGCGCACACCGCGGACGCGCTCGCCGACAGCGGTGACACGGTCGGCGTCGAGGAGGCCGTCGCACAGGTGCTGCACAGGGGTACCGGAGCCCGCGAACAGCGGTCGTTCCTGGAGCGCACCGGGAACCTGCGGGACGTCGTCGTGGAGTGCGTGCGCCGTACCCAGGGCTGAACTCCCGGGTCGAGCTTTGTCATCAGGTGGAAACGAGTTGACCGTTCCCGACACGGGCCGCACTCCCCTGGGCTAGATTCGACCCGCATCGACAACAGTACCGATCGGGAGGGTGACCCTCCGTACATGCAGGAGCAGCGCATGCGCGACGACGCCCTCGCTCCGACGACCGCTTCGACCCTGACCGGCGGGCTCGCCGACAGCATCTTCGAGACGGCGGACCGGAACCCCACCCTGCCGGTGCTGGCGCGCCGTCCCGAGGGCGCCCCCGCGGGCTGGGAGGAGGTCACCGCGGTCGAACTGCGGGACGAGGTGGTCGACCTGGCCAAGGGGCTGATCGCGTCGGGGATCTCGCCCGGGCAGCGGGTGGCCATGATGGCGCGGACGCGCTACGAGTGGACGGTGTTCGGCCTCGCGCTGTGGTCGGTGGGGGCCGAGGTGGTGCCGATCCACCCGACGGCCGCGCGGGACCAGGTCGAGTGGATCCTGCGGGACGCCCGCTGTGTGGCCGTGGTGGTCGAGGACGAGCAGGCGGTGATGACCGTCGGCACCGTGTGCGAGGGGCTGCCCGAGCTCAAGCACGTGTGGCAGCTGAACGCGGGGGCGCTGCCCGAGCTCGTACAGAAGGGCACGTTCGTGCCGCTGACCACGGTGGAGTCGCTGCGGCGGATCGTGATGCCGGACTCCACGGCCGCCATCACCTACACCTCGGGCACCTCGGGCCGCCCGCTGGGCTGCGCGCTGAGCCACCGCGGGCTGGCCTACCCCTGCGACACGCTGCTGGCGGGCTGGGGGCACACCGCGGCTCGCCCGGGCGAGCAGGCCTCCGTGCTGGCCTTCCTGCCGTTCTCGCACGTGTACGGCCTGATGGTGATGGTGATCTGTCTGCGCGGCGGGATCCTGATGGGTCACGAGCCGGAGATGACCGAGGCCGCGCTGGCGGCGGCGCTGGCCACGTTCCGGCCGACCTATCTGTACGCGGTGCCGTCGGTGCTGGAGAAGGTGTACAAGACGTTCCTGCGCACCTCCCAGCAGCATGGCCGAGGTGCCCTGTTCGAGCGGGCCGCGGAGACCGCCCGGGACTTCGCCGCCGCCCTGGAGCGGCAGCGGCTGGGCACCGGCGCCGGCCCCGCCCTGGACCTGCGGCTGCAACACGCCCTCTACGAGCGGACGGTGTACCGCAAGCTGCGCGGGGCACTCGGCGGGCGGGTGCTGCGGGCCACGTCCGGCGGCTCCTCGCTCAGCCGTGAACTCACCCTCTTCTACGAGGGCATCGGCATGTTCGTCCATGACGGCTACGGCCTCACCGAGTCCAGCGGCGGGATCACCATGCAGCCGCTGGGCCGGGAGAAGTCGGGCACGGTGGGCCAGGCGCTGCCGGGCACCCAGATCCAGGTGGCCGACGACGGCGAGATCCTGGTGCGCGGTCCCTCGGTGTTCCAGGGGTACGTCGGCGACGACTACGCGACCCGGGCGGCGCTGCGCGGCGGCTGGCTGGCCACCGGGGACATCGGGCGGCTGGACTCCGAGGGCTATCTGACCATCACGGGCCGCAAGAAGGACATCATCATCACCAGCAGCGGCAAGAGCGTGGCCCCGGCCCCGCTGGAGCAGCGGCTGCGGATGCACCCGCTGGTGCACCAGGCGGTGGTGGTCGGCGACGACCGGCCCTGCGTGGGCGCGTTGATCACCCTGGACCCGGACTTCCTCGCCCACTGGCGGGGCGCGCTCGCGCTGCCGGGCGACTCGCCGGGGCGCGAGGCGCGCGAGGAGAACGCGCTGCGCGAGGAGATCGCCCGCGCCATCTCGTCGGCCAACAGCGTGGTGTCCCGCTCCGAGTCGATCCGGGTCTACCGGGTGATCCAGGAGCCGTTCGCCCCGGGCAACGGCATGCTGACGCCGTCGATGAAGCTGCGCCGGGACGCCATCGCGCGCCACTACGCGGCCGAGATAGACGCCATGTACCAGGCCCGCTCGCAGGCGGTGCGCCGGCCGGGCCAGCCGGAGCCGGCCGACTGGGACGACTCCGACAACGTGTTCCGGTGAACGGAGCACGCGTATCCGCCGCCGGGGTGGGAACTCGTCGCGAAGGGAGAGACCGGCGCGACGGCGGCCGCTTCCCGGGGCTGGAAGAGACGAGATGGGGACCGGACCACGGCGGGACGACGGACGGTCCGTGGAGGCGACCGGCGGATGCACGGTCTCCTTCCCGGGCCGGCTCCGCGATGTGACCGGTGCCCGGCTGGCCGCCGACGGCTTCCTCGCCGGCCTCGCCCGCAGCTCGCCGCCCACCGGTCCCGACTGCTGGAACGACATCCTGCTGGTCGTGACGGAACTGGCCGCCAACGTCGTCCAGTACGCGCCGGGCCCCTTCGAGCTGCGGATGCGCCGCACCTACGACGGCGTCCACGTCACGGTGCACGACACCAGCCGGGTCCGGCCCGAGCCGCGGCCCTTCCGCCCGCACGGGGGCGGGGGCGGCGTGGGCTGGCACCTGCTGCACACCCTGTGCGACCAGGTCAGTGTGGTCGTCACCGCGGACGGCAAGGACGTCCACGCCTTCCTGCCCTGGTGAGGCCGGTCCGGCCGGGGCCGGGCGTGGTCACTCCGGCCGGTGCGCGACCACCCCGAACATCGTCACCGACATGTGCAGCGCCCCCTGTTCGGCGGCCTCGGCGAGATCGGCGTAGAGGGTGTCCCGCTGTTCCTCGGTGACCGCGCCGGTGCGCACGGCGGCCTCGCCGAGCATGCGGATCAGCGGCCAGGCGACCGTGCGGTGGTCCTGGAGCAGGGCCTGCGAGCCGCGGTCGTCGACCACGAACCCGGCCGCGCTCAGCTGGCCGATCAGGCGGCGCCCGGCGTAGGGGTTGGCGCCGTTGAGGGCGGCCGAGGTGAGCGCGCGCACCACCGCCGGGTCGCCGGGGTGCAGGAGGGTGGTCCCCCAGTCGGTGTCCAGCACCGCCACCCGGCCGCCGGGGCGCAGCACCCTGGCCATCTCGGCGATGGCCCGGTCGGGCTCGTGGAGGTGCTGGAGGACCCGCTCGCACCACACGATGTCCATCGAGCCGTCCGGCACGGGCAGCGCCTCGGCCTCGCCCTGCAGGAAGCGGGCCCTGCTGTCGGCGGAGCGCTCCTCGGCGACCGCGCGCAGGCTCGGGTTGACCTCGACGCCGATCGCGACGCCGTCCGGGCCGACGGCGGCGGCCAGCATCCGGGTCTGCGAGCCGGTTCCGGAGCCGACGTCGAGGAGCCGTTCGCCGTGCCGCACGGCCAGCGCCTCCTCGGCCCAGATGCGCAGCCTCCGTACACCCGGGTTCGCGTCCTGGGTGTCCAGGGCGGCGACCAGCGGGGCCACGCGGTCGGGGTCGATGTGCCGCTTCTGGAAGCCCGTTCCGGGCTGGGTCTGCGCCATGGCGGGCACTCTACTGGCGTCCGTGATCGCCACGGACGCCCTTCGGCCGGACTCGAGTCCGACGCATATCTGTGCGAGAGCCGGTTTCTCCCGGCGATCCAGGGGCATGCTGGGTCCCACGCGTTCGGCTGCCTGCTCCGCCCGGCTGGCGGAACGGCGTCGGGCACGGTGGGATCGATGTGGTGCGAAGCAAGCGTTCCGGGGCACGCGGACGGCGTCGAGCCGGACGGCCTGGAGCAGCGGAAAGGGATACACCGTGACACGACCCAGGATCCTGGTGGTGGGCGCAGGCTTCGCCGGAGTGGGGTGCGTGCGCCGCCTGGAGCGGAAACTCTCCCCCGACGAAGCCGACGTCACCCTGGTGTCGCCGACCTCCTACCAGCTCTATCTGCCCCTGCTGCCGCAGGTCGCCTCGGGCGTGCTGACGCCCCAGTCGATCGCCGTGTCGCTGCGCCGCAGCAAGAAGTACCGCACCCGGATCATCCCGGGCGGCGCGATCGGGGTGGACCTGAAGTCCAAGGTGTGCGTCATCCGCACCATAACCGAGCGGCTCGTGAACGAGCGGTACGACTACATCGTGCTGGCCCCGGGCAGTGTCACCCGCACTTTCGACATTCCCGGCCTGACCGAGCACGCGTTCGGGATGAAGACCCTCGCCGAGGCCGCCTACATCCGCGACCACGTCATCTCCCAGCTGGATCTGGCCGATGCCAGCGACGACCCGGCCGAACGCGCCGCGCGGCTGCAGTTCGTGGTGGTCGGCGGCGGCTACGCGGGCACCGAGACCGCGGCCTGTCTGCAGAAGCTCACGCACGCGGCGCTGCACCGCTACCCGAACCTGGACCCGAAGCTGATCAAGTGGCACCTGATCGACATCGCCCCGAAGCTGATGCCGGAGCTCGGCGACAAGCTCGGCCGCAGTGCTCAGGAGGTGCTCCGGCGCCGCGGCATCGACGTCTCCCTGGGGGTGTCGATCGAGAAGGCGGGCCCGGCGGAGGTCACCTTCACCGACGGCCGGGTGGTGCCCACCCACACGCTGATCTGGACGGCCGGGGTGGTCGCCAGCCCGCTGATCGCCACCATGGGCGCGGAGACGGTCCGGGGACGGCTCGCGGTCGACGCCGAGATGACCCTGCCGGGCCACGACGGGGTGTTCGCGCTGGGTGACGCGGCGGCCGTGCCGGACAAGGCGAAGGACGAGCCGGGTGCGGTCTGCCCGCCGACCGCGCAGCACGCCATGCGGCAGGGCAAGGCGGTCGCCGACAACGTCATCGCGGCGCTGCGGGGCCAGCCGCTGCACCCGTACGTGCACAAGGACCTGGGCCTGGTGGTGGACCTCGGCGGCAAGGACGCGGTCTCCAAGCCGCTGGGCATCGAACTGCGCGGCCTGCCCGCCCAGGTGGTGGCCCGCGGCTACCACTGGTCGGCGCTGCGCACCAACGTGGCCAAGACCCGGGTCGCGACCAACTGGCTGCTGAACGCGCTGGCCGGTGACGACTTCGTGCGTACGGGTTTCCAGTCCCGCAAGCCCGCCCGGCTCAAGGACTTCGAGTACACGGACACGTATCTGACGCCGGAGCAGGTCCGGGCGCGCGCCGAGGGCCCCGAGGATCCCGGGAGCTCGCCTGCGTGACGGCGAGCGCGGCGGAGTGAGAGCGGCGGGGCGGCCGCTGCGGGCGGAGGTTCTGGGGCGGCTCGCGGCGGCCGACCCGGGGCTGCTCCGCTTCACCGCCGGGCTGCGCACGGTCACCTCGATCGCGCTCACGCTCGCCGTCCTCGCGACGCTGCGGTTCGACGTGTCCCATCTGGTGGCCGGGGCCATCACGGCGATGGTGGCCACCTTCGCGATCCGGGAGAAGGGGCGGCCGGAGCAGGCCGTCACGCTCGCCCTCGGCCTGCCGGTGGCGCTGGCGTCGATGTCGCTGGGCGCGCTGCTCAACTCCCGGGTGGTGATGGGCGACCTGTTCTTCGTGGCGCTCATCTTCTGCGCGGTCTACAGCCGGCGGTTCGGCGACCGGGGCACGGCGCTGGGGCTGGTCGGCTTCCAGATCTACTTCGCCTCGCTGTTCGTGCACGCGACCGTGTCCGCGCTGCCCGGCCTGTACCTCACGATCACGGTGGCGTTCGGCTGCGCGGCCGTGGCGCGGTTCGTGCTGGTGCGGGAGACCGCCGCGGGCATCCTGGACCGGCTGCGGCGGGCCTTCCGGGCCCGGTTCGCCCAGCTGGTGGCCGCGCAGGCGGAGTTGCTGGACGCCGGGCCGGACGAGCTGGACAAGGCGGTGGAGGAGGTCCGGGTCAGGACCGCTCGGCTGCACGAGACGGCGCTGCTGATCCAGGGACGGCTCGTGGACGGCACCTCCGACGAGGCGGTGGCCAGGCTGGTGCAGCGCCGGATCGCGGACGCCGAGATCGCCGCCGAGCGGCTCGGGCTGCTGCTGCTCACCGCCCGCAGCGCCGAACGGGCGGACACCCTCACCCTCCATCTGCCGGGTGCCCCGCTGCCGTCGGCGGCCGTGGAGCCGGTGCGGGACGAGGCGATGGAGCGGCTGCGGCTCGATCTGGAGGCGCTGCGGCTGCTGGTGCTGCGCCCCGCCGGACCCGAGAAGGGAACCGCGCTGGCCCGGCTCCGCAACCGGCTGCTCGGCTACCGCGAGGAGGAGCAGCTGCCGCCCGCCCCGCCCGCCGTGCAGGACGTGTTCCGGGGCATCGGCGAGGCCGCGCGGGCCGTGCTGGGGCTGCGGATCGCGCTGGACGGGCCGCAGGACGAGTCCGACGACACCCCGGCCACCTCCCGGTCCCGGGAGGAACTGGACGCCGAGGACGCGTCCATCGAGGGCGTCGAGGAGGGGGACCGGGAGGCGGAGGAGGCGACCGGGCTGCGCCGGCCGACCACGCGGGCGGCGGTGCAGGTGGCGGTCGGCTCGTCACTGGCCATCGTCGGCGGGGAGTTCCTCTCCGCCCAGCGCTGGTACTGGGCGGTACTGACCTGCTGGATCGTGTTCATCAACACCGCGTCCACCGGCGAGATCCTGGTGAAGGGCTACCGGCGGCTGCTCGGCACGGTGCTCGGCGTGGTGGCCGGCATCGTGCTCGCGGGCCTGGTCGGGCACCACACCTGGACGGCGTTCGGGCTGGTGCTGGTCTTCATCTTCGCGATGTTCTACTCGGCGCCGATCTCGTACACCCTGATGTCGTTCTTCGTGACGGCGATGCTGGGCCTGCTGTACACGCTGCTCAACACCTACAGCCTGGACGTCCTGGTGCTGCGGGTGGCGGAGACCGCGCTCGGTGCGGTGTGCGGGGTGATCGCGGCCGCGGTGGTGCTGCCGGTGCACACCGACCGCCGTACCGACGAACTGCTGGCCGAGACGCTGGACCGGCTGGCCGACGTCACCCGGGCCTCGGCCGACCAGTTGAGCGGGGCGCCGCCGGTCGACCTGGTGGAGAAGGCCCGTGACCTGGACCAGGCGCTGGCCGATCTGGCGGCGGCCGTGCAGCCGTTGACGCATCCGATCACCCCGCTGCGCTCCCGCCGGGACACCGCGCGCTATGTCGTGGCTCTCCTGGAGACCTGCGCCTATCACGCGCGGTCCCTGGCCGCGACGGCGGAGCTGCTGCCCACCCATCCGTCGATCGCGGCGGATCCCCGGCTGCGCGGGGCGGGGCGGCGGATCGTGCACAACATCGAGGCGATCTCCGCCCAGGTGGCCGGCGGACAGCCCGTCCCCGGGATCGAGACCGGTCCCAGCATCGCGGCGATGCTGGAACCCGGCACCCTCCGGGCCCCGCGCTACGGCCGGGTGACCGACCGGGTGCTGCGGCATCTGCAGCGCCTGGACGAAGCGGTGGTGGGCCTGGCCCGGCCGCTGGGGGTACCGGTGCGGCCCCGGGCGGCCGCCTGAAAGGGTGTCACGGCGCCTTGACCCGGCGGCCGGCCGGGGATCCGGCTGCCGCGTCCGCGGGGATCCGTCCGTGGAGATCAGAAGGACCCGCCCAGGGGCTTCGGCTCCGCCCCGGGCGCAGCTACGGCTGAGGAGCCGGGAGACCTGCATCCGGCCCCTGGGTGGTGGACCCGTTGTGTGTCGGCTGTGTCCCGTCCGTACGGGGTCTCCCTCTTCCGCCTCACCGGTCGGGACGCGGCCAAACCCGTTCGGGTGCCGCGAGGGGCTCCCCAAAGTGAAACGGGTCACGTAGCCTGTTCCCAGCTACACGAAACGGCTCTGGATGGTTTACCGTTCACCCATAAGTGGTCGAGGAGTTGACTTCGGGTCCTCCCGCACCACCTCTGACGGCCCTGGCTGGCCTCCCCCGTCCAGCCAGGGCTTTTTCACGCCCGGACCGTCTCCCGGCGGCGATTGCCGCCCTCTTCGAGGTGCCCGGCCGGGCGGCAGCGGCTGAAATGGGCGTAGGGAGTGCACCCCGTACCCTCGCCGGCGAGGAGCCCCGTGCCATGACCAAAGCCATCAAACTGCTGACCGCACTGCCCCAGACCCAGCGCGAGCGCCTCATGGAACTGGCTCACGAGGTGTCCTTCCCCGAGGACAGCAGGATCTTCGAGGCCGGCGGCACCGCGGACCGCTTCTGGGTGATCCGCTCCGGAGCGGTCAACCTCGACCAGGAGGTGACGTCCCGCAAACGGGTCACGGTCGCCACTCTGGGCGCCGGCGACCTGCTCGGCTGGTCCTGGCTGTTCCCGCCGTACACCTGGGACTTCGGAGCGGTGGCCTTCAGCCAGGTACGGGCCTACGAGTACGACGCCTCGGCCGTGCTCGCGCTGTGCGTGGAGGATCCGCTGCTCGGTCTGTCCCTGGTGCGGACCGTCGCCGAGATCCTCGCCAGCCGGCTGGAGGTCACCCGGGGCAAGCTTCTCGACGCGTACGTCGGGCGACGGCCGGCATAGCCGGTCAGACGCGGTAGCGGCGCAGGGCCGGGACCGCCGCGGCCAGGGCCAGCATCACCACGACCACCAGCAGGCCGCCGCCCGCGACCGCCGCCCGCGGACCGAAGACCGAGCCCGCGGTGCCGTGCAGCACGTCGGCCAGCCGCGGACCGCCCGCGACCACCACGGTGAACACGCCCTGCATCCGGCCGCGCATCTCGTCGGTCGCGGCGGAGAGCAGGATCGCGCCGCGGAAGACCATCGAGACCATGTCGGCGACCCCGGCGGCGGCCAGGAAGACCACGGCGACCCAGAGGTTGCGGCTCAGCCCGAACCCGGCGATCGCCGCGCCCCAGCCGACGACCGCGCCGATCACCATCCAGCCGTGCCGGCGGGCCCGCGAGAAGGTACCGGAGAAGAGCCCGCCGAGGACCGCGCCGACGGGGATCGCCGCGAAGAGCAGGCCGAGCGCGAGGCCCTCGCCGTACGAGGCGTACGTCTGGACGGCGAGCTGCGGGAAGAGGGCGCGGGGCATGCCGAAGACCATCGCGATGATGTCCGCGAGGAACGACAGCAGCAGCACCTTGTGCATGGAGATGTACCGGAAGCCCTCGGCGATCTCGCGGATCCCGGCGCGCCGTGCCGTCGCGCCCGCCAGCGGCGGCAGCGCGGGCAGCCGGTAGACCGCCCACACCGTCACGCACAGCGCCAGCGCGTCGATCAGGTACAGCTCGGGCAGCCCGATGACGGGGATCAGGGCACCGGCGAGCAGCGGACCGACCACCTGCCCGGTCTGCATGACCGTCGAGCCGAGCGCGTTGGCGGCGGGCAGCTGCGCCTCGGGGACCAGCCGGGCGATGGAGGCGGTCCGGGCGGGCGCGTTCAGCCCCCAGAACGCCTGCTGCATCGCGAGCAGCACCATCAGCGCGGCCACGGACTTCATCCCGGTGGCCGCCTGGACGAAGAACAGCAGCGAGGTGACACCGATGCCGAAGTTGGTGATCAGCAGCAGTTTGCGGCGGTCCATGGTGTCGGCGACCGCGCCGCCCCACAGCGCGAACACGATCAGCGGCAGCAGCCCGGCGAGGCTCGCCGCACCGACCCAGGCGGACGACCCGGTGATGTCGAAGATCTGCTTGGGCACGGCCACGGCGGTTAGCTGGCTGCCGACCGAGGTGACGATGGTCGAGGTCCACAGCCGGCGGTAGGCCGGGATGCGCAGCGGGCGGGTGTCCATCGCCCAGCGTCGCCAGCCGCTCCGGGGCGGGGCGGCCGTGGCGACGTCGGGGGTCTGGGTGTCGGACTGGGTGCCGCTCTCGCTGGTGTCCACGGAGTTCCTGGTGTCCCGCTCTTCTCGATGCCCGCTACATCTTTCGATTGCAGGTTCACTATCCCAGCAACTTCTGCCGCTGCCGAACCGGTTGTCTCAGGATGCGGCCGCTCCGGGGTCAGGGCGCCTCAGGATCCCGCCACCAGCATCACGCCGAGCCCGATCATGGTCAGCGCCACCAGCCCGTCCAGCACCCGCCAGGCGGCCGGCCCGGCGAGATACCGGCCGAGCAGCCGGGCGCCGAAGCCGAGGGCGGTGAACCAGCAGAGGCTGGCCAGCGCGGCACCGAGGCCGAAGGTCCAGCGCAGGTCGCCCCGGTCGGCGGCCAGGGTGCCGAGCAGGAACACGGTGTCCAGGTAGACGTGCGGGTTGAGCCAGGTCATGGCCAGGCAGGTCAGTATCGCCCGGCGCCGGGACCCGGCCGCCTCACCCTCGGTGCGCAGGCCGCCGGTGCCGGGCCGCAGGACCCTGCGGGCGGCCAGGGCGCCGTAGCAGAGCAGGAAGGCGCCACCGAACAGCCCGACCGCCCGTACCGCCCCCGGCCAGGCCACGACGATCGCGCCCACCCCGCCGACGCCGAGCGAGATGAGGGCGGCGTCGGAGAGCGCGCAGATGCCGACGACCACGAGGACCGCGTCACGGCGGATGCCCTGGCGCAGCACGAAGGCGTTCTGGGCGCCGATGGCGACGATGAGCGAGAGGCCGCTGCCGAAGCCTGCGGCAGCGGCGGCGAGGGTGCTGGACATGTCCTCGACGCTACGGAAGCGATCACCGTGGGTACAGCTAAAGATTTTTACGTACCTTTAGCAGTACTGAAGTAGGACGATCCGAGGAAGGAGGGAGGCGGTGGAGCTTCCCCTCGACCAGGTGCGGACCCTGCTGGCGGTGGTGGACGAGGGCACGTTCGACGCGGCTGCCGCGGCCCTGCATGTGACGCCGTCGGCGGTCAGCCAGCGGGTGAAGGCGCTGGAGCAGCGCACGGGCCGGGTGCTGCTCCAGCGCACCAAGCCGGTGCGGCCGACGGAGTCGGGCGAGGTGCTGGTCCGGTTCGCCCGGCAGCTGGCCCGGCTGGAGCGGGACGCGCGCGGCGAACTCGGCATGAGCGGCGCCGGGGAACCGACCCGGGTGTCGGTCGCGGTCAACGCGGACTCGCTGGCGACGTGGTTCCTGCCGGCGCTGACCGGGTTGCCGGGCGTCTTCGTCGAACTGCGGCGGGAGGACGAGGACCACACGGCCACGCTGCTGCGGGAGGGGCTGGTGATGGCGGCGGTGACCTCGTCGCCGGACGCGGTGCCGGGGTGTTCGGTGCGGGCGCTGGGGCGGATGCGGTACCTGCCGGTGGCGGCGCCGGAGTTCGCGGCGGCGTGTCAGACGGGGGTGCTGCCGGATGCGCTGGCCGAGGCGCCGGTGATCGTGTTCGACCGGGTCGACGACTTCCAGGACGGGTTCGTACGGCGGCTGGGGGGTGCGGGCGCGAGTGCGCTGCGCCACCACGTGCCGACGTCCGAGGGGTTCGTGGACGCGGTGACGGCCGGGCTGGGGTGGGGGATGGTGCCGGAGCCGCAGGCGGAACCGCGGTTGCGGGAGGGGCGGCTGGTGCGGCTCGGTGGGCGGGAGCTGTGGGTGGACGTACCGTTGTACTGGCAGCAGTGGAAGCTGGATTCGCCGGCTCTGGGGGCGGTGGCGCAGGCGGTCTTGCGGGCGGCGGGGGGTGCGTTGCGCCAGCCGTAGGGGGGTGAACGGTCGTAGCGCGGGTGCGGGTGGGTGGGGGCTTGTCGCGCCCACGCGGCGGCAGCCGCATATCGGAAACAGCCCCGCGCCCCTAAAGGGGCGCTTCCAGGCGCCGTCCTGCGCTGTCGAGCAGCATCTCCAGGGCCGTTGGATAGGCACTCGTCACCATGCGCTTCGCCAGTAGCCGCGACGCCTCCGCGATGCGGGGGTGACTCGTGTGCGGGAGGCGGGCGTAGGTCGAGTTCCACTTGTCCTCGTCGGCGCGCTGGGAGTCCTTCGGGAGGGCGAGGGAGGCCGCGTCCAGGGCTGCGAAGGCCAGGGTCTGGTCGATGAAGGCGTGGTAGACGCGCACGGTCTCGGGGAGTGAGAAGCCCGCCGTGCGCAGGACGTCCAGGACCGCCTCGTCTGCGGCGAGTTCGTGGGCCCGGCCGGTCACCCGGTTCGTCGTCAGCAGGGCCGCCTGCGGGTGGGCGACGTACTGCGCGTGGATGCGCAGGCCGATCGTGCGCAGGTCGGTCCGCCACTCCCCCGTCGGCGTCCAGCCGGCCAGCGCCTGGCCGATGAGCGCGTCGCCGATCGCCAGGGTCAGGTCGTCCATGCCCCGGAAGTAGCGGTACAGGGTGCTGGGGTCGCAGTCGAGGGCGAGGCCCAGCCGTCGGGCGGTCAGGCCCGCGCTGCCGTGCTCGCGCAGCAGGCGCAGCGCGGTCTCCACGATCAGCCGCTCGGAGAGCACCGTGCCGCCACGGGTGGGGCGGCGCCTGCGGCGCTTCTCCTCCGGTACGACCGGTTTGGGCATCGCACGCTCCCTGCCGTTCTCGCGTTCTTATGCCAACGCCATTGACCTTATGTGACGGCCCGGCGTTTCATTCCGGCCAAGGCGCCCCCGTACTCGACCTCGCTCTCTGTCCCAGAAGGAGATCCCCGCATGCGTGTACTGCTCGTGGGAGCCGGTGGTGTGGGCACCGCCGTCACCCGGATCGCCGCCCGGCGGCCGTTCTTCGACCTGATGGTGGTCGCCGACTACGATCCGGCGCGCGCCGAGGCGGCGGTGGCGGCCGTCGGCGACGACCGGTTCCGCGCCGAGCGCGTCGACGCCGGTGACGAGGCCGCCGTCGCCGCGCTGCTGGCCCGGCACGGCTGCGACGTGCTGCTCAACGCCACCGACCCGCGCTTCGTCATGCCCCTGTTCCGGGCCGCCCGGAAGGCCGGCGCGAGCTATCTCGACATGGCGATGTCGCTGTCCCGGCCGCATCCCGAGCGTCCGAACGAGGAGTGCGGGGTGAAGCTCGGTGACGAGCAGTTCGCGCTGGCCGGGGAGTGGGAGAAGGCGGGTGCGCTGGCGCTGGTCGGCATGGGGGTGGAGCCCGGTCTGTCGGACGTGTTCGCCCGGTACGCGGCCGACGAGCTCTTCGACGAGATCGAGGAGATCGGCATCCGCGACGGCGCGAACCTGACCGTGGACGGCTACGACTTCGCGCCCTCCTTCAGCATCTGGACCACCATCGAGGAGTGCCTCAACCCGCCCGTCGTGTACGAGAAGGGGCGCGGCTGGTTCACGACCGCCCCGTTCAGCGAGCCCGAGGTGTTCGACTTTCCGGACGGCATCGGGCCGGTGGAGTGCGTGAACGTCGAGCACGAGGAGGTGCTGCTGGTACCGCGCTGGGTGGACGCACGGCGGGTCACCTTCAAGTACGGGCTCGGGACCGAGTTCATCGAGACGCTGAGGACGCTGCACCTGCTGGGCCTGGACCGCACCACCCCGGTGACCGTGCCCGGCGCCGACGGCCCGGTCGCGGTCTCGCCCCGGGACGTGGTCGCCGCCTCGCTGCCCGACCCGGCGACGCTGGGCGAGCGCATGCGCGGCAAGACCTGCGCGGGCACCTGGGTGCGCGGGGTGCGGGACGGACAGCCACGGGAGGTGTATCTCTACCACGTTGTCGACAACGAGTGGTCGATGGCGGAGTACGGTTGTCAGGCCGTGGTGTGGCAGACGGCCCTCAACCCGGTCGTCGCCCTCGAACTCCTGGCCACCGGCGCGTGGTCGGGCTCGGGCGTCCTCGGCCCGGAGGCGTTCCCGGCCCGCCCGTTCCTCGACCTGCTGACCGAATACGGCTCCCCCTGGGGTCTGCGCGAGCAGTGACCGCCCGCGCACTCCCGAGGACTTGGCCGTTTCGGCCGCGCCCGCTGCGGTGACCCGGATCCGAGCAACGCGCACCCGCAACGGCAGAGTCGACTTGGATCGCAGGTGACTTCGATGGACGACTGGCGAGACCGCGCCGAGTGCCGCAACGAGGATCCCGACCTCTTCTTCCCGATCGGCACCACCGGCCCGTCGCTGCATCAGACGCGGCGGGCGAAGGCGGTCTGCGAGCGCTGCCCGGTGCAGGAGCCGTGCCTGCGCTGGGCGATGGAGAGCGGGCAGGCGATCGGCGTCTGGGGCGGTACCACCGAGGCGGAGCGCCGGCTGCTGGCCCGGCGCCGGCAGCGGGCGGCGCGCCGGTTCAGCTGACGTCGGCCGGAAGGCCGGTTCAGCTGACGTCGGCCGGAAGGCCGGTTCAGCTGACGTCGGCCGGGGCCGGGGCGGCCGGCAACCGCAGGGTGAACTCGGCGCCCTTGCCCGGTTCGCTGCGCACCTCGGCGGTGCCGTCGTGGGCGGCGAGCAGATGGCGCACGATCGGCAGGCCGAGGCCGCTGCCTCCGGTACGGCGGCTGCGGGACTTCTCCGCGCGCCAGAACCGCTCGAAGACGTGCGGGAGGTCGTCGGCGGCGATGCCCGGGCCGGTGTCGGTGACGGTGAGGACGACGTCGCCGCCGTCACGGCGGGCGGCGAGTGTCACCGTGCCGTCGGCGGGGGTGTGCCGGATCGCGTTGGAGACCAGGTTGCCGAGGGCCTGCCGCATCCGCACCGGGTCGGCGTGCAGCCAGGCGGCGTTGTCGGTGTCGGTGTCGGTGAGCAGGGTGACCCCGGCCGCGTCTGCGGCGACCCGGTGGGCGGCGGCGGCCTGGTCGACCAGGTCGGCGGCGCGCACCGGTTCGCGGTGCACGCGCAGGGTGCCGGCGTCGGCGGCGGCCAGGTCCTGGAGGTCGTCGATGATCCGCTGGAGGACCAGGGCCTCCTCGTGCAGGGAGCCCAGCAGGGCCGGGTCGGGGTCGACGAGGCCGTCCCGGGTGACCTCCAGCCAGCCGCGGATGTTGGTGAGGGGGCTGCGCAGTTCGTGGGCGATGTCGCTGACCATCGCCTTGCGCTGCTCCTCCAGGCGCTCCCGGCGCTCGGTGAGGTCGTTGAACGCCTCGGCCAGCAGCCCCGTCTCGTCCCGGGTGCGCACCCGGGCCCGGACGTGCAGTTCGGGCGGCTGCTGCGCGGCGGCCGTGAGCGCGCGCAGCGGCCGTACCAGGCGCATGGCGACGACGGCGGTGACGGCGACCGTGACGGCGAGGACGAGGCCGGCCGCGCCGACGATCTTCGCCTTGTTGGCCCGGGACATGTCGAAGCGGGATGCGGTCTGGTCGCCGATGCCGAGGAAGAGTTCGGCGGCCGGGGCGACGTACGGTCCGAGCTGGGTGCGCCGGGCGTCGAGGACACAGTTCTTCGCGATCTGGTCCATCGACCGTCTGACGTCCTTCTTGGTGATGAGGAAGCCGCCGGAGACCGGGTTGCGCCCGGTGGTGTCGTAGGTGAGGGACAGCTTGCCGCCCAGGTCCATGTCCTTGGCCTGGAGGCAGGGGCGGGCCAGGCCGGTCAGCGCGGTGAGGGCCTTCGTCTCGGTGGAGGTCGGGAAGTCGAGCGTCGAGTTGCGACCGGTGGCCCCGGTCATGACGAGGTCGCCGCAGCCGTACTTGTAGTAATAGGAGGTGTCCGTGCCGTCCTCGACGACGAGGTAGGGCCGCCCGCTCGGGGTGTGCTGGACGCTGATGCCGGCGCTGAACCGGTCGAAGCAGGACTTCTGCTTCTCCGCGACCAGGTCCATCTTCGTGCGTTCGGCCGCGGTGAGCCGGAACGGGCCGACCGCGCGCGGGTCGATACCGCTGAGCTGGGCGCCGAACTCGGTGTAGGTGTCGGTGTGCAGGGGGTCCACGGTGGCCGCGGACCGAGGGGGCAGCGGGGTGTCGTGGGACGCCGAGTCGGCGATCAGCGTGCGGTCGGCGTTGGTCAGGGCGATCCTGCGGCCGGTCTTCGCGGCCAGTGCCCGCACGGTGTGCTGGACCCCGCTCCAGTCCGGGTGGTCCGCCGCGTACCCGCTGAGCTCGGCGAGGATCTTGTTGTCGGCGGCCAGGTCCTGGCCCTGCTCCTCCTCCAGCGCGCTGGTGGTGGTCGTCACGGCGAGCCAGGCGGTGGCGGCCACGGAGCAGAGGGCGATCAGCACCGAGGTGAACAGCAGCCGGACCAGCAGCCGTTTGCGCCACGGTATCCGGGGCTTCACGGCCGTCCTCCGGTCAGCTTGTAGCCCACGCCGAACACGGTCACCAGCCGCACCGGCCGCCGGGGATCGGCCTCGATCTTCCGGCGCAGGTTCATCACGTGGACGTCGACGGCCCGTTCGGTGGAGGACCGGTCGAAACCGCGGGTGCACTGGAGCAGCTGCCGCCGGCTGAACACCCGGTCCGGTTCCCCCGCCATGGCGAGCAGGATCTGGAACTCGGCCGGGGTCACCTCCACCGGCTGTCCGTCGCAGCGCACCTGGTGCCGCACGGGATCGACGCTGATCCCGGCGGCGGTCACCGCGGGTTCCTCCTCCCGGACGGCGGCGGCCCGCCCGCTGCGCCGCAGGATCGTCCGGATCCGGGCCATCAGCTCGCGCGGGCTGTACGGCTTGGTCATGTAGTCGTCGGCGCCCAGCTCCAGGCCGAGCAGCACGTCGTCCTCGTCGGACCGGGCCGTGAGCATCAGCACCGGGATCTCCGGGTCGCCGCCGCGCAGCACCCGGCAGACGCCGAAGCCGTCGATCACCGGGAGCATCAGGTCGAGGACGACCAGGTCGGGGCCGAGCCGCCGGGCCGCGTCGAGCGCCGCGGCCCCGTCATGGACCACGGTCGCGCTGTGCCCCTCGGCGAGCAGCGATCTCCGGATCAGCTCGGCCTGCATCTCGTCGTCCTCGGCGACCAGTACATGTGCGCACACAGGTTCGGATCCTAAGCGGAGTTCGGGCGGCCTACTGGGCGAGCCAGTCGGCGTACCCCATGACGACGACCGGATGCCGGTCCGGGTCGAGGGCGCGCAGCAGCTCCTTCATGTGCGCCTTGGCGACGCTCACACAGGCGTGCGTCGGGCCACCGTGGTCGACGTGCAGCCACACGCCACCGCCCCGCTTCGCGCCCATCGGCCGGGTCCAGTCGAGCGGTGAGGTACCGGGCTCCCGGTTGTAGTTGACGGCGATCACGTAGTCGAAGGAACCCTCCAGCGACTCGCCCTCGAACCCGGTCCCGGGCGAGGTGAAGCCGTAGGACTGGTGGTAGGGCAGGCTGCTCCCGGGGTCGGCGAGCAGGCCCCCGGCATCGGTCAGCCCGTACACGCCGACGGGCGAGCGCAGGTCCCCGGCCATGTGGTGCTCGCTCCAGCCGTCCCTGCCGTTGTGCGCGGGCCAACGGGCGCCGGGCTGCCAGACGTCGTCGTCGCGTTCGTGGAGAACGACGGTGGACAGCGGCGAGTTCCTGCCCCGCCCGGTGGCGACGACGACCTGCTCCGCCCGCCGGGGTATCGCGGCCGTCGTCTTCGGCCCGAGCCCGGGTATGCCGCTCGGCTGCGGACTGCTGCTCTCGGGTGCGGGGGAAGCCGTCGCCGTCGCCGGCCGGTCGTCCTGCGACCGGTTCGGCGCGGCCTCTGCGCCACCCCCGCACCCGGAGAGCAGGAGCGGGGAGGCGGAGAGAAGGGCGACAGCCGTTCTGCGATGGATCATGTAAACGACCCTGGCCGACGATTGTAAGAAACTCGTCAGCTTTTGACGCCCGTTAGCAGCAGCGCGCCCCCCTTGGGGGCGCGGGGCTGTGTCCATATGCGGCTGCCGCCGCGTGGGCGCGAACAACCCCCACCGGCCGGCACCCGACCCGCTACGGCTTCCCCTTCTTGTACAGCCACGTCTGGAACAGCGAACCGAGATCCTTCCCCGACTCCTTCTCCGCGAGCTTCACGAACTCCGCGGTGGTCCCGTGCCCGTACCGGTGCTGCGAAGCCCAGTCCCGCAGGATCCGGAAGAACGCCGCGTCCCCGACCGCCTTCCGCAGCTCGTGCAGCGCCATCGCGCCCCGCGCGTAGACCGGCGTGCCGAAGATGTTCTCCCCGCTGCCCGGGTCCGCCGGCGGGTACGCCCACAGCTCGTTGCTCGCCGGCTTCGCGTACAGCGCGTCGAAGGTTTTCTGCGCGCTGTCGCCCCCGTGCTGCTCGCTGTACAGCCACTCGGCGTACGTGGCGAAGCCCTCGTTGAGCCAGATGTCCTTCCAGGCGGTGAGGGAGACGGAGTCGCCGAACCACTGGTGGGCGTTCTCGTGCACGAGCGTGCTCAGGTCCGGCGCCGAGTCGTAGATCGGCCGGCCCTGCGTCTCCAGCGCGTACCCGACGCTCGGCGCGTGGTCGACGATCGACCCGGCGGAGCGGAACGGGTACGGCCCGAACAGCTTGCTCTCCCACTCCAGCACCGACGGCAGCTTCTTCAGCACCGCCGCGGACCCGCTCGCCTCGCGCGGGTCGACCGCGTTGTAGACCTTGATCCCGTCCCGGGTGGTGTACTGCTCGACCTTGAACTTGCCGACCGTGGCGGTGGCGAGGTACGCGGCCATCGGCTCGGTCTGGCGCCACCGGAAGGTGGTGCGGCCGTCGGACGTGCGCTGCCCGAGGAGGACGCCGTTGGCGACGGCGGTGCGGCCCTTGGGGACGGTGATCGTGAAGTCGTACGACGACTTGTCCTTGGGGTGGCTGTTCGCCGGGAACCAGGTCATCGCGCCCTGCGGCTCCCCGGCGACGAACGCGCCGTCGTCGGTGCGGATCCAGCCGTCGGCCGAGCCGTCGGGGTCGGTGACCTGCTTGGGGGTGCCGTTGTACAGCACGGTGACCCGGAAGTCCCGGCCCTTCGCCAGCGCCCGCGCCGGCGTGACGACGAGCTCCTGCCCGCTGCGGCTGAAACGCGCGGTCCGGCCGTCGACGGTCACCTTGGTGACCTTCAGACCGCTGAGGTCGAGGTCGAAGCGGGTGAGTTTCTCGGTGGCGCGGGCGGTGAGGACCGCCTTGCCGTCGAGGTGCCGGGACGAGGTGTCGTAGCGGAGCGTCAGGTCGTAGTGGCTGACGTGGTAGCCGCCGTTGCCGCTGAGCGGGAAGTAGGGGTCGCCCGCGCCCGCGGCGCCTATCGTGCTCGCCGAGGCCGTTCCGGCGCCGGCCAGCAGCGCCGCCACGGCGACCGGGACGGTGGCGAGGACGGCCTCGCGGCGGAGGACTGCGGTACGTCTGCTTGCGCCCTGCACATGGACTCCTTGGGGGGGGTGGCCGATGATCAGTGGCCCACAGACTAGGCGCGCGGGTGTCCGCGTTTCCCCCTCATTCTGGTCAAGCCGCGCCGCGTCGGCAGCCCGTGGCGCGGGCCCGCCGCATACGCTCGCGCCACCGACAGCGAACCGAGAGGTGCATCGACCGTGAGCGTGCGCGTCCGCAGGATCTACGAGTCGCCCGAGCCGGCGGACGGGGTGCGTGTCCTGGTGGACCGGCTGTGGCCGCGCGGGCTGTCCAAGGAGGTCGCGCACGTGGACGAGTGGCCGAAGGGGCTGACACCGTCGGACGAGCTGCGCCGCTGGTTCCACGCCGGCGGGTCGTACGAGGAGTTCGTGCGCCGTTACGAGGCGGAGCTCGCCGCCCCCGAGGCCGCCGAACTCCTCGCCGGCCTGCGGGAGTCGGCGCAGAAGGGCCAGGTGACCCTGCTCACCTCGTCCAAGACCCCGGACGAAAGCCACGCCACGGTGCTGGCACGGCTCCTGGCCGCCTGAGCGCCCCGTAAGGGGCGCGGGGAACTGCGCGACCAGCCACGACGGCGCCGCAGACGACCGACGGCCCGCCACGGCCCTTCCAGCGCAGCGCCTAGGCGGTCTGCTGCGCCGCCGCGCGTCCCGCCGCCCGGCCCGAGAACAGGCAGCCGCCGAGGAACGTGCCCTCCAGCGCGTTGTAGCCGTGCACGCCGCCGCCGCCGAAGCCGGCCACCTCGCCGGCCGCGTACAGCCCGCCGATCGGCTGCCCGTCGGCGTCGAGGGCGCGGGAGTCCAGGTCGGTCTGGATGCCGCCGAGGGTCTTGCGGGTCAGGACGTGCAGCTTGACGCCGATCAGCGGTCCGGCGGCCGGGTCGAGAATGCGGTGCGGGGTGGCGACCCGGCCGAGGCGGTCGCCGATGTAGCGGCGGGCGTTGTGGATGCCCTGGACCTGGGAGTCCTTGCTGTAGGAGTTGTCGATCTGCAGGTCGCGGGCGACGATCTGGCGGCGTACCTCGGCCGTGTCGAGCAGTGGCTTGTCGGTGAGGCCGTTCATCTTCTTCACCAGCTGGTCCAGGGAGCTCGCGGTGACGAAGTCCGCGCCGTGGTCGAGGAAGGCCTGCACCGGGCCGGGCGCGCCCTTGCCGAGCAGCCGGTCGCGGAGCACGGCCTTGCGGTCCTTGGCGGTGATGTCGGGGTTCTGCTCGGAGCCGGAGAGCGCGAACTCCTTCTCGACGATCTTCCGGGTGAGGACGAACCAGGAGTGGTCGTATCCGGCGATGTCCTCGGTGGTGCGCAGGTACTTGAGGGTGTTGAGGGTGTCGTAGCCCGGCAGGCAGGGGTCGGGCAGGCGGCGGCCGAGGGCGTCGAGCCAGATGGAGGAGGGACCGGGGAGGATGCGGATGCCGTGGCCGGGCCAGATGGGGTTCCAGTTCTGGATGCCCTCGGTGTAGTGCCACATGCGGTCGCGGTTGACCAGGCGGACGCCGGCCTCGGCACTGATGTCGAGCATGCGGCCGTCCACGTAGGCGGGGACGCCGGTGACCATCTCGGCGGGGGGTGTGCCGAGGCGTTCGGGCCAGTAGCGGCGGACGATGTCGTGGTTGGCGCCGATGCCTCCGCTGGTGACGACGACGGCCTGGGCGGTGAGTTCGAAGTCGCCGAGGCGGTCGCGGTTGGACGCGACGCCGCGCGGCGAGTCGTCGGGGGCGAGAACGGTGCCACGGACGCCCCGCACCTCGCCGTCCTCGATGACGAGTTCGTCGACCTGGTGGCGGTGGTAGAAGGTGAGCAGTCCGTCGCCGGCGGCCTGCTTGGCGTAGCGGGCGAACGGCTCTACCACGCCGGTGCCGGTGCCCCAGGCGACGTGGAAGCGGGGAACGGAGTTGCCGTGGCCGTGGGCGCGCAGGTCGCCGCGCTCGGCCCAGCCGACGGTCGGCAGCAGGCTGATGCCGTGGCTCTGCAGCCAGGGCCGCTTGTCGTACGCCGCGAACTCGACGTACGCGCGCGCCCAGCGCATCGCCCAGGAGTCCTCGTCGTCCTTCCGGTCGAACTGGGCACTGCCCTGCCAGTCGTTCCAGGCCAGGTCGAAGGAGTCCTTGATGCCGAGGCGGCGCTGTTCGGGCGAGTCGACGAGGAAGAGCCCGCCGAAGGACCAGAACGCCTGGCCGCCCAGGTTGGCGGCGTTCTCCTGGTCGACCAGGGCGACCCGCCGGCCCCTGCTGGTGAGTTCGTGCGCCGCGACCAGGCCGGCGAGACCGGCTCCGACGACGATGACGTCCGCGTCCATGGCGACTGATGCCCTTCTCATACGGGGTGGGTGGTGCCGTTCGGTCGTGCGGGGTGGGTGCTGCCGTCGGTCAGCAGCGCGGTGAGCAGTTGCCCCAGCCAGGTGCGGGCCCGGTCCACGTCCCTGTCGAGCAGCAGCTGGACGGTGACTCCGTCGTAGGCGGCGACCACGGCGTGCGCGGCGCCGTCGGCATCGCCGAGGACGGCGGGGACCGGGGTGTGGCCGCGGGCCCGGAAGAGACGGTCGGCGATGGCCTGGCGGAGCCGGGTGCGGTGGTCGAGGAGGATCCCGGCGACGGCCGGGTCCCGGGCGGCGTGCACCAGGAAGTCGGTCTTCACCAGCAGCCAGTCCACGTCGAGGAGCAGCACGTCGGTGACCCGGTCCACGGAGGCCGGTACGTCCAGGTCGGTGCCGTCGCCGGCGAGGGCGTCGGCGACCTGCCGGGCGATGAGGTCGGCGCGCTCCCGGTAGAGGGCGAAGAACAGCTCGTCCAGGGTGGCGAAGTTGGAGTAGAAGGCGCCCCGGCTGAACCCGGCGGCCTCGCAGACCTCCTCGATGGAGACCCGCCCGAAGCCCTTGGCGGCGAAAACGGTGAACGCGGCGTCGAGCAGCCGGGCGCGGGTCCGTACCCGCCGCCGGGTCACGCGCTGGGGCGCACCGCCGTTCGCTGTCATGTACCGGCCTCCGTTCGATACGCGAATGTATCGGATACATCAACGTATCGAAAGGCCCGCGACGGCCCGCCCGGAGAATTCGAATGGAACAGATTTTCGATTAAGGAGTACGCTGGCTCCATGGCCACGCACCTCCAGGGCTCCCTGTTCGACCAGACCGACGAGCTGCGGCTCGGCGGCCTCGACGGCATCGGGCGGACCGCGCTGGGCTCCGGCGCCTGGATCGACGTGCTGCCCGGCTGGCTGAGCGGCGCGGACGCACTGTTCGAACAGCTGGCGGCGGACGTCCCGTGGCACGCCGAGCGCCGCACGATGTACGACAACGTCGTGGACGTACCGCGCCTGCTCGCCTTCTACGGCGCCACCGACCCGCTCCCCCACCCCGTCCTGACCGAGGCCCGAGAAGCGCTCACCCGGCACTATGCCGAGGAGCTGGGCGAGCCGTTCGCCACGGCCGGGCTCTGCTACTACCGCGACGGCCGGGACAGCGTCGCCTGGCACGGCGACCGGATCGGCCGGGGCGCCCGCGAGGACACCATGGTCGCCATCCTCTCCGTGGGCGCGCCCCGCGACCTGCTGCTGCGCCCCCTGCACGGCGGTCCCTCGGTCCGGCGCCCGCTCGGCCACGGCGACCTGATCGTGATGGGCGGCTCCTGCCAGCGGACGTGGGAGCACTGCGTACCGAAGACGACCCGGGCCGCCGGGCCGCGGATCAGCATCCAGTTCCGGCCACACGGGGTGCGGTGACCCGGTCCTCGGCAACGGGCGGCCCGCCGCATGTGGTTGGCTGTCCTCCGTTTCGATCGGCACGAACGGGCAAGCCGGAGTGATCATGCGGGCAGCGGTACACGAAGTCGGCAAGGGCGCCTATCTGGTGCACGGCCAGCACACCAACTGGGTGATCCTCAAGGACGGTGACGCGGTCACGCTGGTCGACACCGGTTACCCCGGCGACCGGCAGGGGCTGCTCGACTCCCTCGCGGAGGTGGGCAGTTCACCGGAGGCGGTCGCGGCCGTCCTGATCACCCACGCGCACAACGACCACCTCGGCTCGGCCGAGTACCTGCGCGACGCCCACGGCACGCCGGTCTATCTGCACGAGGCCGAAGTGCCGCACGCCCGGCGGGACTTCCTCCAGCAGGTGTCCGTGGGCGAAGTGGTGAAGAACGCCTGGCGGCCGGGGGTGGTGCCGTGGCTGGTGCATGTGCTGCGCGTCGGCGGCACCGAGCAGCACCCGGTCAAGACGCCCGAGGCGTTCCCGGTCGCCGACGGCCCCCTCGATCTGCCGGGCCGCCCCGTCCCGGTGCACACCCCCGGTCACACCGACGGGCACACCGTCTACCACCTGCCCGACGCCGGGCTGGTGATCTCCGGGGACGCCCTGGTCAGCGGCCACCGCACGTCACGGATCCAGGGGCCGCAGCTGCTGCCCGACATGTTCCACCACGAGCGGGACCGGGCCCTCGCCTCGCTGGCGGTGATCGGCGAGCTCGACGGCGACACCCTGCTGCCGGGCCACGGCCCGCTGCACCGGGGTTCGGTGCGGGCGGCCGCCGAACGGGCCCGGGAGCTGGCCTCGTAACCCTCCGGCCTTAAGGTTCGTCCCATGGCCTTGCAGATCAGCGCCACCAACCCGGAGCACCCCGCGCTCCTGCTCGAACTCCCCTGGGACGTCCCGCTGGAGGAGTGGCCCGAGGAGTACCTCGTGCCGCTCCCCCGGGGCATCTCCCGGCACGTGGTGCGCTACGCCCGCGCCGGCAGCGAGGTCATCGCGGTCAAGGAGCTGGCGGAGCGCCCGGCGCTGCGCGAGTACGAGCTGCTGCGCGACCTGGACCGGCTCGGCATCCCGGCGGTGGACGCGCTCGCCGTGATCACCGGCCGCCTCGACCCGGACGGCGAACCGCTGGAGTCGGTGCTGGTCACCCGGCACCTGGGCGGCTCGATGCCGTACCGCTCGATGTTCGAGACGACCATGCGCCCGGCCACCATGCACCGCCTCATGGACGCCCTGGCGGTGCTGCTGGTACGCCTGCACCTGGCCGGGTTCGCGTGGGGCGACTGCTCGCTGTCCAACACCCTGTTCCGGCGGGACGCGGGCGCGTACGCGGCCTACCTGGTGGACGCCGAGACCGGCGACCTGCACCCGCAGCTGAGCAACGGGCAGCGGGAGTACGACCTCGACCTGGCCCGGGTCAACATCAGCGGGGAACTGCTCGACCTGGAGGCGTCGGGGGCGCTGCACCCGTCGCTGGACCCGATCGAGTTCGGGTTCGAGATCTGCACCCGGTACGGCGAGCTGTGGGAGGAGCTGACCCGGACCTCGGTGTACCCGGCCGGCAAGTACCAGTACATCGAGCGCCGGATCCGGCGGCTCAACGACCTCGGTTTCGACGTGGCCGAGATGCAGATCGAGCACTCCTCCAACGGCGACTCGGTCACGTTCGTGCCGAAGGTCGTCGACGCCGGTCACCACCAGCGCCAGCTGCTGCGGCTGACCGGCCTGGACGCCGAGGAGAACCAGGCGCGGCGGCTGCTCAACGACCTGGAGAGCTGGATGGCCACCCAGGACGACTACGCCCCCGGCGATCCGCTCGCCGCCCGCCCCGAGGTGCTGGCCCACCGGTGGGTGCGGGACGTGTTCCGCCCCACCGTGCGGGCCGTGCCGCCGGAGCTGCGCGGTTCCATGGACCCGGCGGAGATCTACCACGAGCTGCTGGAGCACCGCTGGTACCTGTCCGAGCACGCCCAGCACGACATAGGCCTGGACAAGGCGGTCGAGGACTACATCGAGAACGTGCTGCCCAAGGCGCGGGAGACCCTGGAGCCGGTCACCCCGGAGTGAACCGGGCGCCCGGGGCGCGGTCAGTCGTGCGGGACCACGGCCACCGGGCAGTCGGCGTGGTGCAGCACCCCGTGCGCGACCGACCCGATGCGCGCGCCGACCGCCGTGCGGTGGGCGCGCCGCCCGACGACCATCAGCTGGGCGCGCCCGGCCACCGACAGCAGCACCTGCCCCGCGCTGCCCATCTCCACGTGCTCGGCGACCGGCACCCCCGGGAACCGCTCGCGCAGCGGCCGCACCGCCTCCGACAGCGCCTTCCTCTCGAAGGGCTCCATGCCGCCGGCCTCGTCCAGCAGCTTCAGCGAGCCCGGGCTGTAGGCGAAGACCGGCGGCAGGGTCCAGGCCCGCACCACCCGGACCGTGGCACCGCGGGCCGCCGCCGTCTCGAAAGCGAACTCCAGTGCGGCCGCACTGTCCTCCGCGGTGCCCTGCTGCCCCACGACGACCTCCCGCCCCGCGGCCTCGGCCGCAGGGCGGTCCCCGGCCCGCACCAGGACCACGGGCCGGGCGGCGTCGGCGATCACCTGCTGGCCGACGGAGCCCAGCAGGAAGCCGACGACCCGGCCGTGCCCGCGCGAGCCCAGCGCCAGCAGCTCGGCGCCGGCGGCCGCGGCCACGAGCACCTCGACCGGGCCGCCCTCCACCACGTCGACGCCCACCGCGAGCTCCGGATACCGCCCGGTGATCGCCCGCACCGACTCGGCCACCCCGTCGGACACCCACCCGCGCTGCGTCTCCCGGTCACCGCCGACCGCCTCGTGCGCCTCGAACCGCCAGGCGTGCACCACCCGCAGCGGCAGCCCCCGGCGCACCGCCTCCCGGGCCGCCCAGTCGAGAGCGGCGAGGCTCTCCTCCGTACCGTCGACCCCTGCCGTGATCGGGCGTGTCATGCACCGGCCTCCTCGTCGGTTCCGCGTCTGGGTGATCAGTCTCGCGCACCGGCGGGTGCCCGCCGTGCACCGTCGTACAAGAGCGCAGGCGGGCGATCGAACATACGATGGGCGGGAACCGGTACGGTGGCCGCACTCCTCGCGGAGGGCCCGTCGTCCCGTGGAACCAACGGCTCGGGGTGGGAGACGTATGGCACAGGCTGCCGACGCGGCACGGACCGTCATCATGACCGTGGACGACGACCCGGGAGTGTCCCGTGCCGTCGCCCGGGACCTGCGGCGCCGCTACGGCGCGTCGTACCGGATCGTGCGCGCGGAGTCCGGCGACTCGGCGCTGGAGGCACTGCGCGAACTGAAACTCCGCGGCGACCTGGTGGCGGTGATCCTGGCCGACTACCGGATGCCGCAGATGAACGGCATCGAGTTCCTGGAACAGGCCCTGGACGTGTACCCGGGCGCGCGCCGCGTGCTGCTGACCGCGTACGCGGACACCAACGCGGCGATCGACGCGATCAACGTCGTCGACCTGGACCACTATCTGCTCAAGCCCTGGGATCCCCCGGAGGAGAAGCTCTACCCGGTCCTGGACGACCTGCTCGACGCCTGGCGGGCCAGCGACTACAAGCCGGTGCCGGCCACCAAGGTGGTCGGGCACCGCTGGTCGGCGCGGTCCTCGGACGTGCGGGAGTTCCTGGCCCGCAACCAGGTGCCGTACCGCTGGTACTCGGTCGAGGAGCCGGAGGGGCAGCGGCTGCTGGCCGCGGCGGATGCCGACGGGACGCGGCTGCCGCTGGTGATCACCCCGGACGGCACGCCCCTGGTGGAGCCCGAGGCCCCGGAACTGGCCGCACACGTGGGGCTCGCGACGACGCCGACGGCGGACTTCTACGACCTCGTGGTGATCGGCGGCGGCCCGGCCGGGCTCGGCTCGGCCGTGTACGGGGCGTCGGAGGGGCTGCGGACCGTGCTCGTGGAGCGGTCGGCGACCGGCGGGCAGGCCGGGCAGAGCTCGCGGATCGAGAACTACCTGGGCTTCCCCGACGGCGTCTCGGGCGCCCAGCTCACCGACCGGGCCCGGCGGCAGGCCACCAAGTTCGGCGCGGAGATCCTGACCGCCCGCGAGGTCACCGGACTGGAGATCAACGGGGCCGCGCGGGTGGTGCGGTTCGCGGACGGCTCGGCGGTCGCGGCGCACAGCGTGATCCTGGCGACCGGGGTGCAGTACCGGCAGCTGGAGGCGGAGGGCTGCATCGACCTGACCGGCTGCGGGGTGTTCTACGGCTCCGCGCTCACCGAGGCGACCTCCTGCCAGGGCCAGGACGTGTACATCGTCGGCGGCGCCAACTCGGCCGGCCAGGCGGCGATGTACCTGTCCCGGTTCGCCAAGTCGGTGACCCTGCTGGTCCGCGGCCCCGACCTGGCGGCGTCGATGTCGTACTACCTGATCCAGCAGATCAGCGAGGCCCCGAACATCACCGTGCGCAGCCACACAGTGGTGGACGCCGCGCACGGCGTCGAGCGCCTGGAGCAGCTCACCCTGCGCCATGTGCAGAGCGGGGACCGGGAACAGGTCGACGCCCAGTGGATGTTTGTCTTCATCGGGGCGGCACCGCTCACCGACTGGCTCGGTGACACGGTGCTGCGGGACGAACGCGGGTTCATCCTGGCCGGGCCGGACCTGACCGTCGACGGACGGCCACCGGCGGGCTGGGAGCTGGACCGGCCGCCGTACCACCTGGAGACCAGCATTCCCGGCGTGTTCGTGGCGGGCGACGCACGCGCCGAGTCCGCCAAGCGTGTCGCGTCCGCCGTCGGAGAAGGAGCCATGGCAGTGATGCTTGTCCACCGGTATCTGGAGCAGTCATGAGCGGGCAGCCGATGCCGTGCAGCCCGAAGGAGATCGGCGCGCTGTTCCTGTTCGAGAAGCTGGAGCCGGAGCAGCTCGGGCGGCTGTGCGCGGCGGGCCGGGTGGAGCTGTTCCAGCCGGGCCCCGTCTACACCGAGGGTGACCCGGCCACCTGTTTCTACGTGATGGTCGAGGGCACGGTGGTGCTCTCCCGGCAGGTCGGCGGGGACGACGTCGAGGTGACCCGGACCTCGCAGGCCGGGGTGTACGCGGGCGCGATGCAGGCCTACCTCGGGGACCGGGTGCGGCAGGCGTACAACAACACGATGCGGGTGACCGAGCCGACGCGGTTCTTCGTGCTGCCGGCCGACACGTTCGCGGAGATCATGCAGGACTGGTTCCCGATGGCCGTGCATCTCCTGGAGGGCCTGTTCTTCGGTTCGAAGAACACCCAGGCGGCGATCGGGCAGCGCGAACGGCTGCTGGCCCTCGGCTCGTTGTCCGCCGGGCTCACCCACGAGCTCAACAACCCGGCCGCGGCGGCCGTGCGGGCCACGTCGACGCTGCGCGAGCGGGTGGCGAAGATGCGGCACAAGCTCGCCATCATCGCCGGAGGTCCGTTCTCGCGGGAGCAGTTGTCCGGTCTGATCGAGATCCAGGAGCGCACAGCGGAACGGGTCGCCAAGGCGTCGTCGCTCAGCCCGCTGGAGGCCGCCGACCGCGAGGACGAGCTCACGGACTGGCTGGAGGACCACGGCATCGACCGCGGCTGGGAGATCGCGCCGACGTTCGTGCAGGCCGGGCTCGACGTCGACTGGCTGGAGCAGGTCGCGGCCGCCGTCGACGAGGAGATCCTGCCGAACTCGGTCGGCTGGCTCAACTACACCATCGAGACCGAGCTGTTGATGAACGAGATCGAGGACTCCACCACCCGTATCTCGCACCTCGTCGACGCGGCCAAGCAGTACAGCCAGCTGGACCGGGCACCGTACCGGGAGGTGGACGTGCACGAACTCCTCGACAGCACCCTGCTGATGCTGTCCGGGAAGATCGGGCAGGACATCCAGGTCGTCAAGGAGTACGACCGTACGGTCCCGCCCGTGCCCGCCTACCCCGCCGAGCTCAACCAGGTGTGGACCAACCTCATCGACAACGCGGTCTGTGCGATGAAGGACGGTGCCGTGGGTGACGGACACGGCACGCTGACCGTGCGGACGGCGCTCGACCACGAGCAACTGCTGGTCGAGTTCCGGGACACCGGGAGCGGGATCGCGCCGGAGATCAAAGACCGGATCTTCGACCCCTTCTTCACGACCAAGCCCGTGGGGCAGGGCACGGGGCTCGGTCTGGACATCTCGTGGCGGATCGTCGTGAACAAGCATCACGGCACCATGCGGGTGGAGTCGGAGCCCGGCGACACCCGGTTCCAGGTGCTGCTTCCGCTGACCGCCGAGACGCCCGAGGAATCCGAGACAGCCGTGGAGGCAGTATGAGTGGCGACACCGCGATAGACACGAACGTTCCGCCGAGCGGTGCCGGGTGTGTGGAGTGCGACGCGGCGGGGCGCTGGTGGTTCCATCTGCGACGGTGTGCGCAGTGCGGGCACATCGGGTGTTGCGACGACTCGCCGGCGAAGCATGCGACGGCGCACTTCCATGAGACCGGGCATCCGGTAATCCGTAGCTACGAGCCGGGCGAGGGGTGGTTCTGGAACTACGAGACGGATGAACTCTTCGAGGCGGGGCCGGAGTTGGCGCCGCCGGTGAGTCATCCTGCGGACCAGTCGGTGCCGGGTCCTGCGGAGCGGGTGCCGGAGGACTGGGCTCGGGTGTTGCGGGGTTGATCGCCTAGGGGGGGTGGGGGTTCTGTGGTGACGGCGGCTGCGGGTTGAGTGTGGCTGGTCGCGCAGTTCCCCGCGCCCCTGGTATCTCGGCTGGGCCCTTGTCAGGATGTGGGCGTGTCAGAGAGATCGTTTAGCACTCCCCTGATCGGTCGGGACGAGGAACTGCTCCGCCTCGGCGGAATACTTGAGCGTGCCCGGAACGGCCGTGGGCAGGCCGTGTTGGTCGCCGGGGACGCGGGGGTCGGGAAGACGCGGCTTCTGGACGAGGTCGCGGGTCGGGCGGCCGCCGCCGGAGTCACCGTCGTCGTCGGGCACTGTGTCGATCTCGGGGATGTGGGGCTGCCTTATCTGCCGTTCACCGAGATCCTCGGGGTGCTGGCGGGTGACGAGCGGTTCTCGGGGGTTCTCGCCGCCCATCCCGCCGTGGAGCGTCTCCTCGGTGCCGCCTCGGACTCCGCCCGCGACGCCGACGCGCGGCTGCGGCTCTTCGAAGGTGTGGCCGGGCTGTTCGCCGAGCTGGCGGCTGCGGTGCCGCTGCTGCTGGTCCTGGAGGATCTGCACTGGGCCGACCAGTCGTCGCGCGACCTGCTGCGGTTCCTGCTGAGCCGGGGGGTGCTCCCCCGGCGGCTCGCCGTGCTGGCGTCCTACCGTGCCGACGATCTGCACCGGCGGCATCCGCTGCGGCCGCTGCTCGCCGAGCTGGTGCGGCTGCCCGGTGTGGAGCGGCTGGAGGTGCGGCGGCTGGCCGATGCCGAGGTGGCACGGCTGGTGCGGGCGCTGGAGGAGCGGCCGCTGTCCGAGGCGAGGGTCCGGGACATCGTCGAACGGGCCGAGGGCAACGCCTTCTACACGGAGGAGCTGGTGGCCGCCGCCGACACGGACGGGATGCCGACGGGGCTCGCCGATCTGCTGCTGATCCGGGTCGAGCAGTTGTCGGAGACGGCCCAGCAGGTGCTGCGGACGGCCGCGGTGGCCGGGCGCCGGGTGGGCCACGATCTGCTGCGGGACGCGGTCGGACTGCCGGAGGAGGAGCTGGAGTCGGCGTTGCGGGAGGCCGTGGGGCGGCAGTTGCTCGTCGCCGGGGACGGGGACACGTACGCCTTCCGGCATGCCCTCGCGCGCGAGGCCGTCTACGGCGATCTGCTGCCCGGGCAGCGGGCGCGGCTGCACGGCAGGTACGCCAGGCTGCTCGCCGCGCGCGGGGGCGGGGCGGAGACGGCGGCCGAGCGGGCGTACCACTACCGGGAGAGCCACGATCTGCCCGAGGCGCTGACCGCGTCCGTTCAGGCCGCGGACCACGCCCGGCGGGTGGGTGCCCCGGCGGAGGAGCTGCGGCATCTGGAGGCGGCCCTGGACCTGTGGCCGGCCGTGTCCTGCGAGACGCGGCCCGCCGGTGAGGGGCTGGACCCGGTGTCCTTGACGCTGCGGGCGTCGGCGGCGGCCGCGCACTCCGGTGACGCGCACCGGGCGGTGTCCCTGACCCGGGCCGCGCTGGCCGGCACCGGGCAGGACGCGGATCCCGAACTCGCCGCCCGGGTGCGCTACACCCTCGCCGGGAACCTCATGACGGTCGACAACCTCGCCGCCGCGTTCGCCTACAGCAGCGAGGCGCTCGCGATGATCCCCGCCGAACCTCCGTCCCGGACCTGGGTGTGGGCGGCGGCCACCCATGTCATGGCGGCCCGCCAGGTCGGGGACGACGACACGGCGCTGCGGGTCGCGCGGCAGGCCCTGGAGGTCGCCGAGCGGATCGGCGCCACCGCGGCCCGGGCCGACCTGCTGATCTCCCTGGCCCGTCTGGAGGGCGGCGGACGCCGGACCCCGGAGGGGCGGGAGCGGCTCCGGGAGGCGCGGGAACTGGCGAGGTCGGCCGGGGACACGCCGGTGGAGATGCGGGCGCTGTTCACCCTGGCCATCGGCTGCTTCGAGGCGGGCGAGCTGCGCGAGTGCCTGCCGTGGATCACCGAGGGGCTCGACCGGGCCCGGCGTGCGGGGCTGCTGTCCTCGCCGTACGCCCTGGAGATGCGGTATCTGCGGCTGCTGGTGCTCTTCACGCTGGGGCAGTGGGACGAGTGTCTGCGGGTGGCCCGCGCGGATCCGGCGCCGGGCTTCGCCGAGGGGGCCGTGCTGTACATCGCGCTGGCCCGGGGCGAGCCGGATGTGGTGGAGCGGGCGAGGGCGCTGCTCGGGGAGCCGTTCGACTGGATGGGCACGTTCGTCGGGGGAATCGTGCTGACCGACGCGGCGGCGTTGCGGGGAGATGCGGAGGAGGCCGTGGCACGGGCGCGGGACGCGGTCGCGGTGCTCTCCGACGAGTTGGGGCGGGCGCCGCACGTGACGGTCCGGCTCGCCGCGCTCGCGCTGGCGGCGGTCGCGGACCGGGCGGCGGCCGAACGGCACGGCGGCGCCGGCACCGACCGCTGGAGCGGTGTCGCCGGTGAACTGGTGGAGCTGGCGCGGGCGACAGCCGCGGGGCAGGGTCCGGAGGGACAGGCCTGGCTGGCGCGTGCCGAGGCCGAGTGGACCCGGGCCGGGTCCGGGCCGTCCACCGCGGCCTGGGAGAAGGCGGTGGCCGCGTTCACGGACGGCGACGTGTACGAGGCCGCGCGGGTGCGGCTGCGGTACGCCGAGGCCCTCGCCGCCGACGGCCGGCGGGCGGAGGCCGGGGAGCAGGCGCGGGCGGTCCGGGAGACGGCGGCGGCCCTGGGGGCCGCGCCGTTGCTGGAGCGGGCGGAGACGCTGCTGCGCCGGTCGGCGCCGGCGGAGAACCCGGTCCCGCCGCTGACCGCACGCGAGCAGGACGTGCTGCGGCTGCTGGCGCTGGGCCGCAGCAACCGGCAGATCGGCGAGGAGCTGTTCATCACCGGCAAGACGGCGAGCGTCCACGTCTCCAACATCCTCGCCAAGCTGGGCGCGGCGAGCCGTACGGAGGCGGTGGCGATCGCCTACCGGGAACGCCTGATCACCCCCGAGCCGACGGCGCAGGGGTGATCAGACGGGGGGTGGTCCAGGTGTCTCAGCGACCGCAGTCGAGGCTCGCCAGGTCGACGGAGTCGGCCATGGCCTGCATTCCCTTGTCGTTGGGGTGGATGTGGTCGCCGCCGTCCAGGAACGGCAGCATCCGTGCCTGGTCGTAGGGGCTGCGCAGGATCCGGTCGAAGTCGGCGATCCCGTCGAACTCCCCGCTGGTGCGGATGTACTGGTTGACCTGCTGGCGTACCGCCTCGCCCGCCGGGTCCCACTCCGACCAGCCCTCGAACGGCCCGACGGTCGAGGCGACCACGCACTTCCCGGCCGCGTGCGCCCGCCGGACCACCTCCTGGTAGCCGGCGATCAGGTCGGCCGCCGTGACCCCGGTGTGGGCCTTGATGTCGTTGACCCCCTCGAAGAGGAAGACGGCGCGGACGCCCGGCTGGCTGAGGACGTCGCGGTCCAGCCGCTTGAGGGCCGCCTGCCCGGCGCCGTCGGCGAGAACCTGGTTGCCGGAGATCCCCTCGTCGGCCACGCCCTTGACCTCGGTGTCCGCCTTCTGGAGACGGCGGGCGAGGTAGTCGGGCCAGCGGCGGTTCTGGTCGCTGGTGGACGCCCAGCCGTCGGTGATGGAGTCGCCGAGCGCCACCACCGCCCCGGTGTCCGGGTCCTTCGGCCGTACGGAGACCGAGTCCAGGTACCACCAGGAGCCGGTGGTCTCGGTCCAGTTGGCGGCGCTCTCCTCGGCGGTGTGGTCGCCCTGGGTGGCGTAGGAGGTCTGCATGGCCATCCAGTGGCCGGTGGCGGGGCCGGCCGCGTCGGGGCTGTGCAGGCTGACGACCAGGTTGCTGCCGGCGGGCAGGCTGCCGGGCAGCGGGTCGCTCCACGCGGTGGCGCCGGCCGGCACGGTGACCGTGCGGGCGCCGTCGAAGGTCAGCCGCTTGTTGCTGCCCGGTTTGAGGGCGGCGCCCTGGCTCTGCAGACCGGCGTAGACACTGTCCAGGGTCAGCGGCCGGTCGCCGAACGCGTTGGAGAGGCGCACCCGCAGACCGCTGCCGGCGGCGCTGGTGTGCACGACCAGGCGGTAGCCGCGGTCGGCGGTGCCCTGTCCCATCTGGTCGGCGCTGGCCCCCCAGGTGACCACGTCGTGCCGGGTGGCGGCGGACTGGGAGGAGGGCTCCCACACGGGTGCCGCCTGGGCGGGCCCGGTCTGGCAGGCGACCGTGGCCAGTAAGACGGCGGCGAGGCCGAGGAGCCGCGCGAACCGGCCGGTCACCGCGCGAGGTCCCTGAGCGTGACGGACGCGCCGGGCTTCAGCGTGACCGTCCGGGTCCTGCCGCCGTAGGCGACCGTGGTCGTACGGCCGCCGACGCTGCGGATCCGGGCCTCGGTGGGCTTGCCGTCCCGCCAGCTCAGGTCGACGACGAAGCCGCCGCGCGCCCCCGCCCCGGTGACCTTGCCGGAGGCCGCCCAGGCGGCGGGGAGGGCCGGCAGGAGCTCCAGGTGGCCCGGGCGGGAGTACAGCAGCATCTCCAGGATCGCGGTCGGGGTGCCGAAGTTGGCCTCGATCTGGAAGATGCCCCGGCCTTCCTCGACCTGGTAGATGTCGAAGAGGTTGGGCGAGGTGCCGTTGCTGCCGTTGTCGGAGGGGCGGAGGTTGCGGACGACGAGCTGGTAGGCCTTGTCGGCGTCCTTCAGGCGGGACCAGCACAGCGAGCGCCAGGCGTTGGCCCAGCCGAAGCTGTCCATGCCGCGGGCGGTGAGCAGGGCGGTGGCGCCCTTGACGATGTCGGCGGGGGTGGAGCCGTCGGGGCGGATCCGGTCGCCGGGGAAGAGGTTGATCAGCGGCGAGAGGTGGCGGTGGGTGGTCTCGCCGAGGTTGTCCGGGGACATCCACTCCTCCAGCCAGCCGGTCTTGGGGCTCACCACCGGCAGGTAGAGGCGGTCGCGGAGCTTGCCGATGGTGCCCGCGTATCCAGCATCCCTCTTCAGGGTGGCGGCCGCAGTGCGGAAGTTCCCGAACAGGATCCAGACCTGTTCCTGGGCGTAGGTGATGCCCTTGGCGTCCAGCGGGCCCTGCTCCGGCGACCAGTCGCTGTCCGCGATCAGCACCTCCCGGCCGTCGTCCAGGGTGGTGGTGAGCAGCCGCGCCTCCCAGAACTCGCAGGCGCCCTTGAGGAGGGGGTAGATCTTCTCCAGGTGGGCGCGGGACTGGGTGAACTCGTAGTGCTCCCAGAGGCTCTGGCACAGCCAGGCGTTGCCCGCCGGGTGCCACCACCAGCCGCCTCCGCCGAAGGGGTTGGTGGAGATGGCGACGGTCCAGCCGGCGACCTTGCCGCTGGAGTTGCGGTAGCGGTTGCGGGAGTCCTGGAAGAGCCGCTGGGTGAGGTCCGTCCAGGACGGGAGCTGGTCGACGCAGTAGTCGGTGTAGGCGTCGAAGCACTGGGACAGGCCGAGCCGGTCGGACATCCAGTAGTTCATCTGGATGTTGATGTCGGTGTGGTAGTCGCCCATCCAGTCCGGGTCGTTGCCGTCCAGCCAGATGCCCTGGAGGCCCATCGGCAGGCTGTCGCGCGATCCGGCGATCATCAGGTAGCGGCCGAACTGGGCGTAGGCGGCCTCGAGTTCCGGGTCCGGGTCGCCGGTGTCGGCGCGGGCCTGGATGCGCGCCCAGGTGTCGAGTTCGCGCTGGTCGGCGGTCGAGGTGCCGAGGGAGAGGTCGAACTGCCCGAACAGCGCCCGGTGGTCGGCCGCGTGGGTGCGCAGCAGCGAGTCCGCCGAGTGCCGGGCGGCCGCCTTGACCTTGGTGCGGGCCAGTGCCACCGGGTTGACGGAGGGGTCGCGGTAGTCGGCCGCGGCGTCCGGTGCGTAGTCGGTGCCGCCGCTGAGGACGACGGTCAGCTCGCGGCAGTCGGTGAAAGTGATGTGCGAGCCGCTCACCCTGACGCTGCCGCCGCTGCCGTACGCCTTGACGGCGGCCCCGTACTTCAGGCCGTTGGCGAAGGAGCCGGCGAACGACTCGGCGGTGCCGCCGGTCTCCCCGTGGGTGCCCTCGAAGGTGAGGGTGCCGGTGTAGCGGCCGCCGCCGTCCTGGCCGAAGTGCAGCACGATCACGTCGTCGGGACGGCTGGCGAAGATCTGCCGCCGGTACGTCACTCCGGAGCGGACGTAGGACGCCGTCACCACGCCGTTGTCGAGGTCGAGCGTGCGGCGGTAGTCGGAGACGCTGCCCAGGTCGTGGTCGGGTATCTCGACGACGAGCCGGGCGAGGAGGGTGAGCGAGCCGAAGTCGGCGCGGCCGTAGGGGAACTGGCCGTCGGAGTCGAGGGTGTCGTTGAGCCCGCCGGTCCACAGCGTGGCGTCGGTGACCAGGAGGAGCTCGCGGCCGGAGTCGTTGCTCGCGAGGGCACCGAGCCGGCCGTTGCCGACGGGCAGGCCCTGCGTGATCATCGACCCGTCGTCGGCGGGCGCCTGCCACCACAGCTGGTGACGGGGAGTGGCGAGCGCCTCCGAGGACCGCACCGGGGCGGCGGAGGCGGTGAAGGAGGGCAGCCCGGCGAGGGCTCCGGTGGCCGCGGCGAGGGCGAGGAAGCTTCGTCTGCTGGGGTGATTCTGCATGACGCTGTCCTTTTGAAGTATGGGGGGATACAACGCGCCCCCTTGGGGGCGCGGGGAACTGCGCGGCCGGCCCCCACCGGCCGGCAGTTCCCGACGACGCACGTACCGAGATGAACGAAGCGATTACCGAGGCGACTTGGGAACGTCGATCCGGTCGACGTCCGGCGCGTACCCCGACCCGCTGTCGAAGCTGATGGTGTTGGCCCCGGCCTTCAGCGTGACCGGCACGCTCACCGTCGCCACGGTCCCCCAGTCCCCGGTGGACGGGAACTTGTGGCTTGTCCCGCCCCCGGCGTTGGCCGCGACGGTGGCCGACCGGGAGTCACCGCTGATGTAGGCCACCTTCACCAAATACGTACCGGCCTTGTCGACCACCACGTTGTTGAAGGTCAGCTTGCCGCCCTGGTACAGGTTCCCGACCTTCTTCTGCCCGGAGCAAGCGTCGCACCCGGCGACGGAGGCGTTGCCGCTCAGCGTGTTGCCGCTCGCCTCGGCCTCGTACCCGGTGGAGGCCAGCGCGCTGCCCTTCGGCGTCACGGTGAACAGCCGCGAGCCGTGCGCCGGCAGCGCCTCGGTGATCTTGTTCTGGAAGCTGCCGAGGTTCTCCTTGTTCCAGACGTCCCGGACCGCGGCCTTGCCGCTGAAGCCGAGAGCGGTCCAGTCGGCGGTGACCGCCGAGGGCGAGTCCGCGAGGTTGAACAGGGCGACCGTGTAGGTCCCGTCGGCGTTCTTCGCGGCCCAGACCTGCTGTGGGTCGGACGGGGTGACCGGCCGGGCCGGCGGGTTGTCGCTCTGGTCGATCGCGATGACGTCGCGGTTGGTCAGCAGGGAGACGCCGTAGTCGTCGAGCTTGGTGATGTCGTCGCCGGTGAACAGGGGCGACTTGGCGATGGCCCACAGCGTGGCGTAGCTCTGCCGTTCGGCCTTGGTGAGGCCGTCCATCGCGCCGTTGCCGACGTCGAGGGAGTCGAGGTCGTTCCAGCCGCCGGGGCCCGCCTTGTCGGTCCAGGCCGGGGTGTCGTCCCAGCGGTCGTCGACGGAGTTCTCCCAGCTGACCAGGGTGTTGCAGTAGCACTCGACGTCGGTGTCGATGCGCCAGCCGTTGGTGTACTTCTGCCAGTCGGCGGCGTGCCCGTAGTCCAGGGACCAGGAGGCTTCCAGGTGGATCGGGCGGCCGGTGGCGGTGATCGCCTTGTGCCAGGCGGCGACGTCGGCGACGTTGTTGTACTGGTCGCCGCTCTTGCCGGAGCCGGGGCCGACGCCGTCGAGCTTGAGGAAGTCGTAGCCCCAGTCGGCGATCAACTGGGCCTGGGAGTCTATGTACTTCTGCGCGCAGGGCTTGTCGAAGTCGATCTTGTACGAGCTGTCCCAGCCGTTGGTGGTGCGCAGGTCGTCGTAGACGATGTCGGCGGTGGTGCAGCCCTCGGCGTTCCAGATCGGCGTCTTGCCGTCGCCGTAGGCGCCCTTCTCCAGGCCGGCCGGGAGGTAGATGCCGGCCTTCAGGCCCTTGGCGTGGATGCGGTCGGCGACGGCCTTCATACCGCTGGGGAAGCGGGCCGGGTCGGCCTTCTGACGGCCGTACTGGTCGTAACCGGTCTTCCAGTTCCAGTCCATCCACCAGCCGGCGTCGATGTTGACGTAGTCGTAGCCGTACTTCTTCAGCTTGCTCGCCAGGGCGTCGGTCTGCTTGAGGACGTTCGCCTCGGTGAGGTAGCTGTAGTCGCCCTTGTCGTTCAGGCCCGGGTACTTGGACGACTGCATGCTCCAGCTCGACCAGCCCATGTACGGCTTGGCGGCGATCGGTGCGGGCGTCTGGGCCTGCGCGGCGGGCACCGTGGCCGCGAAGGCGGCCGTCAGTGCCAGCACGAGAACGGTTCTCAGCCCGCGTACGGGCAGGACGGATGTCGAAGGTGACCGCATGGGCCCTCCAGGGTTCGGGGTCTTGGGCGGCTCAGCCCTTGCCCGTCGGTGTGGGAGAAGAGGTGATGAAGGACTGGATCGCGGCGGCCGCGGCCCCGCGCGCCCACTCCTCGAAGGCGAGTGGGCGGGTCTGTACGTCGCACTGCGCGGCGGAGCCGAAGGCGGCCGCGGTGAACGTGTCGAGGATCTGCTCGGCGAAGAGGTCGTAGGCGGCGAGTCCCTCGCCGGAGATGATCACGCGTTCGGGGCCGAAGAGGTTGGCCACCGTCGCGATGCCTCGGCCGATGGCCGCGCCGGCCCGGGCGTACACGTCCCGGGCTCCGGGCACGCCCTCGTGGGCGAGGGCCACCGCGGCGGCGGAGTCGGCGACCTGACGGCCGGTCACCTCGCGCATGCGGGTGACGATCGCGGCGTCCCCGGCGATCGCCTCCACGCAGCCGCGGTTGCCGCAGTGGCAGAGGGGCCCGGCCGGGTCGATGGGCACGTGCCCGATCTCCCCCGCCACCCCGTGCGCGCCGGACACCACCTGGCCGTGGATCACCAGTCCGCAGCCGATGCCGGCGCCGACGGTGACGACGGCGAAGTCGGAGAGCCCGACGCCGGCGCCGAACCACTGCTCGGCGACGGTCAGGGCGCGTACGTCGTTGTCGACGACGACCGGCAACCCGGTGGTCATGGCGGCGAGTTCGGCGAGGGCCACGTCCCGCCAGTCGAGGAAGGGCGAGTAGCGCACGGTGCCCTCGGCGCGGTCCACGTCGCCGGAGACGGCGATGCCGAGGCCGAGGACGGGGGCGCCGAAGTCCTCGGCCTCGGTGCGCAGTTCGTGGGTCAGTTCGGCGATGGAGGTCAGAACGGCCTTGGCGGCGCGGTCCGTGACCGGGAGGCGGCGGGCCAGCAGGATCCGGCAGCACAGGTCGGTGAGCACCGCGATGACCTCGTCGCCGGTGACCTTGACCCCGATGAACAGCGCGCGTCCGCCGTCGACCCGTACCAGGTTGGCGGGGCGTCCGAGGGCGGGCCGGGCCTCGCCGTCGGCGTCCTCCGCCAGGTACCCGGCCGCGAGGAGCGGCCGGACGGCCTTGGTCACGGCCGCCGGTGACAGGCCGGCCCGGCGGGCCGCCTCCAGCCGGGTGAGGGGGCCGTGGGACAGGACCGTGGTGAAGATCTGTGAGACGGCCGGCGTGTGGGCCGGGAACGTCTCGGCACGGGAGGTGGAGCGCATGGCCGGGAACTTAGGTGGCTTATTTTCCGCTGTCAATAAAAGAAACAGGAATCAACTGAAGGTTGACTGTGAGGCTCCCGTGGCCTTCAAATGGCGGGTGAGGTGGGGGCGTTGGCTCGTGTTCCACAAGCACGACCGATCCGGGTGCCCAGCCCCCCGACGGGGCACCCGGATCAGCGGTGGGGGCGCGCCCGTCAGTGGCGGGCGGCCGGCGTGTTGGCCTCGGTGACGTCGACCGCGGCCCAGGCCTGGTCGACCGTGCGGTACTCGACGCCGGTCGCGCCGTAGAGGTCCTTGGCCGCCTTCAGCGTCGCGATCCGCGCGTCGTGGAAGTCGGTCGAGGAGACCATGTACCGGGTCAGGGCACGGTAGAAGATCGCCGTGGCCTTGGCGCGGCCGATGCCGGTGACCGTGGACCCGTCGTAGGTCGGCGAGTCGTAGGTGGTGGCGCCGATCGTCTTGCGGCCGCTGCCCTCGGCGAGCAGGTAGAAGGCGTGCGAGGAGACGCCGGAGCCGGCGTGCACCTCGGCGTCGGCCACCTCGGGCGACCAGTAGTCGACGGTGCCTTCGAGGCGGTCGAGCGAGGGGTGGTCGAGGCGGCGCAGGAACTTCTGGCGCAGGCCCAGCTTCTCGCCCAGCAGGTAGTTCGGCGGGTTCTTCTGGTTGTTGGCGAAGAACTCCACGCCGGAGCCGAAGATGTCGGCCAGCGACTCGTTCAGCGCGCCCGGTTCGCCGAACTGGTTGCCGTCGTTGTCGACGTACGTCGGTTCGAGCTTGGCGGTGGCGTCCACCACGCCGTGGGTCAGCTCGTGGCCGGTGACGTCGAGGACGACCAGCGGCTTCTTGATCAGGTCGCCGTCCCCGTCGCCGTACAGCATGCAGCCGCAGGCCGAGTCCCAGAAGGCGTTGCCGACCTTGTTGCCCCAGTGGACCATGGCGCGGGCGGGCTTGGAGTTGTTCGCGATGCCCTTGCGGCCGAAGGTCTTCTTGTAGAAGTCCAGGGTCTCGGTGATGCCGTACTGGGCGTCGGCGGCGGCGCTCCCCCGGCTGGTGGTGGTGCCGTTGCCCCAGCTGTCGGTGGTGCTGGTGAACTTGGTGCCCTGCCCGAAGCTCTCGGTCTCCCTGCCCTTGGCGTCCCGGGTCTCGGTGCCGTAGCGGGTGGGGTCCTTGAGCAGGAAGCTCTTGCGGGCGGTCTGCGTGGTGGTGAGCGGCACCTTGCCCACGAAGAGGGACCTGCCAAAGCCGTGGGCGGTCACCGGGTAGTGGGTGGCGGCCGAGACGGACGCGGCGCCGGTGAGGGCCTGGGCCTGGACGCCGGTGGCCGGGTCGAGGGTCTCGCCGTGGCTGCGGAGGGTCTTGAGCAGCTCGGGCGAGAGGAACTCGTCGCTGTCCGGCGTGTCGCTGCGGACCCGGCCGGTGAGGGCGTCGACGACGACCGTGCTGGAGCCGTCGGAGCCGTCGACGGTCACCTGGTAGGCGAGGGCGGCGGCGCCGTCCCGGGCGTCCACCACGAGCTGGGCGGTGCCGGCGTCGCCGTCGGCGGCCGCGGCGGCCTTCTCCTCGGCCTGCCGGGCGGTCAGCTTCGCCTCGGTGGCGGCGGGCCTGACGGTGTGGTCGGCCGCGCGGGTGACACCGGTGTAGGCCAACCGGTGGGAAAGATGGACGACGAGGTCGCCGCCGAGTACCGGCATCCCCTGGTGGGTGCGGACGAAGCGGACGTGGCGGGCCCCCTCGGGGTCGATCATCACGTCCTGCGGCTGGAGCTCGTCGCCCGCGCCGACACCGGTCGCCGAGGCGTGGGCGAAGGCGGCGGCCCGGGCAGCCGCCACCACCTGCGCGGTCGTCGTGGCGGATGCCGCGGCCGACTGTCGTTCCCCCGTTGCGGGACCGGCGAAGGCCGTACCGGCCAGGCCCGTGGCGGCCGTCGTCACGGCGACGGCGACCGCCACGCTGCGTATGTGCGCACTACGCACTGATCAGGGTTCCTTCGTTCGAAGACGGCCGGGGTCACCAACCGCCTTGCGGCAGGGCGCCGTTGGGCGCCCAGGGGGCTGGTCGGGCCCCGGGCCGCAACCCTTCCGGACGAATCATGTCCATGTAAAGCGAAATTCGTCGCTTTTCCTGCTTTTCGTGGCAATACTTGGCGAATCTCCACCGCACGGTGATCAGGGAGTGACCAACTGTGCATCGACTGTGGAGATGTGACGGGATGCGAGAAGGTTCCCCCACCCCTGTGTGACTCATCTCGCATCGAAGACAGCACGGAGAGGAGCAGGTCCGAATGGTCTCGGCAATGGTGTGCAGAAGCGCGGTGCTCGGGGCGGTGACGCTGTCGCTGCTCGCGGTCCCGGCCCAGGCGGCGCCCATGAGGTCGGCCCCGGGGCCGGAGGCGGCCACCGCCCTGCCGGCGCCCGACACCGCGGGGCTGGCCGCGGTGCTGCGGTCGGTGGTGGCGAAGGGCGCGCCCGGCGCCATGGCCCGCATCGACGACGGCACGCAGGTCCTCCGGTCCGCACAGGGCGTCGCCGACCGCACGAGCCGGCGGGCCCTCACCACCACCGACCGCTTCCGGGTGGGCAGTGTCACCAAGACGTTCTCGGCGGTGGTCCTGCTGCAGCTGGTGGACGAGCACAAGCTCGCCCTGGACGCGTCGGTCAACCGCTACCTGCCCGGACTGCTGCCGGACGACCGCATCACCGTGCGGCAGGTGCTGAGCCACCGCAGCGGTCTGTACGACTACACCAACGACATGTTCGCCAGCAGCGTGTCCGGCTTCGAGGCGGTCCGCGACAAGGTCTTCACCTACCGGCAGCTGGTGGACCTGTCCCTGAAGAAGCCGCGCACCAACGCACCGGGCGCCGCCTACTCGTACTCCAACACCAACTTCGTGGTCGCCGGCCTGCTCATCGAGAAGCTCACCGGGCACAGCGTGCGCACGGAGTACGAGAACCGCATCTTCAAGCCGCTGCAGCTGACCGACACCTTCTACGTGCACCCCGACAGGAAGATCCCGGGACAGCACGCCAACGGCTACCTCACCGCCGACCAGGCGGGCGCCGCGCCCGTCGACGCCACCGACCAGACGGTCTCCTGGGCGCAGAGCGCGGGCGCCATCATCTCCAGCGCCCGCGATCTCGACACGTTCTACTCGGCGCTGGTGCGCGGCAAGCTCACGTCGACGGCCCGCCTCGCCGAGATGGAGCGCTTCACCCGCGTCAACTCCAACACCTCCTACGGGCTCGGGCTGCGCCGCCGCGACCTGTCCTGCGGGGTCTCGGTGTACGGCCACACCGGCGCCGTGCAGGGCTACTACACGTACGCCTTCACCAGCAAGGACGGCAAGCGCAGCGTCACCGCGCTCGCCAACGCGTCCAACAGCTCCGACGTGCTCAACGCGCTGGCGGCCACGCTGGAGCCGGTGTTCTGCGGCAAGCAGAAGTCCGTGCGCAGCGCGGCCGTGCCGCTCGAACGGGAGGACGTGGCACCCGCCGTGCCCACCGAGCAGTAGCACCGCGACGCGCCGAGGGAACCTCGCGCCCGGGCCGGACGTTCAACCGGCGACTCCCCCACCGGGCGCGGCGTTCGGCCCCTGACCTCGTAGAGGCGGCGCGATGAGCGAGCTGGTCCCCGGGGGCAATCTGCCCCTTCCGGGCGGCGCGCTGACCCTGCGGGTGCCCGGTCCCTTCGACGTGTCGGCACTGATCACCGACGAGAGCGGCAAGGTCGGCGGCGACGCCGACTTCGTCTTCTACAACCAGCCGGACGCGCCCGGCGTCCGGCTGCGCGGCGACACGCTGACCGTCGAGCCGGCCCTGCTGCGGGCCGGCGCCCAGCGCGTCACCCTCACGGTCACCGCCGCCGAGCCCGGCACCCCGCTCGGCCGGCTGCCCGCCGCCACCCTGCACGTGACCGACCGCCTCGGCCGTACGGTGGCCCGTTTCGCACCGGCGCGCCCGCAGACGGAGACCCTGCTGCTGCTCTCCGAGATCTACCGCCGGGGCACCGGCTGGAAGCTGCGCGCGATCGGCCAGGGGTACGCGGACGGACTGGCGGGGCTCGCCCGGGACTTCGGGGTCGACGTGGCCGAGGACCGGCAGCCGGCCGGCGGATTCCGCGCCTCGATCCCGGCCCAGCGCACGGCGGCCTCGCCGGCCCGCCCCTCGACGGCCTCGCTCCCCGATCCGGACGGCCTGCTGGGCCTGGTCAACTCCGCCCGCGCCCGGGCCGGCCGCCCGCCGGTGGCCCCGGACGCCCGGCTCACCTCGGCCGCCCAAGCCCACGCCACGGGGATGGCCGACGCGGGGCGACTGGCCGGCGAGAGCCGCGACGGCGTCTCCGTCCACCAGCGGATCAGCGCCACCGGATTCACCTATGTCACGGTCGGCGAGCACCTCGTCTCCGGCCCCCGCACCCCGGCCGAGTTCATCGACTACTGCCTGCGCACCGAGGACGCCCGGCGCACCCTGCTCGACCCGGCGTTCACCCACGCCGGCCTCGCCCACGCCCGCGGCCCGCGCAACGGGGACACCTACTGGACCGCCCTGTGGGCCAGACCCCTCACCCAGGCCGAACTGACCCGCACCCGCACCGAGGTCGTCGACCTCACCAACGGGGAGCGCGCCCGGGCCGGGCTGCGGCCGCTCGCGGTGGATCCGCAGCTGGCCACGGCCGCGCAGGCGTACAGCACGGACATGGCGACCCGCGACTTCTACTCGCACACCTCGCCCGAGGGCACCCAGCCGTGGGACCGGGCCGCCGCCGCGGGCTCACGGCGGCGCACCATCGGCGAGAACATCGCCTGCGGCCAGCGTTCCGCGGCCGAGGTGGTGGACGGCTGGATGAACAGTCCGGGCCACCGGGCGAACATCCTCAAACCGGACTTCACCCACATTGGCATCGGCTTCGCAGGCGGCGGCCGGGCCGGCACCTACTGGACCCAGCTGTTCGGTGCCTGAACCGGTACCGTCCGCGATCTTGGCGGAACGGGTCCGTCCGGGACACCATGCCCCGCATGAAGGGTGATCTCTTTTCCAGTCAGCACATGGTGGCCCCGGCGATGGAGCCGGGCATGACCGTCGAGAACGCGAAGTGCATCAGGTACGCGGTCAACGGCGAGATGCACGCCCGCCAGGGCGCGATGATCGCGCACCGCGGCGGTCTGAAGTTCGAACGCAAGGGCCAGGGTGTGGGGGGCATGCTCAAGCGCGCGGTCACCGGCGAGGGGCTTCCGCTGATGTCCGTGCAGGGCCAGGGCGAGGCCTGGTTCGCGCACGAGGCGCAGAACTGCTTCATCGTCGAGATAGAGCCGGGCGACCAGTTCACGGTGAACGGCCGCAACGTCCTGTGTTTCGACGCCACCCTGGCGTACGAGATCAGGACCGTGAAGGGGTCGGGCATCGCCGGCGGCGGTCTGTTCAACAGCGTGTTCTCCGGACACGGCAGGCTCGGCCTGGTCTGCGACGGCAACCCGCTGGTGATCCCGGTCTCGCCGCAGGCCCCGGTGTACGTCGACACGGACGCGGTGGTGGGCTGGACCGCGCACCTGCAGACCTCGCTGCACCGCTCGCAGTCCATCGGGTCGATGCTGCGCGGCGGTTCGGGCGAGGCGGTCCAGCTGATGCTCCAGGGCGAGGGGTTCGTCGTGGTCCGGCCGAGCGAGCTGACCCCGCAGAAGGCGCAGCAGCACTGACGTCCGGCAGCCCTGGTCCGCCTGGCCCCGCCGCCCCGGCGGGGTCGGGTTGACCAGGGCGGTCCGGCCGGGTGAGGGTGCGAACGGCGCGGACCGTCGCCCCCGCGCCGGAAGGGTGAACCGCCTTGAACGGCATCATCGGCATCTCGGACATCGAAGCCGCGGCCCGGCTGGTCGCCGGACACGTCGTCCGCACCCCCACCGTGCCCAGCCCCGGCCTGTCGGAGCTGCTCGGCGTCCCGGTCACCGCCAAGCTCGAACTTCTCCAGCGCACCGGCTCCTTCAAGGCGCGCGGGGCCACGGCGAAACTGCTGTCGCTGAGCGAGGCCGAGCGGGCGGCCGGCGTGGTGGCGGTCAGCGGCGGCAACCACGGCATCGCCCTCGCGGTGATGGCCGCGGCCCTCGACGTGAAGGCGACGGTGGTGATGCCCCGTACCGCGCCCGCCCGGTCGATCCGGCTGGTCGAGGCGGCCGGGGCGTCGGTGCGGCTCACCGACGGCATGGACTCGGCGTTCGAGCTGGTGCCGCGGCTGCGGGACGAGGGGCTCACGCTGGTCCACCCCTTCGACGACCCGGTGGTGATCGCCGGACAGGGCACGGTGGGCCTTGAGCTCGCCGAGGACGCGGACGACGACCTCACCGACGTGATCGTCAGCATCGGCGGCGGGGGCCTGATCGCCGGGGTCGCGGCCGCGCTGCGGGCCCGCCGCCCCGGGGTGCGGGTGTGGGGCGTGGAGACGGCGGGCGCGCAGGCCATGTCCGAGGCGCTCACGGCCGGCGGTCCGCTGCCGGTCGCGGTGTCGTCGATCGTGACGACGCTCAGCGCGCCGTCGGTGTCCCGGCTGACGTACGACCATGCGGCGGCGCTGGTGGAGGAGGTGCTGGTGGTGCCGGACCGGGAGGCGGTGCGGGGCAGCCTGGAGTTCACCGAGCACGCCAAGGTGTGGACCGAGCCGGCCGCCGGCTGTCTGCTGCCCGCGGCCCGGCAGGTGCGGGAGCGGGTCGGCGACGGGGCGCGGATCGGCCTCGTGGTCTGCGGGGGCAATGTGACGCACCAGGAGATCTCGGAGTGGACCGCGCGCTTCGGACTGGACTGACCAGCGGATCGCAGCCGGGCTTTTACCGTCGGTTACCCGCAGGTCGAAGCCCGGTCATTCACTGTTTTCCTCAAGTTCCCGGCCGGTGCGGCCACTTGAATAAAAGGCAAGAACGGTCCCCGAGTTGCAGATTCTTTGAACAAACCCGGGCTCGCCCCGCGTACTTCTGGTTAATGACGAGGCAGGGGTTTCAGCGAGGGATGACGATGGTCAAGGCGCATGTCTCCGCACAAGAGTTGGTCGCCGGAAGGTACCGGCTCCTCGAAGTCGCCGACCGCGAGCCGAACCGCATCACCTGGTACGCGGAGGACGTGCAGGCCGAGCGACCGCGCCTGGTGACCCAGATCGCGTTTCCCGAGCCGCCCAGCGAGGACACCGTGCGCCGGACCACGGCCCGTATCCTGCGCTCCTCCGAGGTGATGAGCGCGCTGCGGCCCGGCAGGGTCGCCATGGTGATCGATGCCTTCGAGGAGGCGGGCGCGCTGTGGACGGTCACGGAGGTGATCGACGGCACGCCGCTCAGTGAGCTGCTCGCCCAGCAGCCCGCATTCAACTACGTACGGGCCGCCCGCATCGGACTCGAGGTGCTCGACGTGCTGGAGGCCGCGCACGCCGACGGCTACACGCACGGCGAGCTCAGCCCCGGGCAGATCTTCGTCCGTGACCGGGGCCCGGTCGTCGTCACCGGGTTCGGCCTGGCCGGCGCGACGCTGGCGCCCCGGGTCACCGCGCCGTCGTACGCCTCGCCGGAGCAGGCCCGGGACGAGCGCATCGGGCCCGCCGCGGATCTGTGGGCGCTCGGCGCGATCCTCTACGCGATGGTCGAGGGGCGGCCGCCGTTCCGGGACCGGGGCAAGGCGGACGCCACCCTGAAGGGCGTGGACCGGCTGCCGTTGCGCACCCCGCTGCGGGCCGGCCCGCTGACCCAGGTGGTGCAGGGGCTGCTGCGGAAGAACTCCCGGGAGCGACTGAGCCGCCCGGTGGTGCGTCAGGCACTGACACGTGTCCTGGACGAGGACCCCGACGCGGTCGAACAGCCGGCACCCGTATCCCGGCTGCGCGGTGCGTATGTGGCCGCGCGGGCCTCCGGGTGGAGCCGGACCACCATGATCGGCGGGACCGCGCTGGCCGTGGTGACCGTGTCGGTCGCGGTGCTGGCCGCCACCCAGGGCCTGCCGGGCGCCTCCACGGCGGGCTCGGCCCCGAGTGCCTCCGCCACGGCAGGCGACCCGGCCAACCGCACGGACGGCAACGCCCCCAGCCCCTCACCGTCCCGGACGCCGTCCGCCTCCCCCACCCCGTCGCCCGCCGCCTCCGCCTCCGCGTCCCCCTCGGCGACGGCCACGGCCGGTGCCCTGCCGGCCGGCTTCCACCGCTACACCGCCCCGGAGGGGTTCTCCGTCGCACTCCCGAAGGGCTGGAAGCGCCTGGACACCGCCCAGGACGACGTCGCCTACCGCGTCACCTTCGGCCCGGGCGGCGACGACCTGCGCACCCTGGCCGTCACCTACAGCACCCAGGCGGGCCCGGACCCGGTCGCGATCTGGCGGGACGAGGTGGAGCCGGGTCTGGAGAAGCTGGACGGCTACCAGCTGATCGGCGAGATCAAGGCGACCACCTACCAGGGGCACAAGGCGGCCGACATGGAGTGGATCTCCGGGACCGGCGCCGACCGGGTGCACACCTTCGGCCGCGGCTTCCTGCTCGGCGGCGGCCGCAGCTTCTCACTGCGCATCACGACACCCGCCGACGCCTGGGACGACGCGGCCGACAAACTCGCCAGGAAAACCTTCCTGGAGACGTTCCGCGGCTCGGCGAGCTGATCCGCCGGGTGCGGTGCCACACGCCCGGCCGGTCTTCGACGGTGTGGCAAACCCTGGCCAATGGGTCGATATAGGCTTCCGGTCGGTACGTATGCAGTTCGGCAGCCTTCAGGAGTGTCCTCCGTGACCCTAGCGATCGACCCGTCCGAGACGTCCAGCGCGTCCCCGGCTCCCCTCTCCGACCTGGTGGCGCGGGACGCGCGCGAGTTCGGCGCCTATGTGCGGACCGGAGGCTGGACGTTCGGGCTGATGGTGGCCCGCAGCGTGCGGCCGGGAGGGCAGGGCGCGGAGGAGACCCCCAAGGTCTCGGCGAAGGAGTTCGCCGAGCTGGCCGGCTGCTCCGCCGAGCGCGTCATGCGCTACTACAAGGCGTGGGACAAGGCCGCCGACGACGGTCTGGTCCCGCACTTCGAGGCCCTCGCGCCGGGCCAGGAGGTGGAACTCCCGGACTCCGACGTCTGGTTGGACTACTACGTCTCCCGCAACAGCGCCACCTCGGAGCGCGGCACCGCCATCGCGGAGGCCGCCGAGGCCGAGGGCATCCGGCCCACCAAGGCCCTCGAAGTCGCCGAGAACCCCACCGCGTTGCGCGCCGCGATCCTCGCCGACCCGTCCACCGCCCGCGCCGCCCGCTCGGCCCTCCTCGACCGCATCAAGGAGGACCCGGACCTGCAGACCGTGCTGGCCCGGGACGTGGTCCGCACCGCCGACCTGAAGAAGGCCGTCGCCACCGAGAGCCGCTCGGCCGACCGCATCGGCTATGTCCGGCAGATCGCCGAGTCCGGCCAGATCAAGACCCCGGCCGGGCAGACCGTCGACGCGCCGGCCGACCTGCGCCACGAGGCCGAGCGCCATCTGTCGCTCCTCGACGAACTCGACGAGGACGAGGACACCGGCGAGTGGGCGACCGAGGCCTACGACACCATGAAGAACCTGGTCGTGGAGGCGGTGGAGGCCGACCCCGAACTGCGCGTCCAGGAGAAGCGCACCAAGTTCTACAACAGCCTGCAGAAGGCGACCAAGGCGTTCGAGGAGCTGACCTTCGACGACGCCCAGGACTTCTACGAGGACGACATGGTCCAGCGCCTGGAGGACCTCCAGCAGGCCATCGGCTCCTGCCTGGCCGCACTGCGGGGCACGAAGGGCACGGAGGACGCGTAGCGCACGTAGTACTCGTAAGACTCGTAGGTCTCGTAGGGCAATTCCGCTCAGGATTGAGCGTTTTTCCCGCGAGAGGGGTACTAGAGGGCACCAGCCGATCGTTCTCGGAGGCCACTCGCGTGAACCCCATCGTGCACAGGACCCTGGTCGTACAGCTCCGGGCGGACGGGACGGACCGCTGTCCCGTCCTCGCCCATCTGTCGTACGACGCCGGTGACCCGTTCGCCGTCACCGCGGTGTTCACCCTGGACGGCCGGGTGCTCGCCCGGTGGCGGCTGGACCGCGAGATGCTGAACGACGGCCTGCGAGAGCCGGTCGGGGTCGGGGACGTACGGCTGCGTCCCGTGCGGCAGGGACGCTGGAGGGAAGTGCGCATGGACTTCCTCGGCGACCCCCTGCCGGGCGGCAGCCGCCACCACGCGGTGGTGTTCGCGTGGGCGCCCGCGCTCGCCTCCTTCCTGAGCGACACCTACCTGGCCGTGCCGCCCGGCCGGGAACAGGTCCCCGTGGACGACGTACTCGCGGAGATCCTCGCCACCGGCTGAGTAGCCGTACTCATGTAGACGCCCGGACGCGGCGGCCACGATGGGGCTCCCACGACAAGGAGTCCGTCATGACCGCAGTGCAGTCCGCCCCGCGCCCCCTTCCGCACCGGGTGCCCCGCCGGGTACCGCCGGCCCTGCTCGCCGGAGTGGTGGTGGCCGGCATGGCGCTCTCGGCCTGGGGAGCGCGGGACCGCACGACCTGGTTCCTGGAGACGGTGTGGGTGCTGGTCGGGCTGCCGCTGGTGGTGCTGACCTGGCGGCGCTTCCCGCTGACGGGCCTGCTGGCCACGCTCCTCGCGGCGCACGCGCTGGTACTCGCCGCCGGCGGCCACTACACCTACGCCGAGGTGCCGGTGGGCGACTGGGTGCGCGACACCCTCCACCTGTCCCGCAATCCGTACGACCGCTTCGGTCACCTCATGCAGGGCTTCGTGCCGGCGGTCCTGGTCCGGGAACTCCTCGTCCGGACCTCCCCGTTGCGCGGCAGCCGCTGGCTGGCCCCGCTGACGGTCTGCGCCTGCCTCGCGTTCAGCGCCTTCTTCGAGCTGCTGGAGTGGCTGGCGGCCGAGATCGGCGGCCACGGCGCGGACGCCTTCCTCGCCACCCAGGGGGACGTGTGGGACACCCAGTGGGACATGTTCTGCGCGCTGATCGGGGCGACGGTGTCCGTGCTGGTGCTCAGCAGGGTGCACGACCGTCAGCTGCGGGCGCTGGAGACGGCCCGGCGGGTCGCGTGACGCGGGTCGGCGGGCGCCGGAGGCGGCTCTGCGGATCGTCTCACGCGGCTCGGCGGGTGGCGATGCGGGCCGGGAGCGGCATGGTTGCGCTCCCGGCCCGGGCCGCTGCTACCAGCGGCTTTCCACCTGGTCCTTGATCCGGCGGTCGTACAGCTCGCGGATCGCCGTGAGCGTCTCCTCCGGCAGCTCCGGGAGCTTCGCGGCGGCCGCGTTGGCGCGGGCCTGCTCCTGGTTGCGGGCGCCCGGGATCACCGTGGTCACGCCGGGCTGGTCGATGATCCAGCGCAGGGCGAGCTGGGCCGGGGTGTATCCCTCGGGGGCGAGGGCGGCGAACTCGGCGGCGGCCTCGACGCCCGTCGCGTAGTCGACGCCGGAGAAGGTCTCGCCCTGGTCGAAGGCCTCGCCGTGCCGGTTGTAGGTGCGGTGGTCGTCGGCCGCGAAGACCGTGTCCTTGGTGTACTTGCCGGACAGCAGCCCGGAGGCCAGCGGCACGCGCGCGATGATGCCGACGCCGGCCTCTCGGGCGGCCGGGAGCACCTCGTACAGCGGCTTCATGCGGAACGGGTTGAGGATGATCTGCACGCTGGCCACGCCCGGGCGGGCGATCGCGGTGAGCGCCTCCGCACAGGTCTCGACGCTGACGCCGTAGGCCGCGATGCGCTCCTCCTCGACCAGGGTGTCGAGGGCGTCGTACACCGCGTCGGAGGAGTAGACCGGAGTCGGCGGGCAGTGCAGCTGCACCAGGTCCAGGCGGTCCACGCCGAGGTTGCGGCGCGACCGGTCGTTCCACGCGCGGAAGTTGTCCAGGACGTAGTTCTCCGGGATCTGGTCGACCCGGCGGCCCATCTTGGTGGCCACCAGCACGTGCAGGTCCGGCCTGCCGCTCAGGAAGGCGGCGATGGTCTGCTCGCTGCGCCCGTCGCCGTACACGTCGGCGGTGTCGAAGAAGGTCACCCCCGACTCCGCGGCCGCCTCCAGAACGGCGAGCGCCTCCTTGTCGTCCACCTCGCCCCAGTCGGCGCCGAGCTGCCATGTGCCGAGGCCGACGACCGATGCCCGCTGTCCCGACCTGCCGATTACGCGTTCGTCCATGGCGCCAGTCTGTCATCCGCCACCGACAACGCTGTCACGGGCCGGTTCGTCCCCGCCCACCTGTGAATCCTTCACTCACACGGGTGATTGTGGTGGACGGAAATCGGGGGTGTGTCAACCGGCGCCCTAGCGTGTCGCCATGGTTGATCATTCACCGGACAACTCCCTTTCCACGGACGGCTGGAGCCGCCGGGGCTTCCTGCGGTCCGCGGCCGCGCTCGCCGCCGTTCCGGTCCTGCTGGCCGCCGATCCGGCCATGGCCGCCGCCGAACTGCCCGGCTTCCCGGCGGAGGTCGCGCTGTACCGATCCGGGTACCGCAACTGGGTCGGCGAGATCACCGCGGACGGACTGTGGGCGTGCGCCCCGGCCGACGCCGGTCAGGTGCTCGCGGCCGTCGACTGGGCCTGGCGCAACGGCTGGCGGGTCCGCGCCCGCGGCTCCTCGCACGGCTGGTCGCCCCTGACGATCACCGAGGGGACGGGCGCCGACGACCAGGTCCTCCTCGTCGACACCGCGAGCCATCTCACCGGGCTCGCCCTGGACTCCGCCACGGAGGCCACGGAGGTCCGGGCCGGGACCGGCGTCACCCTGGAGGCGCTGCTCACGTTCCTGGAAGGCCACGGCCTGGGGCTGACCGCCGCGCCCGCGCCCGGCGATCTCACCCTCGGCGGCGCACTGGCGATCGACGCGCACGGCAGCGCCGTACCGGCGGACGGCGAGGAGCCGCTGCCCGGCCACACCTACGGCTCGCTGAGCAACCTGGTGCTGTCCCTGACGGCGGTGGTGTGGGACGAGAGCGCCGGAGCGTACGTCCTGCGGACGTTCCGGCGCGACGAGGCCGACTGTGCGGCGCTGCTGACGCATCTGGGCCGTGCGCTGGTCACCGAGGTCGTACTGCGGGTGGGGGCGAACAGCAACCTGCGGTGCGTCAGCCGGACCGACATCCCGGCCGCCGAGTTGTTCGCCGCGCCCGGTTCGGGCGGCCGGACCCTGGACGGCTTCCTGCGCCGCTCGGGGCGGGTCGAGGCGATCTGGTTCGCCTTCACCGAGTACCCGTGGCTGAAGGAGTGGAGCGTCGCACCGGCCAGGCCGCTCACCTCACGGCACGTCACCTCGCCTTACAACTACCCCTTCTCCGACAACGTGCCCACCGTGGTCGCCGACCTGGTGGGGCGGATGGTGTCCGACGCGGCCTGGTACCTGGCACCGGTGCTGGGCAACGCCCAACTGGACGCGGCGGCCCTCGGGTTGGTGGCGACGCCGTCCTCGGACATCTGGGGGCCGTCGAAGAACACGCTGCTGTACGTCAAGCCGACCACGCTGCGGATCAACGCGAACGGGTACGCGGTGCTGACCTCGCGGGCCGACGCACAGCGGGTGGTGCACGAGTTCACCTCTTTCTACCGGGAACGGCTCACCGTGTACGCCGCGTCGGGGCGGTTCCCGGTCAACGGGTCGGTGGAGATCCGGGTGACGGGGCTGGACGAGGCGTCCGATGCGCAGCTGGACGGCGCCCAGGTGCCGTTGCTGTCCGCCGTGCGGCCTCGGAACGGGGCGGACACCGCCGTGTGGCTGGATGTGCTGACGCTGCCGGGGACGCCTCATGCGGAGGCTTTCTTGCGGGAGTTGGAGCAGTTCCTGTTCGAGAGGTTCGAGGGGACTCGGGTCGAGTGGTCGAAGGGGTGGGGTTATACAGAGTCCGGCGTGTGGAGTGACGAGGAGGTGCTCGGTACGAGGATTCCGGGGTCGTTCGGGGGTGGGGTGTGGGATGCGGCTGTCGAGACGCTTGACCGGCTTGATCCGCACCGGGTCTTCAGTAACGGGTTCTTGGATGGGGTGCTTGTGCGCCGTTGATGGCTGCGAGCCCCGCGCCCCTACGGGGCGCTGAAATAGAAACCGTCTTCCAAGTCCGCGATCAAACCCGGCTGTTCCGGCTTCCAGCCCAGGAGGTTCCGGGTTCGTTCGCTCGACGTCGCGTTGTCGATCGACGCCGGCAGGCCCAGCCAGCCGAAGTGGGCCTGGGCCTCTTCCGCCGGAATGCTCTTCACCGGTACGTCGAGCCCCCTGCCGATGGCCGCCGCGATGTCCTTGAAGGGGATTCCCTCGTCGGCCGCCGCGTGCAGGCCGGTGCCCGCCGGGGCCGACTCCAGGGCCAGGCGGAACAGGCGGGCGGCGTCCAGGCGGTGGACGGCCGGCCAGCGGTTGGTGCCGTCGCCGATGTACGCGGCGACGCCCTTCCCCCGGGCGACGTCGACCAGTCGGGGCACGAAGCCCTGGTCGCCGCGGCCGTGCACCGTGGGGGCCAGGCGGACCACCGCGCTGCGTACGCCGCGCCCGGCGAGGGCGAGCGCGGCAAGGTCGGGGGCGCTGCGGTAGGTGCCCGGTACCGGGGTGTCCGCCTCCGTCGCCACACCGTCGACCGAGGCGAGCATCATGGTTCCCGAGGTGACCACGAAGGGGCGGTCGGATCCCGCCAGGGCCACCCCGATCGCCTCGATCACGGCGAGGTCGGTCGCCACAGCGCGGGTCATGTCCGGGAAGGTGTCGTGGTTGAAGGCCAGATGGACCACGCCGTCGGTCCCGGCCGCCGCGCGGGCCAGGTCCTCGGGGTCGTCGAGACTGCCGCGGTGCACCTCTGCGCCCGCCGCCCGCAGGGTCTCGGCCGACCTGTCCGAGCGGGCGAGGGCGAGGACCCGGTGGCCTGCGCCGAGGAGTTCGGGGATGACGGCGGAGCCGATGAAGCCGCTGCCGCCGGTGACGAATACCCGCATGGTGGGTGCTCCTTCGAGTGAGGGGGTGGTGCCTCCATCGTTCGGCCAGCGGGCGGCGGGCGTCCAAAGCCTCTTTCGCAATACGCAATGCATTTCAGGCATCGGTGCAGGTCGTCGGTTTTATGCTGGAGGCATGGCTGATCCGGTTTCCGGCCCCGACCTCGATCTGCGGCTCGTCCGGTACTTCACCGTCGTCGCCGAGCAGCGGCACTTCGGGCGGGCCGCAGGTGCCCTGCACATCACCCAGCCCGCGCTGAGCCGGCAGATCCAGCGGCTGGAGCAGGTGCTGGGTGCGCGGCTCTTCGACCGCACCCCGCAGGGGGCCCGGCTCACCGAGGCCGGCGAGGTGTTCCTGGCGCGGGCCGGGGCGTTGCTGCGGGCCGCGGGCGAGGCCGCCGCCGTCACCCGGGCCGCCGCCGAGCCCAGCCGGATCACCGTCGGGTACATCAACGGCATCTTCGTCACCCCGGCCGTGCGCGAGCTGCGCCGCCGCTTCCCGGACGCCGACGTGCGGACCGTGCACCTCGACTGGCCCGAGCCGCGCGAGGCCTTGCTGGCGGGGCGCGTGGACGCGGTCGTGACCCGGCTGCCGCTGCGCACCGACGGGTTGCGGGTGACGGTCCTCCACGACGAGCCACGCGTCCTGGTGGTACCGCTGGACCACCGGCTGGCCGGGAAGGAGTCGGTCACCCTCGACGACATCGCCGACGAGCCGCTGCCCCGTGGGAAGGATCCGCTCTGGAACGCGTTCTGGCGCGTCGATCCCCGGCCGGACGGCAACCCGGCGCCCGACGGTCCGCTGATCGGCGCGGTGGAGGACAAGTTCGAGCATGTCGCCGCCGGGCAGGCCGTGGCGATCGTGCCCCTGGTGCCGGGCGCGACCCTCCGCCCCGATCTCACCGCGGTCCCACTGCACGGCGTCGAGCCGAGCCACGTGGTGCTGGCGACCCGTGCCGGCGACAACCACCGACTGCTGACCGCCTTCCGGAGGTCGGCCGAGGCACTGCTGACGGGGCCGGAGCCGGGCCTGGGCCAGTAGTGCCCGTCAGGTCTTGGCGTTGGCGCTGATCCGGCGTCTGCGCAGGCAGGACCGGATCGCGCGGTTGCTGCACGCCTCGTGCAGCACCCCGGCGGACGCCGCCCGGAAGCGCGCACGCGGTCGCCTCACTGCGGTGACGGGTCGCCGTCCTGTTCCGCGGTGGTGGAGACACCGGCCGGTCCCTCCGGAGGCAGGGCCTGGGCCTCGGGCACTTCCTCCTTCTTGGGATGGTGGGTGCCACGCGGCGGGCCCGCCCAGCTCGCGAAGTCGTCGTCGAGTTCCTCGTAGTCGGCGGCGTCAGACTGCGGCATCGGAGTCCCCCCGGGGTGTGTCGCGGCGCGGTTCGTGGAATTCCAGCAGGTCGATGTCGGCGGCCCGGACGTACAACCCGGCCGTGCCGCTCATCCGTGGTCCGAAGGTACCGTCCGGCTCCATCCGGTACTGGGACTCCAGGTAGAGGTCACCGGGCTGCGGATAGGCCGAGGCACGCGAGCGCGTTCCGTACCAGCCGCCGGCCCAGCCGCCGTTCTTCAGCCGGACCCGGACGAAACACGCCCCGCGGTCCTGGAAGAGAGCGTCCCACGCGGTGGGCGTCCCCTCGTGCACGGCGGCGCGCCGACGCCGGATCCAGTACGCCTCCGCCCATGCCACCAGCGTCGGCACGACGACGGCGAGGAGCAGCAGCCAGAGTCCGGCCTCCCGCGGCTGCTCGGCGACACCGGTCAGGGGCCGCTTCCCCATGCCCCGCAGCTGCCGTATCAGGTGGGGACCGACGGTGATCAGATATGCGGCGTCGAGCAGGACCCCGACGGCGAGGGCGCGCAGGAACCGGTTGTTCACCTCCTGTTCGGCCTCACGGATCCCGAGGAGCCGCTCCCTCGCGAAGAGGTAGGAGGTGCCGGGCAGCACCAGCAGCACCAGGATCGCGAGCTGCTGGACGGTACTTGGTGTCATGGTCCGCTCCCCCGCTCGCGCGCGCTGACGGCCGCGTTCCGGGCCAGTGTGCTCAGTGCGCCGAGGTCCAGATGATAGGCGCGGGTCTTCACCCACTCGGCCGGGGACGGCTTGACCAGCTCCACTTCCCGCCCGGCCCGCTCCATCAGTTCGATCGTCGCCGGCTCGTCGTCCTCGTGGAAGGCGAGCCAGGCGCCTACGAGCAGCAGGAATGCCGCCAGCAGGCGTTCCCGTGGCCGGGCGCGCCGCTCCAGCAGGGCCAGGGCACGGGAGAAGCACGTCCTCGTGCGCGGCACGATGCCCCGCAACGCGCTCTCCACACCGTCGTCGACCAGGGCGCGCACCTCGCGCAGGGCGCCGGGGCCGAGCGGTGGCGCGTCCGCCGGGTCGCCGATGCGCCGGTCCGCCTCCAGCAGGAGCCGGGTCGTCTCCCGCCGCATCGACCGGGCGCCCCCGAGCGACTCGGTCAGCACCAGGACCCGGTCCAGGACGGCGATCGCGTCCGTCACCTGTCCACGGTCGAGGAGCGCCTCCCCGAGCAACCGGGAGGCCCGCGCGGTTTCCGGCTGCCGGTCCGCCGCCTCGAAGACGGCACGGCACTCCTGGAGGAAGGCGAACTCGGCCTCCCCGGTCGGCCGCCCGGCCTCCAGCGCGAGCAAGGCGTTCGCACCGGCCTTGAACAGCGTCTCCTCGTCGCCGCCACGGCGTGCGTGCGTCCAGCTCTCGAGATACGCGGCGAGGCCCTTCTCAAGGTCGTCCGCCTGGCTGTGGGCGACCCCGAGGTTGAGCAGGACGTGGCCGAGCAGCGCCGGGTCGTCCGCCGCCAGGCCCCTGGCGATCCGCCGGGCCCGCAGCCCTGCGGCGAAGGCCTCGTCGTAGCGTTCCTCCTGGGCGTAGGCCAGGCAGAGCGAGCCCAGTACGGCGGCGACGTCCCGGTCCGAGAGCGTGCGCCGGACGGCCGGGGTGTCGACGAGCGCGAAGCGTGCGACCCGTTCGTAGGCCGGCATGTGCAGGAAGTCGGCCGCGGTCGTGTCCGGCGCCTCGGTCATCATGCCCCCACCATGCTGAAGGGTGCCCACAGGAACGGGTGCCGGAAAGGAAGCGCCGGCACCCGGCGGGACATCAGCCGCCGGCGGATCTCGGCGGGGAGCCAGTCCAGGCCCAGCAGTTCGGGGACGGTGGCCGAGCGCAGCCACAACTGGGCCCACCGCAGCGCCTGTGCGGGCGATTCGGCAACGCCGCGCGGTGTGCCGTACGGGGGCGGCTCGACGCCGTGGCCGAGCAGCCGCCGGTAGAACGCGATCATCAACAGCACGGCCGCGGTGTCGTTCGTCCTCCAGCGCGTGCAGACGACACCCGCTCCGCCGGCCAGCAGGATGCCGGTCGGCAGCCCGATCGCCTCGTCCGGCAGGCGGGGGTCGACGAGCCCGGTGTCACAGGCCGACAGGGTCACCAGCCGGGCCCGCTCCAGCGGCCGGGGACGTGCGTTCAGCAGGTCGGCCAGGGTGATGCGGTCGCCGCCGAGGTCGAGCCTGGAGGCGAGCGGATCGGTCGGGTCGTAGGCGCCGTGGCATGCCAGGTGGACGTGGCTGCCGCCGGACAGCGCGTCGAGCAGGTCCCCCTTTGTCCACCCGTCCTTTGCCCCGGGCGGATCGCCGGTGACGTCCCGGCTCTCCCCCACCGCGGCGAACAGCCGCCGCAGCGTCTCCACTTCCTGCGCGGCGAGCAGTCCGCCGTCATCCCCCGGGGCGGACGCCGCCACGAGAAGGGGTTCCGACGGCGGTGCCGCGGCCCGGTGCCGGGCCGCGAGAAGCAGTCGCACCGACGGTGCGTACGCGACCGCGCAGGTCGCGAGCAGCGGCTCGCCCGTCGAAGGAAGACGTGCGGCGTGCAGGGGCAGATGGGCGGTGGGGCCACAGGCGATCACGACCACGCCGGTCGCCGTGCCGAGCGCCTCGGCGACCGGTCCGATCAGCTCCTTCCCGAGCCGCGGGAGCAGCTCCCGCAGCTCCGCCCCCTTCTCGGCCACGGTTGCGGAGAAGGCGGCGGCCAGCGCGCGGGCGTCCGCCGCCGTCAGCGTGGACTCCACGGCTTCGACGCGGGGCCCGGGATCGCTCTCGTGCCGGACGATCAGGGACAGGCTCCCGTTCTTCGTCGCGGCGATGTAGCAGAGCGGCTCTCCCGGTCGTGCGGCCCCCAGGAGGTCGGCCCGCGTCGTCTCCCGCAGGAAGGACTCCATACCCGGCAGCGCCCTGACCCGGGCCAGGGCGGCGGCCAGTTCAGCTCTGGCTTCGTCGAGAACTCCGCCCAGCTCGTACTCGGCCGAGTCCAACTCCCCCCCGCCGTCCCGCGGGGCTCCCTGCCGGCTCAGCTCACGGTTGCGGGCCTCCAGGGTCTGTACGGTTTCGGCGGCTCGCACGTAGGCGGTGTGGGTCTCCGGGTCCGTCCGCGCCAGCCGGTGAAGCTGGTCGTGATCCGGTGAGAGGGCCAGATTGAAGTTGCGTGTTCTGCCGCGCTCCAGGCAGAGCAGCGCCTCTTCCAACCCGCCCGCGCGCGCGAGTGCGTAGGCGGCCCGCTGATGCAGATCCCGGGCCGAGTTCAGCCGCAGCTCCCGCGAGGAGCTCACCAGGCAGGCGCGGAACAGCTGTTCGTCCGCCTCCACCGCCTGCTGGTACGCGTCGGCCGCCGCGGACCAGTCGGTCCGTTCCGTGAAAGCGTCACCCAGTTGTTCCGCCGCGGTGCGCAGCAGGTCGCTGCGACCGTGGGCGCGGTCCGTCGCTTCCCGCAGAACGGACAGCTCCCGCTCGCGAAGTTCGTCCTCCCGGGAGGGGTCCAGCTTGCGGCAGACCCGGCACGCCTGTGCCAAGGAGACGAGCTGGAAGGCGAGTTCGAATCCGGTCGGGAGACCCTCGTAGGCGGCGACGGCGTCTTCGATGTGCCCCAGCCCCCGCCGTGCCGTGGCGGCAGCATGTCCCACCCCGTCTCTCTCGGCCTGCTCGAGCAGGGCCCAGCCGAGCTTGGACATGCTGCGTGCCCACAGGTGGGGAGCGGTGTCCCGGTGGCGGTTCACGAGGGCGGCCTCGTGGCACCGGATCTCCTCGTCGTACTCGCCGAGTTCGCCTGCGACGACGGCCAGCTTGTCGTAGGTGCTGGAGGCCTCGCCGCGGTCGCCGACCCGCTCGTAGACGGCGAGCGCCCGCAGCAGGTGCTCGCGTGCGCGAAGACTGTTCTCCCGGCTGTCCCCGCGCATTCTCTTGGAGAGTGAGACCGCCAGTCGGGCCTGCGTGTTGGCCCACTGCTCGGGATCGCTCTCTTCCGATTCGACGGCGTCCAGCTGCTCGTACAGCCGCACCACGTGCTCCCTGTTGACGGCCGGGTCGCCTTGTTGCCGTACGTTGTACGCGCCGGCGAGGAAACTCTGGGCGTCGCACCAGAGCTCCTTGTCCCGGGCGGGGTCGAGCCGGGCGACGACCGGTTCCAGCAGGCCGATGGCCTCTTCGATCTGGCCGGGTGCGGACTGGGTGCCCTGGTCCATCAGCACCTTCGCCAGCTCGCTGCGGACCCGTGCCCACGTCCCGGTACCGCGCTCCGGCCCTGTCTCTTCCAGAGCCGCCCGCAGATGCCGGATGGCCAGCTCCTGGTTGGCGTGGACGTCACCCGTGTAGCGCTGGCCATAGGCGCGTGCCAGCTCGTATCGCGCTATGGCCCAGCCCTGCGGGTCCTCCTCCCTCGACATGCTGCGCGCTCTGCGCAGCAACAGGCCGATGGCCCGTTCCAGGCCGACGACGTCCTGCCCGCGGTTCACACTGCTGAGCATCATGCCCAGCGTCATCTCCAGGTCGCCCCGCAACTCGGGCTGGTCACGGTCGCCCAACAGCTCCAGAGCCCGCTCCGCCAGACGCGCCAGCTCCTCCGCGAGCGGCCTGTCGCTCAGGGACCGGCCGAGCCCGGCACGCCCGGACGCCACCAGTTCGGCGCCGATCCGCAGCACTTCGGGCGGCGGTGCCGAGCGCCGCGGCTTGACCCTGCACCTGCGCGGCCCTCCGCCCGCCGAGGCGCCGCGCGCCGTCGGCGCCAGGACTCCCCGTGCCGCGTCGAACGGCACGGACAGGACGCCGGAGTTCTCCGCCTCCTCCGCGCTCACCGGCCCCAGCCTGTCGAGCAGCGCCTCCACGTAGAGCTTCTTGTTGGTCTCGTCCTGCTCGGACGGGGTGTGAGGTGGATAGAAGTAGACCAACTGCCCGGTCGCCTCGCCGCGGTACACCAGCAGCGGGAAGAACCGGGCCTTCCTCGCACCGCAGGACGGACAAGTGACCGACGGCACCTTGCCCTTGATCACTCCCTGGACCAGGTCCGGCCGTGCCAGGGCGTCGACGACCATGTACGTGTCGTCCTGGACGGCCTCGCCGCACCTGTGGCACTGCCAGTCGTGCCTGATCCGAATCGAGTAGTTCACCGGCCCCCCGACCGACGTAAGACGCTCCGAACGAGGACCCCCTCCCCGTGCGCACCGGAGGTCCTCGGGGTGCGGTCACCGAACCACAGACGCACCGTCACCCGATGCCCCACTGTAGGGACACACAGTGACAACCGCCGCGTGAACCCGTTTTTCCGCCATCGGGCGCCTCGTGCGGGCTCTCGATGCCCCCCGCGTGAACACTCATGATCCGCCGGACAGACCGCAGGGCCAGGGCTAGGGGGCTACGGCTACGGCTACGGCGTCAACTGGGCCTGGACGGCGGGACCGTACCGGTCGGCGATGTCACCGATGTCGGCGGCCGCCCAGTCGCGCAGCTTCGGGCCGCGGGCGATGCCGTACATCACGCCCAGGCCGATGAGCTGGGCGACGGCGAGTTCGGCGCGCAGGTCCGGGTCGGGGCCGGAGAGCCGGGCGGCGAGGGCGTCGACCACGTGGGCGCGGAAGTTGGCGCGCAGCACGTCCCCGTGGTCACCGTGCAGGGGCGCGAAGACGATCCGCAGCAGCGGGTCGGCGCCGCGGTCGCGCTGGCTCTCCAGGACGTGCCGGACCATGTGCCGGCCGAGTTCCTCCAGGGGTGCGTCGAGCAGCGCGGCCGCGTCGGTGTCGAAGGACATGACCCGGGCGAAGAGGCTGTCCTTGTTGCCGAAGTACTTGAGGATCAACGGCGCGCTCACCCCGGCGCGTTCGGCGACGTCCTTGAGGGTGATGTCGGCGTGCGCGTGCCGGGCGAGGAGATAACGGGCGGCCTTGAGAATGGCCGCCTTGGTGGCCTCCGCGTCCCGTCGTGCGGGGGCGGGCGCGGGCGCGGAGGGGGTGCCGGGTCGGGTGCTCACGGCACTCATGCTCCCTCCAGCGCGTCGTCCCTCGCACCCTCGGCACGGTCCCGGGTGCGGACGGGGCCGGCGGGAGCCCGGTCGCCGGGTATGGAGAGGGCCGCGGCGGCGGCCGCGAGGGCGACGGCGCCGGCCATCGTGAAGGCCAGCAGGTAGCCGTGGAGCGTGGCGACGGGAACGCCGCCGACGAGGCTGGTGTGGTGGGTGAGGACGGCGGCCACGGCGGCGCTGGAGGTGGCCTGGCCGATGGTCCGCATCAGGACGTTGACGCCGTTGGCGGAGGCGGTCTGGCTGGCCGGGACGGCCCGCAGGATCAGCGTGGGCAGCGCGGAGTAGGCGAGGGTGGTGCCGGTGGCGACGACGGTCGCGCCCAGGATGATCATCCAGAGGTCGCGGCTGTCGGCGATGCGGACCACGTATCCGCAGGCGATGACGGCGGCGCCGAGGGCCAGGGTGACGCGCGGGCCGCGGGCGGCGGAGATCCGGGCGGAGACCGGCGAGAACAGCAGCATGGTCACACCGCCGGGCAGCAGGCACAGGCCGGTGGCCACGATCGACAGGCCGAGGCCGTATCCGGTGGCCTTCGGCGCCTGCACCAGCTGGGCGGTGACCAGGGAGTTGGCGTAGAAGGCGAACCCGGTCAGCAGGGCGGCGACATGCGAGAGGCCGACCCGCGGCCGGGACACGAGGCGCAGGTCGACCAGCGGCTGTCCGGTCCGCAGCTGCTGCCACCACCACAGGGCCAGCACGAGGACGGCGGCGCCGAACAGTCCGAGGACGCGCGGGCTGCCCCAGCCCCACTGGCCGCCCTGGGAGACACCGAGCAGCAGAGACGTCAGCCCGGCGGCCAGCCCGAGGGTGCCGAGGACGTCGAACCGGCCGGGCTCGCGCACCGGCGACTCCCGGACCGCCCACCAGACCGCCGCGACACCCAGCGCCCCGAGGAGGCTGGTCAGCCAGAACATGGTGTGCCAGTCGTAGTACTGCACCACCAGCGCGGCCAGCGGCAGGCCCAGGGCGGCTCCGATGCCGACGGTGGAGCTCATCAGCGCCACCGCCGACCCCCGGCGCTCGGGCGGCAGTTCGTCGCGCAGGATGCTGATCGACAGGGGTACGACGGAGGCGGCGGCGCCCTGGAAGGCGCGGGCGACGATGAGCACGGTGATGTCCGACGACAGGGCGCACATCACGGAGCCCACCGTCATCAGCGCGAGGGCCCCGGTGAGCACCCGGCGCTTGCCGTACATGTCACCGGCCCGGCCGAGCACCGGCGTGAGGACGGCCCCGGCGAGCAGGGTCGCGGTGACCGTCCAGGAGACGGCACCGGCCGAGGAGTGGGTGAGACGGGGCAGGTCCGGCAGGAGCGGGACGACCACCGTCTGCATGACGGCCATCAGGATCCCGCAGAAGGCCAGCACCGGGATGGTCAGCCGCTCCCGCAGCGGAGGCGGTGCGGCGGGCGGTTCCGGGGAGCCGGCTGTCGGGGCGGGCTGGTCCATCGGCACTCCTGCGGGCGACGCGGAAAACTAGGTGAATGCGAATTCACCCTATCGGGTGAATTACCTTTCACCCAAACATCCCGCGTCCGTAAGGCTCCTACGACCGGACGTGCAGGGCGCGCGCCGCCCGCGGCCCGAGCCACCGCTTGAAGCGGCGCAGCACCTCCAGCCTTCCGGCCGCCTTGTCGAGGCCGTAGTAGAGCTGCGGCGGGACGTACGGCAGCAGGGGCGAGTGCCGCTGGCCGAGCAGGGCGAACATGCGGTGCGGGGGCAGGCCGATGTAGCGGGGCAGGCTCTCGTACCACTGGGCGCTGAGGCGGGCCGCGCTCTGCGCGGAGACGATCTCGGCCTTGCGCCGCCGTTCGTAGGCGGCCAGCGCCTGCGGCAGGGCGGCATGCTCGCGCAGTGCGTCGGCGAGGCACATCGCGTCTTCGAGGGCGAGGGTGGTGCCGGCGCCGATGGAGTAGTGGGTGGTGTGCGCGGCGTCACCGAGCAGGACGAGGTTGCCGTGGTGCCAGGTGCGGTTGGTGAGAGTGCGGAAGGCCGGCCAGGCCGACGAGGAGCCGCCGGTCAGCGGGTGGCCGTCGAGGATGCCGGCGAACAGCTTCTCCAGCAGGACCAGTTGGCCGGCCTCGTCCGTCGCGTCGAGGCCGAGTCCGGTGAGGGTGTCCGGGGCGCACTCGATGACGCAGGTGCTGTGCCCGTCGTCGTACGGGTAGCCGTAGCACCAGACCCAGCCGTGCTCGGTCTCGACGAAGGCGAAGGTGAAGGAGTCGAAGACCCGGGTGGTGCCGAGCCACACGTAGTGGTTGCGGCCCTCGACGGCCTCGGCGCCGAAGTGGTCGGCGTACTGGGTGCGCAGGGCGCTGTGGATGCCGTCGGCGGCGACGACCAGGTCGGCCTCGGGGAGGTTCCCGGGGGTGATCTCGCCCTCGAACTCCAGCCGGACGCCGAGGGCGCGGGCGCGTTCGGCGAGGATCTCCAGGAGGCGGTGGCGGCCGATGCCGTGGCCCGCGTCGCCGGGCTGCCGGGTCTGCCGGTCGCGGACGTGGGCGACGCCCTGGGTCCAGCGCACCGAGCTCTCCTCGACGGCCCGCGCCGACTCCGCGTCGTACGCGTGCAGCCGGTCGAGCAGTGCGCGCCAGTAGGTGACGCCCCAGCCGTAGGTGGAGCCCTCCGGGTTGCGTTCGTGGACGGTGATGTCGTGGGACGGGTTCTGCCGCTTGAGCAGGATCGCGAGATACAGGCCGGCGGGCCCGCCTCCGACGCAGACGACCTTCACGCACACACCCCTGGGTTTCACCGAACGTGGTCAATTGGCACCGGAGGGTAGCAGCGCGACGGCGCCCGGCCGGGTTTTCGAATCGCGCCAGTTTGGCGCCGTGAGCCACGCCACCCGGACGGCGGACCGTCGCGAAAGATCACCGGAAAGCCGCCCGCCCGAGCAAGGAATTCCCCGTTCCGGGTCGGGCGGGGCCACCATGACGACAAGATCATCTTCGTTCAATCTTGTATGACATGTAGTCAATTGTCCTGATCGTAGCCAACCCGATCCGGGCGATTTCTCCCGCTCCGGAACCGGCGGATAGGCATACGGGGTCATGACCCGCACCCGTCACAGGAGCATCCGTATGCCCGAACTCACCCGCCGTCGCGCACTCACCGCGGCGGCCGCCCTCGCCGCCGCGGCCGGAGTCCAGACCCTCGTCGCATCCGGCGCCTCGGCCGCCGGCCACTCGCACGGGGGATCGCTCGAACCCTTCGACGAGGTCTACAAGGGCCGCCGGATACAGGGCCGGCCGTCCGGCATGGGCGACATGGGCGGAATGAAGGGAATGGACGGCGGTCACCATCACGGACACGGCACCGGATACGCGGTGCTCGTGGACGGGGTCGAACTGCACGTGATGCGGAACGCCGACGGCAGCTGGATAAGCGTGGTCAGCCACTACGACCCGGTCGCCACCCCGCGTGCCGCCGCCCGCGCCGCGGTCGACGAGCTGCAGGGCGCCGCGCTGCTGCCGTTCCCCGCCAACTGACCGCCCCGTACCAGGAGTTTCCCGCACATGACCGTACGCAAGAACCAGGCCAGTCTGACCGCCGACGAGAAGCGGCGGTTCGTCGCCGCCGTCATCGAGCTGAAGCGCGGCGGGCGTTACGACGACTTCGTGCGCACGCACAACGCCTTCATCATGTCCGACACCGACGACTCGGAGCGCACCGGCCACCGTTCGCCGTCGTTCCTGCCCTGGCACCGCAGGTTCCTGCTCGACTTCGAGCAGGCCCTCCAGTCGGTGGACCCCTCCGTCGCGCTCCCCTACTGGGACTGGAGCGCCGACCGGACCGTCCGCGCCACACTGTGGGCGCCCGACTTCCTCGGCGGTACCGGGCGCAGTTCGGACGGGCGGGTGACGGACGGGCCGTTCGCCGCCACCGGCGGGAACTGGCCGGTCAACGTCCGTGTGGACGGCCGTACTTATCTGCGCAGGTCGCTCGGGACGAGTGTGCGCGAGCTGCCGACCCGGGCCGAGGTCGACTCGGTCCTGTCCATGGCGACGTACGACATGGCGCCCTGGAACAGCGCCTCGGACGGCTTCCGGAACCACCTGGAGGGCTGGCGCGGGGTCAACCTGCACAACCGGGTCCACGTCTGGGTCGGCGGGCAGATGGCCACCGGGGTCTCCCCCAACGACCCGGTGTTCTGGCTGCACCACGCCTTCATCGACAAGCTGTGGGCGCGGTGGCAGCGCCGGCACCCGGAGGCGGCCTATGTGCCGGGCGGTGGCACGCCGGACGTGGTGGACCTGGACGAGACGATGAAGCCGTGGAACGACGTGCGGCCGGCGGATCTGCTCGACCACACGAAGTTCTACACGTTCGACACCCTGGAGGCCTGATCGGGCCGCGGCATCAGGCGTCGGTAGCGGGCCCCCGCATCAGGCCTCCGCCGTGCGGCATTCCGGGTGGCCCCAGCCCTGCGCGTTCTTGGCGATGGACTCGCCGGCCGCGTAGGAGCGGCCGCACAGGCAGCGGCCGGGGAACTTCGCCTTGAGGGTGCGGGACGAGGAGCCGCCCGCCGCGCTCTTGCGGGGTGCCGCCTTGCGGCGCGGCGCCCCGGCGGAGGCGGCGGGCGTCGCAGAAGGCGGGGGTACGGGGGAGCCGAGGGCGCTGCCCGCGGCCTCCTGGACCACGGCCGCCTGGCTGGCCGCGCGGTCGGCGAAGTCGTTCAGCGGGTCGCCGTCGACCTGGTGGGCGGGGACGTAGCGGAAGTCGACCGTGCGGCCGTCGAGGAGTTCGTCGATGCGGACGACCAGGTCCTGGTTGGCGACCGGCTTGCCCGCGGAGGTCTTCCAGCCGTTGCGCTTCCAGCCGGGCAGCCAGCTGGTGACGGCCTTCATCGCGTACTGCGAGTCCATCCGCACCTCGAGCGGCACGTCCGGGTCGGTGGCCGCCAGCAGTTGTTCCAGGGCGGTCAGTTCGGCCACGTTGTTGGTGGCCCTGCCGAGCGGTCCGGCCTCCCAGCGGGCCGGAGTCGCCGCGTCGTCGGACACCACCCAGGCCCAGCCCGCCGGTCCCGGGTTTCCCTTAGAAGCCCCGTCGCACGCGGCCACCGCTCGTTCACGCATGGCCCCGATCATGCCACGGCCGGGCGGGGTGCCCGGCCGTGGTCCTGGATCAGCGCAGGTCAGACGTCCGTGGTCGGCGGCATCTCACCCTCGGTGGTCGTGACGTCGATCACCGAGAAGTTGGCGCCCTGCGGGTCGCTGAGCGCCGCGAACCGGCCGAAGGGGCTGGTCATCGGCCCGAAGCGGAGCACCGCGCCGAGCTTGGTCGCCTTGGCGACGGCCTCGTCGCAGTCGGCGACGGTGAAGTACACGTTGACGTACGAGGGAATCTCGGGCGGGAAGTCGTCGGTCATCCGCATCCGGCCGAGGACCGGCTGCTCACCGAGGCTGAACGTGCGGAAGTCGACGTTGTCGTCCTCGATCTGCCGGACCGTGTACGGGAAGACGGCCGCGAAGAAGGGGTCGGCCTTCTCGGGCTCGCGGGTGAAGACCTCCGCCCAGCAGTAGGCGCCGGGCACGGCCGTGGCCTCGAAGCCCTCGTGGACGCCGCCCTGCCAGATCCCGAACACCGCGCCGCTGGGCTCGCGGGCCAGGCACATCGTGCCGAAGTCGCCGACCTGCATAGGCTCCATGAGCACCTCGCCGCCGTTCTCCCGGATCCGCGCGGCGGCGGCAGCCGCGTCCGGCGAGGCGAAGTACAGGCACCACTGCGACTGCCCCTCCTGCCCGGGCATGGGCGGTACGACGGCGGCGACGGCCTTGCCGTTCGCGTAGGCCTGGGTGTAGTTGCCGTATTCCGAGGACGACTCGCCGAAGGTCCAGCCGAGGACCTCGCCGTAGAAACTCTTGGCCCCCTCCAGATCGCCGAACATCGCGTCGGCCCAACAGGGGGTTCCTTCAGGTTGTACCGCCATCGCCGCGGCCCTTCCGATCGAGCGGGTTCTCCCGGTTCCTCACGCTAGTCACCGGGAGGTCCGCCCGCGCGCCGAACGCCGGACTCCGGCGGACACTGGGAAGGGAGTCGGCGGCCTTCGGCGGACGGGGCGCGGTATGGCGGACGTGATGCGGGCGTGGTCGGTGCAGCGGCCCGGGCCGGTCGAGGCGGATCCGCTGCGGCTGGTCGAGCGGCCGGTGCCGGCGCCCGGGGCGGACGAGCTGCTGGTGCGGGTGCGGGCCTGCGGGGTGTGCCGGACCGATCTGCATGTCACCGAGGGGGATCTGCCGGTGCACCGGGCCGGGGTGACGCCTGGGCACGAGGTGGTCGGCACGGTCGCGGGGACGGGCGCCGAGGTGGCGGACTTCGCGGTCGGTGACCGGGTGGGGGTGGCCTGGCTGCGGCGCACCGACGGGGAGTGCGCGTACTGCCTGCGGGGCGCCGAGAACCTGTGCCCGCACTCGGAGTACACCGGCTGGGACGCGGACGGCGGTTACGCGGAGTACACGACCGTGCCGGCCGCCTTCGCCTACCGGCTGCCCGGCGTCCTCGACGACGTCGCGCTCGCGCCGCTGCTGTGCGCCGGGATCATCGGCTACCGCGCGCTGCGCCGGGCCTCGCTCCCGCCGGGCGGTCGGCTCGGACTGTACGGCTTCGGCGGCAGCGCCCACCTGTGCGCACAGGTGGCGCTCGCGCAGGGCGCGCGGGTGCATGTGCTGACCCGGGGTGCCGAGGCGCGGCGTCTGGCCCTGGAGCTGGGCGCGGCCTCGGCGCGGGACGCCTACGAGGCACCGCCCGAGCCGCTCGACAGCGCGATCCTGTTCGCGCCGGTCGGCGACCTGGTGCCGGTGGCGCTGCGCGCCCTGGACCGGGGCGGGGTGCTGGCGGTCGCGGGCATCCACCTCAGCGACGTACCGCCGCTGACCTACGAACGCGAGCTGTTCTACGAGCGGGAGCTGCGCAGCGTCACCTCCAACACCCGTGCCGACGGGCGGGAGTTCCTCGCGCTCGCCGAGCGGCACGGCGTGCGCGCGACCACCCACGCCTACCCGCTGTCGGAGGCCCCGCGGGCGCTGCGGGACCTCAAGGCCGGGCGCTTCGACGGGGCCGCGGTGCTGGTGAACGACCTTTCCTGAGCTCAACCCCCGGGTGGCGCGGGCACGAGAGCGGGCGACCGGCGCACGATCGGGAAACGCAACCCTTTCCACCCCGAACTCCAGGTTTGCGCAACTAAGGCATGCAACCGCCCCTTTCGCGCCGTACCCGTAGATCACCACGACTGTTTGGCTTGTCGGTGCGCACCACCACCTCGCACACCACCGACCCTTCGGGTCACCGTCGTTCACCGCTCTGCTGGAGGGAATGTGTCCACACCGGACAGCGTCATCGGCTCCGCCGTCGACGAGCCCGAGCCGGATCCGACCGCCGACGGGCAGCTCACCAGCCTGAGCACCCGGGCGGCACGCCAGCTCGCCACGACCACCAAGTCCGAACCGCAGATGCAGGCGATCACCTCCCGGTGGCTGCTGAAGACGCTGCCGTGGGTGGACGTGAGGGGCGGCACCTACCGGGTCAACCGGCGCCTCCAACTGCGCACCGGGCGGGGCCGGGTGAGTTTCGAGCACAACGGCGGGGACGACATCCGGGTCATCCCGGGAACCCTCACCGAACTGCCGATCCTGCGCGGATACGACGACCCGGACGCGCTGACCCAGATCGCCGACCGGTTCCAGCCCCGCGAGGTGCGCGCCGGGCAGGTGCTGTTCGAGGCGGGGCAGCCGGTCACCGAGACCTACCTGGTGGTGCACGGCCGGTTCATCCGGTATGCGGCCGGCAAGTACGGCGAGGAGGAGGTCGTCGGGGTTGTCACCGACGGCGACCAGATGGGCGACGAGGCGGTCGGCCAGACCGATCCGCTCTGGCTCAGCTCGGTCCGGGCGGAGACCGCGGGCGTGGTGCTCGCGCTGCCCTGGACGGTCGCCGAGGAGATCATGGACCGGGTGCCGTCGCTCGGTGCTCATCTCCAGGCCTATGTCGACCGGCAGCGGCTGCCGATGAACCGCAAGGGCGAGGCCGAGGTGCCGGTGCAGGCCGGCCACACCGGCGAGCCGACCCTGCAGGGCGGCTTCGTAGACTATGACCTCGCGCCGCGCGAATACGAGTTGTCGCTCACCCAGACCGTGCTGCGGGTGCACTCCCGGGTCGCCGACCTCTACAACCACCCGATGGACCAGACCCAGCAGCAGCTGCGCCTCACGGTCGAGGAGATCCGCGAGCGCCAGGAGTGGGAGCTGGTCAACAACCGGGAGTTCGGGCTCCTGCACAACATCGACTACGGGCAGCGGATCAGTTCCTTCACCGGTCCGCCGACCCCGGACGACATGGACGAGCTGATCTCCATGCGCCGCAAGACCAAGGTGATCCTGGCCCACCCCAAGGCGATCGCGGCCTTCTTCCGGCAGTGCAACCGGCGCGGCCTCGTGCCCCCGTCCACCCATGTCGACGGGCACGAGATCCCGGCCTGGCGCGGGGTCCCGATCTACCCGTGCAGCAAGATCCCGATCAGCGACGACCACACCACCAGCATCATCGCGCTGCGCACCGGCGAGGCCGACCAGGGGGTCATCGGCCTCTACCGGACCGGCATCCCCGAGGAGTTCCAGCCCGGCCTGAACGTCCGTTTCATGGGCGTCAACGAGCAGGCCGTCATCAACTACCTGGTCACCGCCTACTACTCGCTCGCCGTCCTGGTCCCCGACGCGGCCGGGATCCTGGAGAACGTCCAGCTCGGCCGCACCGCCGACTGACGGCCTGGAGCACATCCATGAGCACAACCACCACCTCCTACGCCCTGCCGGGACCGCCGAACATCGCGGAGCGGCTGCGCCCGGTCCGGCGCACCGGGGCGGTCCCCGGACTGCACTACCGGCCGGCCGTGCCCGCCGACCCGGAGAAGGCCGCCGAGCTCGACCGCCGCCTCGAGGCCTGGGCCCGCGAGCTGGACCTGTTCCCCGCGGCCTGGAAGGGGGACTTCGCCGGCTTCCAGTTCGGCCGGGCCGTCGTCCTGCAGCATCCGGGCGGCCTCGACCTGGACCGGCTCACCGTCGCCGGGAAGCTGCTGCTCGCCGAGAACATCGTGGACTCCTGCTACTGCGAGGAGGACGAGGGTCGGGGCGGGTCCCGGCGGGGTCTCGGCGGCCCGCTGATCATCGCCCAGTCGGCGCTCGACCCCTACCACGGCATCCCGGAGCTGGAGGAGGAGTGGCGCGAGGGCATCCAGGCGGACGGCCCGCTGCGCTCGTACCACCACGCCCTCGCGGACTACGCGACCTTCGCCACGCCCAGCCAGACGGCCCGGTTCGTGCACGACATGGCCCGGCTGCACATGGGCTACCTCGGCGAGGCCGCCTGGATGGAGACCGGGTACGTACCGCGGGTCTGGGAGTACCTGGTGATGCGGCAGTTCAACAACTTCCGCCCGTGTCTGTCGCTCGTCGACGCGGTGGACGGCTACGAACTGCCCGAACAGCTCTACGCCCGCCCGGAGATCCAGCGGATCACGGCCCTCGCCTGCAACGCCACCACGGTCATGAACGACCTGTACTCCTTCACCAAGGAGCTGGCGAGCGACCCGGACCACCTGAACCTGCCGCAGGTGGTGGCCGCCAACGACCGGCGCGGGCTGAAGGCGGCCTATCTGAAGTCGGTCGGCATCCACAACCGGATCATGGAGGCCTTCGAGGAGGAGTCGGCCGCCCTGGCCGCCACCTCGCCGCTGGTCGCGCGCTACGCCGAGGGGCTGGCCGCCTGGGTCGCCGGCAACCACGAATGGCACGCCACCAACACCAACCGCTACCACCTGCCCGACTACTGGTAGCCACCGAGCCATCCGGAACGCCGGATCACCGAAACACCGTCAGAAACACTTCGAGGAGCAACTGTTGACGACCGCCCCTGTCGCTCGGAAGACCACCCCGTCAGCCCCGGTGCCGACCCAGTCCAGGTACCAGAACAGCGTCGCGGAGTACTGGAACGCCGAGGAGAACCCGGTCAACCTCGAACTCGGAAAGATCGACGACCTCTACCACCACCACTACGGCATCGGTGAGGCCGACTGGTCGGTGCTCGACGAGCCCGACCCGGCGCTGCGCAAGGAGCGCGTCACCGGTGAGCTGCACCGCCTGGAGCACGCCCAGGCCGAGCTGCTGGCCTCCCACCTCGGCGCCCTCACGTCGGCCGACCGGGTCTTCGACGCGGGCTGCGGCCGCGGCGGTGGCAGCATCGTGGCGAACCTGCGCTACGGCTGCCACTCCGACGGGGTGACCATCTCCGCCAAGCAGGCCGACTTCGCCAACGAGATGGCCCGCAAGCGGGAGGTCGGCGACAAGGTCCGCTACCACCACCGGAACATGCTGGACACCGGCTTCGACACAGGCGGGTACGCGGCCTCGTGGAACAACGAGTCCACGATGTACGTCGAGTTGGAGCTGCTGTTCGCCGAGCACGCCCGGCTGCTGCGCCGCGGCGGCCGCTATGTGACGATCACCGGCTGCTACAACAACACCTACGGGCAGGCGTCCCGCGAGGTGTCCCTGATCAACGCGCACTACATCTGCGACATCCACCCGCGCTCGGAGTACTTCCGGGCGATGGCCGCCAACCGGCTGGTGCCGGTCCACGTGGAGGACCTCACCGCCGCGACGATCCCGTACTGGGAACTACGCAAGCAGGCCGACCATCTGGTGACGGGGATCGAGGACGCGTTCCTCACCGCGTACAAGAACGGCAGCTTCCAGTACCTGCTGATCGTGGCCGACCGGGTCTGATCCGGCGGCGGGTCCACGAGGGGGCGGTGTCCGCGGACACCGCCCCCGTCCCCGTGCGGTTCACTCCCCCGCGTACGCCTTCCGCAGCGCGGCGATGTCGAGCTTGCCCATGCTGTACATGGCCCGGGTGGTGCGCGCGGCCCGCTCCGGGTCGGCGTCGCCGATCATCTCGATCAGCCCGTCCGGGATCACCTGCCAGGACACGCCGTACCGGTCCTTGAGCCAGCCGCAGGGACCGGGTTCGCCGCCGTTCTCGGTGAGTTTGGCCCAGTAGTGGTCGACCTCCTCCTGCCCGTCGCAGTAGATCTGGAAGGAGATCGCCTCGGTGAACTTGAACTGCGGGCCGCCGTTGATGGCCACGAACTTCTGCCCGTTGGCCGTGAAGTCGACGGCCAGCACGGATCCCGCCTCCCCCGGCCCGGCCTCGTTGTACCGGCCGACCTTCCCGATGCTGGAGTTCTTGAAGATCGACACGTAGTAGTGGGCGGCCTCCTCGGCCTGCCCGTCGAACCAGAGACACGTGGTGAATCCGTCGGTGGTCATGGGTACCTCCCGGGAGCGGCGAACGCGGTCATGTGTACCGACCCCCGCCCGCCAGGAAACTAATCGCTGGCTCCGCAGGACGGGCATCGGCATGCTGCCCTGCGTGGACGCACTGGAATTCAGGGTGAAAGAACCGAAGCTGCGGGACATCTTCGACCAGGACGCCGAACTGTACGAGCGGGCCCGGCCCCGCTACCCCGCCTCGCTGGTCGAGGAACTGGTCCGGGTCGCGGGGGCCGGGCCGGGCGTCCGGGTGCTGGAGATCGCCGCGGGCACCGGCAAGCTCACCGTCGATCTGGCCGGCTCCGGCTGTTCGATCACCGCCGTGGAGATCGGCCCGAACATGGCCGCCGTGGCCCGTCGGCAACTGGCGGAGTTCCCCGGGGTGGAGGTGGTGGTCGCGGCCTTCGAACAGTGGGAGCTGCCGCCGGAGCCGTTCGACGCGGTGGTCTGCGCGACCGCCTTCCACTGGCTCGACCCGGCGGTCCGGATGCCCAGGGCGGCCCGGGCGCTGCGCCCCGGCGGGCTGCTCGGCGTCGTCGCCACCCACCATGTGGCGGGTGGCACCGAGGACTTCTTCGCCGAGGTCCAGGAGTGCTACGAGCGCTGGGATCCGGCCACCCCGCCGGGTTTTCGCCCGACCCGCGAGTCCGATCTCGCGACCGACAGGACCGAGTTCACCGGCTCCCCGCACTTCACCGGCGTCGCCGTGCACGGCCATCCGCAGGAGATCACGTACACCACCGACGGGTACATCGACCTGCTGCTCACCTACTCCAACCACCGTGCGCTCCCGGAGGCCGCCCGGAACGGGCTGCTCGCGGACATCCGCGAGCTGATCGACTCCCGGTACGACGGCGTCGTCACCAAGCGGTACTGGCACGAGCTGATCACGGCGGTGCGCGTCGGAACGTAGGCCCCTCGTCCTCCTCGCCCCCTCCCCCACGGACCGTCACCGGCTGTTTTCGGCCACGCCCGGAGTCAGGACGCATGCGTCGCGTCACCCCGGGTACCCGAGCGTCAAGGCACGCATGGGACGTCCGGCTCCGGGTACCCGGGTCTGGGCGACACCTGGACAGGGCCGGGACGACACCGGCCGAAGAGGCAGCCGCCGAAACATGAGTGACCTGGGAGAGGTAATGAACACCGCCGGGATCCGGTCGGAAGCAGTGAACACCGCTCACCCCGTCGAAGCGTGGACGCCGGAGGGGGCACTGCCAGGAATCGAGGACCCGAGGACCGTCGCCCCGCGCGACGCACGCCAGCTGTCCCGTCAGTTCTTCCAGCGGCTCGGTGAGCTGGAGGAGGGCACCCCCGAGTACCAGTACGCCCGCAACACGCTCATCGAGATGAACATGTCGCTGGTGCGGTTCGCGGCCGGACGGTTCCGCAACCGCGGCGACGACATGGAGGACATCGTCCAGACCGGGATGATCGGCCTGATCAAGGCCATCGACCGGTTCGAGCTGTCGCGCGAGGTCGAGTTCACCTCCTTCGCGCTGCCGTACATCGTGGGCGAGATCAAGCGGTTCTTCCGTGACACCACCTGGGCGGTGCACGTACCGCGCCGGCTCCAGGAGCTGCGTGTGGAGCTGGCCAAGGCGCGCGAGGAGCTCTCCAGCCGCCTGGACCGGGAACCGACCGTCGCCGAGCTCGCCACGCTCATGAACCTGTCCGAGGACGAGGTGGTCGAGGGCCAGCTGGCCTCCAACGGCTACAACTCCTCCTCCCTGGACGCCGCGCTGACCGGGGACGGCCCGGAGGACGGCGAGGCGGTGCTGGCCGACTTCATCGGTGTCGAGGAGGACGGGCTGCGGCTCGTCGAGGACTTCCAGTCGCTGGCCCCGCTCATGGCCGAGCTGAGCGAACGGGACCGGGAGATCATCCATCTGCGGTTCGTGGAGGAGGCCACGCAGGCGGAGATCGGCGAGCGGCTCGGCTGCTCCCAGATGCATGTCTCCCGCCTGATCAAGCGGATCATCACGCGGCTGCGCCAGGGGATGCTGGGCGAACTCGGCTGCGCCTGACGGCTGGATCCCGGGCGCCGCCCCGCCGCACCGACGTGCGGGGCGGCGCCCGCGGTGCCCCGCACGGAGCCCGCCGCCCCTTGATTCACCCGGGGAAACGCACCAGCGCGCGCACCCGCTTCCCGACCGGTACCCGTTCGGCACTCACCTCCACGGCCAGGGCATGGACGATCTCCAGCCCGTGCCGGCCGACCCGCTCCGGGTCCCTGGGGAAGCGCCGGGGCAGGGCGACGCTGCTGTCGTACACGGAGACCAGGACCGCGCTGTCCGTGCCTTCCAGTTCGAGGATGTACGGGCCGTTGCTGTGCCGGTCCGCGTTGGTGACCAGCTCGCTCACCACGAGGAGCAGCTCACCGTCGGCCCGGGGGTCGATCGCGGCACACCACTCGGTCCTGAGCTGCTCCAGGAAGCGGGCCGCGAAGTCCCGCGCCTCGGCGATGCAGCCGGGCTCGCCGGTGTAGTGCGCCGCGCGTCGCAGCGGCTCCACGGGTACGTCGAAGCCAGTCGGTATCACTGCCCCGCCCAGGTGTTCGATCATGCGTTCTCTCCAGGAGGCCGGCCCGGCCGGTCGCTTTGCATCCATGCTCGTACCCCGCGTGCGGGCCGACAGTCCCCGCGAGTGTTCGCCGAACGCGCACACATCAGGTCGCGCTGGTCACAGCGCCGGTGAGGCGGGGCCCTCGGGTGCCGGGGGGACGGAGGTCTCGACCGACCGGGTGCCCGGCCCGGGAGCCGCCGAGCTGGGCGGTGCCTGCTGGGCGGAGGAGGCCGGGGCGGCGGAGGACACCGCGGACTGGGGACCGGGCGACGCCGGGGACGCCGGGGCCTGCGGTGGCGCCGAGGACGGGTGCTCGGAGGCCGGCCCCTGCGACTTCGGAGGCTGCGACGCAGGCGATTCGTTCTTCGGGGACTCGGTGCGGGGGGACTCGTTCTGGTTCTTCGGTGACTCGGACTTCGGCGGCTCGGACTTCGGGGACTCGCTCTCGCTCTTCGGGGGCTCGCTCTTCGGGGGCTCGGACTTGGGCGGCTCGGACTTCGGGGACTGCGACGAGGGCGGCGCCGAGAACGGCTGCTTCGAGGACGGCGGCTGGGACGAGGGCGGCTTCGAGCCCGGTGACTGCGAGCCTGGCGACTGCGAGGACGGGGAGTTCGAGGCCGGCGACTTCGACGGCGGGGGCTTCGAGCCGTTCCCCGGGCTGGGCGGTGTCGACGGGCCGGACGAGAGCGGCGGGCACGGTGTGGTGCCGGGTGCCCCGGGCTTCCCGGACGCGGGCGGACAGCCTTGGTGGGCCGGTGGGTTCATGGGGTTCGGATCGGCCGGGGGCCTGGCCGGGCGGTCGTCGTGCCCGGTGTGGTCGCCCCGGTAGCGGCCGAACCAGTCGTCGCGCTGGTGGTCGAAGACGACGAAGACCTTGACGATCTGCGCGGCGGGCGCGACGACGACCACGTTCGAGGGCCGGTAGGCGGACCAGGCGGTGCCGATGGCCCTCGGGGTGGTCTGCTGCGCGACCGGCGGGGCCAGCGGGTTGCCGCAGGCGCACCGCACCCGGGGCACGCCGTGCCCGTCGACCAGGACCGCGGTGCCCGCCTGGAGGACGGACTGGTAGGCGGTCGCCTTGCCGTCGCGGTAGCCGTGGTTGGTGACCCGGGTGTCCGCGCGCAGTTGTACGGGCGTGAGGGAGCGCAGGTAGGCGGGGACGCCGGACGGCTGGACGCCGACCTGCGAGGCGAACGCCTTGTTGCGGGAGGGCGAGGCCTGGAAGTACCTGACCTGTTGCTCGACGTCGCAGCTGGCGCTGTTCTTCGTGCCGCTGTAGAGGCCGGGCGCTCCGCCGTCGACCCCGCGCACCTCGTTCGCCGGCGCCGCCGACGCGGCCGACCCGGTAGGAGCCGCGGACACCGCCGCGGCGGTGGTCTTCGTGGCGGTGGACTCGGTGAACGGGTCCTGGCCGGAGCTGTTGGCGGCCTGCAGGAAGACCTCGCCACGCTTCCCGGAGCTGTCGCCCGAACGGGTGAGGACCAGGGCCAGGGCCGCGGCCACCACCACGGCGGTGGTGAGCGTGGCGACCCGGGGCACCGACCTCCACCACGGCTGGTGCGGCTCCCCGCCCTGACCGCCGCCGCCTCCGGGAGGCTGCGACGGGGGCCCTGGGGGCGGCCCGGATGGCCCGGACAGCGGGCCGGAGGGGGGTCCTGTGGGACGGCCGGACGACGGCGGTTCGACGCTCACGCGTTCATCTCCCCGGTTCGACAAACGGCATTCCGAAAAAAATGCCTCATTTGGGGCACATTGTGCCCAATGTGCGCCGGTCCGGTACCGGCCGCAAGCCGACGCGGACGGACCACCCGGCGGGCGGGGCGGGCGGGTCCTGCCTAGCGTGACCATGTGCGCCCCGAAATCGCCTCCGCGCAGCCGGTGGCCACGCCGGCCGGCCGGCCCCTCGCCCGGCACGGCTGGCTGCCGGCCCTGGCCGTGGTGCTGGCCGCCCTGGTCGCCATGCTCGTGGTGGCCGCGGTCGGGCTGTGGGCGGCGGGCGCGGCGGACCTGCCGAAGGGCGCGTTCGCGCCGGTGGTCCTGGCGGCCGTGGTGACGGCGGTCGGCGGCACCGTCGAGCTGTCGGGGGACGCGGGCGAACTGGCCCGGACGAACGCCGGGCTGACGGTCGTACCGCTGTCGGTGACGCTGGTCGGGGCGCTGGTCGCCGCCGGGGGCTTCCTGCGGCCGCTGCGCCACCGGGCGGTGGCCGGGGCCGCGGAGCTGGCCGGGTGGGCGGCGCGGATCGCCGTGCTGTGGCTGCTCGCGCTGGTCGGACTCGCGCTCGGCGCCCGGCACACCTTCGCGGTGGACGTGGGCAGCGGCGTGCTCAGTGACCTCACCGACGCGCTCGACGCGGCACCGAAGGCGGGCTTCACGACGGACGTTGCGCTCACCGCCGGGTTCGGGCTGCTGTGGCTGGCGGGGGTCCTGCTGCTGGCGCTGCTGGTGTCGCGCGGCGCGCCGCTGCCGGGGCGCCTGCTGCGTTTCCAGGCCTCGGTGCGCCCGGCGGCGTACGCGATGGTCGTGCTCGTGCTGGCGTACGTCGTGCTGGCCCTGGTGATCGCCCTGGTCGTGATGGTCACCCGCGGGCATGCCAGGGAGACCCTCGCGGTGATCCTGCTCGGACTGCCCAACCTGGCCTGGCTCGCCCTCACGCTCGGGCTCGGCGCCACCTGGAAGGGCAGGATCGACGGCCCGTTCGGGCTGCCGGTGCCGAAGGTGCTCACCGAGGTGCTGCGCACACCGGACGTCTCGACGCTGAACCTGCGCACCATCACCGCCCACGACGGCCGCTGGTGGTGGCTGGCCTGGGTGGCGGGGGTGCTGCTGCTGGCGGCCGCGTTCCTGATGGTGGCCCGTTCCCCGGCCCGGATCCGCGCCTGGCAGCACGCCCTGCACCTTGCGGTCGCCCTCGCGCTGACGATGCTGGCCCTGTGCCTGATCGGCCGGATCTCCGCCCACTACGGCCTCTCCCTGCTCGGCATCGGCGATCTGGGCGGCAATCTGTCGGGCGAACTGCTGCTGGAGCCCGTGCTGTGGTCGGCGATGGGCCTGGGCGCGTTGTGGGGTCTGGTCGCCGGGTTCCTGGGCGCGCTGCTGGCCCGCCCGGTGCACCGGCGGGGCGAGGTGTCGGCCTGAGGGCCGCCGAGGGGCCCTCAGCCGGAAGGCCCTGGAGGCCCTGGCGGCAGGCCCTTGCGGCAGCCCCTGGCGATCGGCGGGGCGGCGGGCAGGGCTAACCGCGCCGGAAGACCGGACCGGCCCAGGGCGGCGGCGGACGGGACACGGGCCGCTCGTTCCCGGACGCGACGGTGGCCGTGGCCGTTCGCAGGGCGGTGACGAAGGCGAGGCAGGTGGGGTAGCGCTCGTCGGGCGTCTTGGCGAGGGCCTTCGCGAAGACCTCGTCCACGGCCCTGCCGAGGTCCGGCCGGGCGGCGGTGACGGCGGGCGGCTCCTCGTTCTGGTGGGCCCACAGCACGGCCATGTCGTCCTCGCGCACGAACGGCGGACGGCCCGTCAGGGTCTCGTGGACGACGCAGGCGAGGCCGTACTCGTCGCAGCGGCCGTCGACCGGCCGGCCGGCGATCTGCTCCGGGGCCACGTAGTCGAGGGTGCCGACGAATTGGCCGACGGAGGTGAAGCCGGTCAGGGACAGGGACTTCTTGGTGAGTCCGAAGTCGGTGAGGTAGACGTGCTCGGGGTGGTCGCTGTCGGTGCCCTGGGCGACCAGGATGTTGCCGGGCTTGACGTCCCGGTGGACCAGGCCGTGGTCGTGGGCGGCGTCCAGCGCGGACGCCACCTGGGCGGCGATCCGCACCGCCGCCGGGAAGGCCGACGGGCCCTCGTCGTCGAGCAGGTGGCGCAGGTCGCGGCCGTCGACGTAGCGCATGGCGATGTAGAGGACGCCGTCGGTCTCGCCGGCCTCGAAGACCGGCACGATGTGCGGGTGGTCGATCGCGGCGGCCGCCCGGGACTCGTGGGTGAAGCGCTGCCGGAAGACGTCGTCGCGGGCGAGTTCGGGGGCCAGCAGCTTGAGTGCGACCGTGCGGTCCAGACGCAGGTCGTGGGCGCGGTAGACGACGGCCATGCCGCCGCGGCCGAGCCGGCTCTCGATCAGGTAGCCGGCGACCTCCTTCCCGACCGGTTCGGAGAGCAGGCCGGCACCGCCGGACATCAACGGTCACCGTCGGGGGTGACCACCCGGGTCGGCTCATGACCGGGGCCGCCGCCGCCCGGCCCCGCGCGGTCGGTGACGTACGTGGACAGCCGCCGCCCGTCGCCGTACAGCCAGCGTCCCTCGGCCGGGTCGTACAGCCACATCGACTCCCCGTCGACGACCACGCCGATGCGCAGTCCGTGGGTGCGGCCCCGGAAGGACTCGCCGTCGAGGCCGCCGACGGCCAGTTCCTCCACGGCGGCCCGGTAGCCGGTGAGTGCCTCGGTGGCGCGGGCCAGCAGCCCGCGGGGGTCGGTGGCCTCGGTGAGCGGGTCGCCGGCGACGGGCGGGTCCTGCGGAACGGCGACGAGGTAGCGGCCGTCGACCCAGGCGGACCAGCCGTTGGCGCAGCTGATGTGCGCCCAGTCGCCGTGCCGTTCCACGAGCTGGACCGGGAGCAGGGCGTCGAGCGGCACGGTGGGCCGGGCCGGGTCGGGGGCCTCCCAGGCGGGCATGCCGTCGCCGGGGACGACGTGGGTGGGCCGGAATCCTGGCGTCGTCGTCATCGCTCGCCTACTTCCGCATCACGGCCGGTTCGTGCCGGCGCAGCAGCCGGGAGAGCACACAGCCGAAGGCCACCGACAGCACCACCAGCATGAGCATGTTCCGCAGCCAGACGCCCGCCGAGTGCCGGAAGAAGGGGTCGGCGGTGAGGGTGCCGGGCACGATCCGGTGCAGTTCGACGGTGCCGGCCATGGCGCCGAGCGCCCATCGGGACGGCACCAGCCAGGCGACCTGCTCCAGACCGGGTACGCCGTTCAGCTTCAGCAGGGTCCCGCAGAAGACCACCTGGACGACCGTGAGCAGCACCAGCAGCGGCATCGTCACCTCCTCCTTGCGGACCAGGGCGGAGATCAGCAGACCGAGCATCATCGCGGTGAAGGAGAGCACGGCCACCGCGACGGTGATCTCCAGCAGGGGCGGCATCAGCACCCCGTCGCCGCCGGGCGCGTTGATGTCGACGCCGGCCAGGCCCACCTGGGTGAGCACGATCGCCTGGAGCACGGTGATGGCGCCGAGGACGACGACCTTCGACATCACATACGCCGATCTGGGCAGGCCGACGGCTCTCTCGCGCTGGTAGATGACCCGCTCCTTGACCAGCTCGCGCACGGCGTTGGCCGCGCCGGTCAGGACGCCGCCCACGCACAGGGTGAGAAGCGCGTTGGTCGCGGTGTCGAAGGTGAGTTTGTTGCCGGCGACGGCCCGTGCCATGGCGCCCATCACGAACGGCAGCCCGATCATGATGGCGAGGAAGGTCCGGTCGGCGGCGAGCGCGGCCGTGTAGCGGCGCACCAGCGTCGAGAACTGGGCGCCCCAGCTGCGCGGCCTGGGCGGCGGGGCGGTGGCCATCGGCCCGGAGCGCGGCACCACGGGCTGCGCGCTGGAGTTCACGATGTACTTCCGGTGGAAGGACGAGGCGCGGTACTCCCCCGCCCAGTCCCGGCCGGTGTCCCGCTCGAACGCCTCGAAGGCCTCGGGCCACTCCTCGAACCCGAAGAAGCCGAGGGCGTCGCCGGGCGGCCCGAAGTAGGCGGTCCGGCCGCCCGGGGCGAGGACCAGGAGGCGGTCGCACACGTCGAGGCTGAGCACGCTGTGGGTGACGACGATGACGGTACGGCCGTCGTCGGCCAGGCCGCGCAGCATGTTCATCACCGAGCGGTCCATCCCGGGGTCGAGCCCGGAGGTCGGCTCGTCCAGGAAGAGCAGGGACGGCTTGGTGAGCAGCTCCAGGGCCACGCTGACCCGCTTGCGCTGCCCGCCGGAGAGGCTGTGCACGGGCTGCTCGGCCCGCTGTTCGAGGCCCAGTTCCCGGATGACCTCGTCGACCCGCTGGCGCCGCTCGGCCTTCGCGGTGTCCTCCGGGAAGCGCAGTTCGGCGGCGTAGGTGAGGGCGCTGCGCACGGTCAGCTGGACGTGCAGGATGTCGTCCTGCGGGACCAGTCCGATGCGCTGGCGCAGCTCGGCGTAGTCGCGGTAGAGGTCGCGGCCGTCGTAGAGGACGGTGCCGTGCTCGGCGGGACGCTGTCCGGTGAGGGCGCCCAGCAGCGTGGACTTGCCGGCGCCGCTCGGTCCGACCACGGCGAGCAGGGACTTCTCGCCCACCGGGAAGGAGACGTGGTCCAGCAGGATCTTGCGTCCGCGGTCGACGGCGACGGTGAGTTCCTGGACGTCGAGGGAGACCTCGCCGGTGTCGACGTACTCCTGCAGCTGGCCGTCGACCAGGCAGAACGCCGAGTGGCCGATGCCGACGACGTCGCGGGGGCCGAGCGGGGCGCGGGTGACGGCGCGGCCGTTGAGGTAGGTGCCGTTGTGGCTGTCGAGGTCGACGATCTCGTGGCTGCCGTCGGGGTGGACGCGCAGTTCGGCGTGGTGGCGGGAGACGATCAGGTCGTCGACGACGACGTCGTTGTCGGGGGCGCGGCCGATGCGGACCGTACGGGCCTGGAGTCGTCGTATCGAGGTGGGCTGCCGGAAGGTGCCGGTCCGGCTGGGCATCGAGACCGAGGAGGGGCGGTCCGGGGCGGGCGGCGGGCGGCCGCTCAGGACGGCGGACGGGCCGTCGGCGGGGCTGCCGAAGCGGATCACCGTGCCCGGTCCGACCTCCCATTCCCGGATGCGGCGGCCGTCGGCGTAGGTGCCGTTGGTGCTCTGCTCGTCCTCCAGCGTCCAGTGGCCTTCGTCGGGCCGCAGCACCGCGTGGTGCCAGGAGACCCGGGCGTCGTCGATGAAGATGTCGCTCAACGGGTCGCGCCCCACGTGGTAGTCGCGCCCCGGGCTCATCACCGTGGATCCCGTGTCGGTCTCCAGGACGAGTTCGGGCGCCGTCGAGGCGACCGGTCGCTCCGCCATGGCCAGAATTCTACCGATCTGACCACTTGTGTGCCTTGTCATGACCGCCCGGGCGGCGGCTGTCACGTGTCAGGCGACGGGGACGACGAGGGCCGGTACGGTGCGCTGCATCCGGAGGGCGTCGATGGACTCGGCGAGCAGCTCGTACTCCGTGGTGTCGTCCTGGAGGGCGATCCGCACCAGCCGCCCGCCGGCCAGTTCGTCGGCGACGAGTTCCTGCCGGACCACGTCGGCACACCAGGCACGCAGCAGGGCGGGCACGTCGGAGACGGTGTCGGCGACCGGGACCAGCGCCCCCCGCGGGAACCTGGGGTTCTCGGGTAACGGGTCCAGCCGCTCCGCGATCCAGGACGCCCGGTCCCGTAACCACCACAGCGCCAGCGCCAGGGTCGGCGCACGGTAGGTGCCCAGCGGAACGCCGATGCGTTGCCCGCCGCACATGCCGTATGCCGTGACATGGCACAGGAATTCGTCGTGCACGATCACTCCCCCGTAGCTCGCCGGTGTGCCGTCGCGGCCGGGTTTCCGTGCGGCTCCTGTGCGGTGAAGTGCTCCTGACATTCGAGTATGTTCACTTTCGAAACACTGTCACCACACCTTTCCGGCCAGTCTCTTGGCATATTCCCCCTGCGAATTGGCCGAAATGCGCGAGCTGTACCGGCGGGTCTTCATTGCCTGAGGGGTAATCGACCCGTCACGCGGACCGGGGCATGGCGGTGCCGACGGATCGCCGCAAGCCGCGACCCACCCCCTGACCAGCAGTGACGACCTCGATGGAGGCCGATTCGCCAGGTCCACGAACACCGACCGTTACCAGACCGCCGCCGCCCGCTGCTTCGAGGCCTGGAACGCAACGGAGCCGCAGGCGCCGGGCAAGGCGGCCGCCGAGGCATGGGCTCCGGACGGCCGCTACACCGATCCGCTCGTGGATGTCGGCGGACACGCGCAGATCACGGCCGTGATCGCGGCGGCGCACCAGCAGTTCCCGGATTTCGACTTCCGTCCGCTCGGGGCCACCGACGGCCACCACGACACGGCGCGCTTCGGCTGGGAGCCGGTGAACGAAGCGGACTATTCGGCTCCGGTGGCCGGTTTTGACGTGGTCACGCTCAGTCAGAACGGCCGGATCCTCCGGGTACCGGGCTTCCCGGACCGGATTCCGGCCGGAGCATGAGCCGGCGTCCGCGATGAGTTCCCGCGCTCGCGGCGGTCTCCCGGACGAGAGAGACCACCGCGAGCGGAGGACCGTCGATGAGTACGACCGCACACCTGGACGTGGAGTTCACCGCCGTGCTGCGCCGCAGCCCCGCCCGGGGCGGCTGGACCTACGTGGTCTGGCCCGAGTCCGCCGTGTTCTTCGGCACCCGGGGACTCGTCAGGATCCGCGGCACGGTCGACGGGCACCCCTTCCGGAGTTCCTTCATGGCCCTGGGCGACGGCACGCACAAGCTGCCCGTGCGGGCCGACGTCCGCAGGGCGATCGGCAAGGGCGAGGGGGACACGGTGTGCGTCCGCCTCACCGAGCGCCTCACCGGTTGACGATCACTTCGGTCACCGGTTGATGATCGCCTCGATCCGGGCCAGCTCCTCCGCCTCGAAGTCGAGGTTGCGCGCGGCGCCGACGCAGTCCTCGACCTGCTGCGTGCTGCTCGCGCCGATCAGCGCCGAGGTCACCCGGCCGCCGCGCAGCACCCAGGACAGGGCGAGCTGGGCCAGGGTCTGGCCGCGGCCCTTGGCGACCTCGTCGAGGTCGCGCAGCTGGGCGACCAGGTCCTCGGTCACCGCGTCCGAGTTCAGGAACGGGCTGTCGCTCGCGGCCCGCGACCCCTCGGGGATGCCGTCGAGGTAGCGGCCGGTCAGCAGGCCCTGCTCCAGCGGGGAGAAGACGATGGAGCCGACCTGGAGCTCGTCGAGGACGTCCAGGAGGCCCTCGGTCTCCGGGCGGCGGTCCAGCATCGAGTAGCGCGGCTGGTGGATGAGGAGCGGGGTGCCGAGCTCGCCGAGGATCCGGGCGGCCTCCCGGGTCTGCTCCGCCGAGTAGTTGGAGATGCCGACGTAGAGCGCCTTGCCCTGCTGGACCGCGGAGTGCAGGGCGCCCATCGTCTCCTCCAGGGGAGTCTCCGGGTCCGGGCGGTGCGAGTAGAAGATGTCGACGTGGTCCAGGCCCATCCGGGTCAGGGACTGGTCCAGCGAGGACAGCAGGTACTTGCGCGAACCCCACTCGCCGTACGGGCCGGGCCACATCAGGTAGCCGGCCTTGGTGGAGATGATCAGCTCGTCGCGGTAGGCCGCGAAGTCCGCCCTGAGGGCCTCGCCGAACGCGGACTCGGCGGCGCCGGGCGGCGGGCCGTAGTTGTTGGCGAGGTCGAAGTGGGTGACGCCGAGGTCGAAGGCGCGGCGCAGGATGGCGCGCTGGGTCGCCACGGGCCGGTCGGGCCCGAAGTTGTGCCACAGGCCGAGCGACAGCGCGGGGAGCTTCAGGCCGCTGCGGCCGCTGCGGCGGTACGGCATGTCGGCGTAGCGGTCGGGGTGTGCGGTGTACAACGCGACTCCAGAGGGGTGGGCACAGGATCTACCGGTTCCACTCTTTCCCGAGCCGCGGGCAGTGGTCCAACAGGAGAATCCGATGGAATTGTGCGGCTAGGCTGCTCAATCATGGAACTGCGCCACCTCCAGCACTTCGTCGCCGTCGCCGAGGACCAGCACTTCACCCGGGCCGCCGAGCGGCTGATGGTGTCCCAGTCGGGGCTGTCGGCGTCGATCCGGGCCCTGGAGCGGGAGCTGCGGGCACCGCTGTTCGTGCGGACGACCCGCCGGGTGACGCTGACCGAGGCGGGCCGGGCGCTGCTCGGCGAGGCGGAGCGGATCCTGGCCCAGGTGCGGTCGGCGCACGAGGCGGTGGCGGCGGTGCAGGGGGTACTGCGCGGGACGCTGGCGCTGGGCACCGAGCAGTGCATCGCGGGGGTGCACGTGGCGGGGCTGCTCGCGGCGTTCCGGCGCCGGCACCCGGACGTCGAGATCCGGCTGCGGCAGGCCGGCTCGGGTGCGCTCGCCGAGGAGGTGGCGGCGGGCCGGCTCGACCTGGCCTTCGCGTACCGCACCCAGGACGACACCGACCAGCTGCGCTCGGTGGCCCTGACCGGCGAGCCGATGACCGTGCTGTGCCATCCCAGCCACCGGCTGGCGACGGCCGGCGTGGCGGTGACCCCGCAGGACCTGGGCGGCGAGGTGTTCGTCGACTTCCACCCGGACTGGGGCCCGCGCCGTACCACCGACGCGGCCTTCGCCTCGGCGGGCGTACGGCGGACGGTCGCCCTGGAGGTCAACGACGTGCACAGCCTCCTCGACCTGGTCGACGAGAACCTCGGTGTCGCCGTCGTCCCCCGTCACTTCCGCCACAAGCGGCCCACGCTGACCGCGCTCGCACTCAAGGACACGGACGAGGCCGCGTACGAGACGGTCGCCCTGCTGCCGCCCGAGACGGCCACCAGCCCGGCGGCCCGGGCGCTGATGAACCTCCTCGAAACCGGGGACCTGACAGAGCGGTGACGGCCTGGACATGCCGGCCCCCGGCCCGCCATCCTGTCCGGGCGGTGCCGGTCCGGGGGGCGGCCGCATGGTGCGAGGGGCGGGGTTCGGTGGAGCGATCGCAGGACACAACTGTGCCGGCGGAGCAGATCCGTTACCGGTTGACGGTGCTCCAACGCCTGCTGCCCATGCTGCCGACCATCGTCATCGTCATGTCCTCCCAGGTCGTGTTCCGGCTGGAGGGGGACCCGACGGGTCCCCTGCTCGTCTCGGCGGTGGTCCTGTGCGGTGTGCTGCCGCTCCTGGGGCTGATCACGTCGTGGTCCCTCGGGATCACGCTCACGCCGTCGGCGGCCGTGGTGCACGCCTTCCGCCGCCGGACCGTCCCGTGGTCGGACGTCCAGGCCATCCGGATCGAGCCCCTCCTCGGCAGCCGCACCGTCGTGATCTACGAGGCGGGCGGCCGCTGTACCCGCCTGCGGGCCCCGAGCACCGGGATCCTGAGCTGGGATCGCGACTTCGAGGAGAAGTTCCACACCATCGGCAGGTGGTGGCTGGACCACCGCGGCCCGGACTGGATTCCCGTCCCGCCGCCGTGGACACCGTGGAGCGGCCCGCCGGAGCGTCAAGGAAGCCGGATTCCCGGCGCATGACGACCGGCGATGCGCGATCGTGGTCGTATGCATGCAAGGGACATCCTCATCGACGGCTTCGGCCGCATCCAGGAAGAAGTCCATGCCGCCCTCGACGGCGCCGACCCCGACCTGCTCAACGCCCGCCCGTCCCCCGACGCCAACTCCGTCACCTGGCTGGTGTGGCACCTCACCCGGATCCAGGACGACCACGTCGCCGACGCCTTCGACCTGGACCAGGTGTGGCTGGCCCAGGGCTGGGAGAAGCGTCTCGGCCTCGACCTGCCGCCCCGTGACCACGGGTACGGCCACACCCCCGCGCAGGTCGCCAAGGTCACGGTGGACTCCGGCGACCTGCTGACCGGCTACTACGACGCGGTGCACGAGCAGACCCTGGGCGTACTGCGCGGACTGCCCGCGGCGGACCTCGAACGGATCGTCGACACCCGCTGGGATCCCCCGGTCACGCTGGGCGTACGGCTGGTGAGTGTCCTGTCCGACGACCTTCAGCACGTCGGACAGGCGGCCTACCTGCGGGGGCTGCTTCAGAGCGCGGCGGCGTAACCCGGCAGGACGACGTCCTCGATGAGGGCCTTGCGCTCGTCGAACGGGATGAACGCGCTCTTCACGGCGTTCACCGTGACCGTGCGCAGGTCCTCGACGGTCCAGCCGGCCTCCTCGACCAGCAGGGACGCCTCCCGGGTCATCGTCGTCCCCGACACCAGCCGGTTGTCGGTGTTGAGGGTGACCCGGAAACCCAGCTCCTTCAGCGCGGTGATCGGGTGCTCGGCGATCGAGGTGGCGCAGCCGGTCTGGAGGTTGGAGGTGGGGCACATCTCCAGGGCGATGCGGCGGTCGCGCACCCAGCCGGCGAGACGGCCGAGCTTGCCGTCGACGATGTCCTCGGTGATGCGGACACCGTGCCCGATGCGCTGGGCGCCGCAGGCCTGGATCGCCTGGTGGATGCTGGGCAGGCCGTAGGCCTCACCGGCGTGGATCGTGAAGGGCACGCTCTCGCCGCGCAGCAGCTCGAAGGCGTCCAGGTGGTCGGCGGCCGGGAAGCCGTCCTCGGCACCGGCGATGTCGAAGCCGACGACACCGGCGTCCCGGTAGGCGACGGCCAGCTCGGCGGCCTCGCGGACCCGGTCGAACATCCGCATCCCGCAGAGCAGGGTGCCGACGCGGACCGGCGTGCCGGCGGCAGCGGCCTTCGCCATGCCGGCCGCGAGCCCCTCCTGCACGCTCTCCACGACCTCGTTCAGCGTGAGCCCGCCCCGGACGTTGAGCTCCGGGGCGTAGCGCACCTCGCCGTACACCACACCGTCGGCGGCCAGGTCGAGGACGTACTCCTCGGCCACCCGCCGCAGCCCCTCCTTGGTCTGCAGCACGGCGAGGGTGTGCTCGAAGGTGGCTATGTAACGGACCAGGTCTCCGGAGTTGGCAGCCTCGAAGAACCAGGCGGCCAGCTCGTCCGGATCGGTGGCGGGCAGCGTGTGACCGACCTCGGCCGCGAGCTCGACCAGGGTGGCGGGGCGCAGGCCGCCGTCGAGGTGGTCGTGGAGGACGGCCTTGGGAAGGCGACGGATCACATCTGCGTCTACGCGCGTAGCAGTCATGGTGGAGCTTTCCTCGGCAGGTGGTTCGGAGCGGTCGGTCAGGCGGCGGGCTGGAGCAGGTCCCAGCGGTTTCCGTAGAGGTCCTGGAAGACGGCGACGCTGCCGTACGGCTCGTGCCGCGGCTCCTCCAGAAAGGTCACGCCGGCGGCGGTCATCCGGGCGTGGTCGCGGGCGAAGTCGTCGGTGTGCAGGAAGAACCCGACGCGGCCGCCCGTCTGGTCGCCGACGCGGGCGCACTGCTCCTCGTCCTTGGCGCGGGCGAGCAGCAGTCCGGTGCCGTGCCCCTCCCCGCCGGGCTCCACGACGACCCAGCGGGAGCCGTCGGGCCGCGGCACGTCCTCGACGAGCCGGAAGCCGAGGGCCTCGGTGTAGAAGCGGATCGCCTCGTCGTAGTCGCCGACGACAAGGGTGACCAGGGCGACGCGTCGCATGGGGGCCTTTCGGTGGAGCGGTTAGCGGGAGAGGTTATACGTAAAACGTAACGGACGCCAGTCGCTTTCTCTGAGGACCGTCACTGAAGCGCCCCGATAGGGGCGCTGGGGGTACCCCCAGCCTTCGGCTGGGGGAGGAACTGCGCGACCAGCCCCCACCGACCCGCAGCCGACCGTCGACGCGGCCCCTACCCCTCCGCCTCCCCCTGCGCGACCTCCACCCGATGATGAAAGTCGATCATCCCGGTCGCGGAAGCGGCACACGAGAGCCCCGCGCAAGCCACCAGCAGCAGCACGGCGCCCCACACCCCCGCCCGCCGCCGCACCCGCGGCGCGGCCAGCAGCGCCTGCACCCGCTGCGGCACCGGCCCGGACACCGCACCCGGCACGAACGCCGGCCGCTCGACGCCCCCGCCCTGCCCCGCCAGCGCGGCCCGTGCGATCGCGCGGGCCGTCAGCCGCCGGTCCCCCACCGCACGCGCCGCTGCCTCGTCGGCAGCCCGCTCCACGGCCAGCCGGATGACGTCCCGCACCCCGCGCAGCGCTGGATGGCAGTGCGCCACGAGCTCGGCCGCGGCGAGATAGTAGTGATGGCCGCCCGCGTTGTGTGCCCGTTCGTGCGCGAACAGCGCCTCCCGTTCGTTCCCGTCGAGGCTGCGCAGCATCCCGGTGGTGACCACGATCCGGTGCGGCCTGCCGGGCAGCGCGTACGCGTCCGCACACGGCGAGTCGACCACGCACAGATCACCCGCCGCGGGTCCGCGCCCGGCCTCCGTGCGGGCCGCACGGAAGGCACGGACCTGCCGGAGCACCGTCCGCGCGAGCGTCCAGGCGCACACGGCGAGGGCTCCCACCGACAGCGCGGCCAGCGGCAGCACATAGCGGTCGGAGGCGGTGTGCAGGGGCCGGATCAGCTCACCGAGCGCGGCGAAGAACGGCACCTTGAACAGCCCGGTGAGGACGAACGCGCCGAACGCGGCGAGCGAGCACCCCGCGAGGGCGACGGCCGAGCCGGTGATCGCCCGGAGCGCGACGGCGGGGGCCAGCCGGTCGAGGGCCCGCCGGGCCAGGGGCGGCAGGGCGAACGGCAGCAGCAGCGGCAGGATCAGGAGTGCGATCATCATCCACCGGATTGCTCGTCGGCTTCGAGCAGGCCGCGCAGAACGCGCTCGTCGTCGGGGCTGAGCTGGGCGACGAAGCGGGCGAGCACGGTCTCCCGGTCGGCGTCCCGGTCGAGTTCGGTGTGCATCCGCTTCGCGGTCAGGCCCTGCGCGTCCTGAACGGGGACGTAGGCATAGCCGCGCCCCTGGCGGTGCCGTTCGACCACGCCCTTGTCGTGCAGCCGGGTCAGGATCGTCGTCACCGTCGTGCGGGCCAGGGCACTGCCGAGGCTCCGCTGCACCTGCCCGGGGGTCTGGGGCACACCGGCGGCCCAGAGAGCCGCCATGACGCTCGCTTCCAGTTCGCCGGCGGGCCGGCGTTCGTCCTTCCCGTCGGCCATGGAAGGTTCCTCACTCCTTCTTCGTCCTCGGTCCGCAGACCGTCTACGGCAGTGTAGTCAGCCCGGCGGCGCCCGTCGCCCGTGAATCCATTATGGGGAGCCCGCCGCGAGAGGTGGCCCGACCGCACAGACCGCGGAACCGTCACAGGGCATGCGCTGCCGGGGCTGGGAGGCGGGCCCGAGGCGCGGAGCGGTCCCGGCCGGCGGCTTCGCGGCCATGAAGAGCGCGGACCCGGCCCGTCCCCCCGAGCCTCGCAGGCTCGGAGCCCTCGCCCCCTCTGGAGGCGGAGACGGACATCGGGGTGGCCACGGCGGACGGCGACGGGCCGCCGTGTCCCGTCCCGCTCCGGTTCGTCCAGCGCGCGGACACGGTGCGGCTGTCCGCTCCCGCCGACCCCGGCCGGGCGCGACCTGCGGGACGGCGGCCGGGCCCTGCTCGGGCTCGGGCTCGGGGACGGGCGGGACGTCGTGCTGCCCGACGGGGAGGCGGCCGTCTTCGCCCCGGCCGACGTGCCGGGGCGGTGGCCGGGGCGCTGCGAGCGCGGACGGGCCGGGACCCGCGCGGGGACAGCCCGTCGTACGCGTTCTGCCGGATCCGGCCGTACCCGGTGCGGGCCCGGCGCGGGGAGCGCGAGCTGCGCGGTCGGCACCTGGTGCGGGACGGGGTGCGGGCGGTCCGGGCCGGGCCGTCAACCGGCCTTGGCGTGGACGGCGTTCAGCCGGGTCAGCTCCTCCTCCGTGAACCGGAGGGCGCCCGCGGCCACGTTCTCGGCCAGGTGGTCCGGGTTGCCGGTGCCGGGGATGGCGAGGACGTGCGGGCCCTGGTGCAGGGTCCAGGCGAGGCGGATCTGGGCAGGGGTGGCGTCGTGGGCGCGGGCGACGGCGAGGACCTCGTCGTCGTGGTCGGCGGTGGCGCCGAGCGCCCCGGCCACGGCGAAGAACGGCACGAAGGCGATGCCCCGTTCGCCGCAGATGCGCACGACCTCCTCGGTGGCGGGGTTCGCCGCGTCGAGTCCCCAGCGGTTCTGCACGCACACCACGGGGGCGATGGCCAGCGCCTCGTCGAGATGGTGCGGTTCGACGTCGGAGACGCCGAGGTGTCGGACCAGGCCCGCCTCGCGGAGTTCGGCGAGGGCGCCGAAGTGCTCGGCGATCGAGTCCTGGCCCATCCGGCGGAGGTTGACGACGTCGAGGTGGTCGCGGCCGAGCTGGCGCAGGTTCTCCTCGACGTGCCCGCGCAGCTGGTCGGGGCGGGCGGAGGTGGCCCACTCGCCGGAGTAGTCGCGGAAGGGGCCGACCTTGGTGACGACGACCAGGTCGTCGGGGTAGGGGGCGAGCGCGGTGTTGATGAGTTCGTTGGCGGAGCGCAGGGCGGAGAAGTAGAAGGCCGCCGTGTCGATGTGGTTCACACCGAGCTCGACGGCCTTGCGCAGTACGGCGACGGAGCGGGTGCGGTCGCTCGGGGTGCCGTGGTGGAAGGCGACGCTGCCCGTCAGCCGCATCGCGCCGAAGCCGAGTCGGTGGACGGGCAGGTCGCCGAGTTTCCAGGTGCCGGAGGCGTCCGCGGTGATCGATTCGGAGGTCATCGACGGAGTCTGGCACAGGGCCCCTGACCGGAGGGTCAGCAGTACAGGTTGTTCCCGGCCGGTACACCGAGGATCTGCGTGAACTTCTGGTAGGCGCTGACCCGGCTCTGCACCTGCGCCGGGTTCTTGCCGTCGTACTCCAGGGAGCCGTTGATGGAGCGGATGGTCTGACCGAAGCCGGCCTGGTTGACCATGGCGTTGTGGCCGGTCATGGTCCCGGGGCCCTTCTGGGTGTTCCAGTACCACAGGCCGGTCTTCCAGGCCACGGCGGAGTTGTTCTGCACGAGCCAGGGGTTGTTGAGCAGGTCGATGCCGAGCGCGTCGCCCGCGGCCTTGTAGTTGGAGTTCCAGCTGAGCTGGATGGGGCCGCGCCCGTAGTAGGCGGACTGGCCTGCGGGGCAGCCGTAGGACTGGCTCCGGTCGCAGTGGTGGGGATTGCCAACTGCTCGCCGGGGAGTGTGCACGAGGGTGACTTAGCTCAATCGTGCGATGGCCAGCTTCCAGGCTTGCGATGGTGCGGGCTACCAGGGCTACGCTGATCGAGCGATCTGGGACGCTTGGTGCGGTGCCAGCGTGTGGGGCCCCCGCTCCACCGGAGTGATGGTTCGGGCCCTCCCCGTCGTCTCTGGCCGTATCCATGTGGCCAGGTCGCAAAGGGAACTGGCCTCCTGGGCCCGGACCACGCACAAGATGCGTGTCACCGACCCGGGGCTGAGTACGCCGGGGACCAGTGCGCCCAAGACCGTTCGGGGCGTGCGGCTGGGCGGGCCCACAACTGCCTCGGTCTGCACCAGTCAAGCACGCAGACCACTCACGTCGGGCAGCCGATCTCCGATCCAGGACTGCTTCAATCGGGTCCGGAAACAGAGAAGTCGGACCTCGCCCGGACACCCGTCGGGCCCGGCCGCGTCACAACGCAGCCGGGCCCGACGGGTGTCGGCAGGTCAGCTCAGCGGCTTCGCCAGGATCGCCTTGCGGTGGCTGAACGTCTCGATGGAGTAGCGGCCGTGGTAGCTGCCCGTGCCGCTCTCGCCCACCCCGCCGAACGGCAGGTCGGAGACGGTGAGGTGGGCGAGCGGGAGGCCGTGGCCGAGGGCACCGGAGGAGGTCTCGGCGGCGAACCGGTCCCGGGTGCCGTCGGACTCGCTGAACACGTAGAGCGCGAGGGGCTTGTCACGGTCGTTGACGAAGCCGATCGCGCTGTCGAGGTCAGGGACGGTCACGATGGGCAGGATCGGGCCGAAGATCTCCTCCTGCATCACCGGGGACTCCGGGTCGACGTCGGCGAGCACGGTGGGCGCGATGTACTTCGCGGCACGGTCGGTATCGCCGCCGACGGCCACCCGGCCCGAGTCGAGCAGTCCGCTGAGCCGGTCGAAGTGGCGCTCGTTGACGATCCGGCCGTACTCGCCGGACTCCTTGGGCTCGCTGCCGAACAGCCCCTCGACGGCCTTGGCCAGGGCGGGCTCCAGGGCCGCGGCCGTCTCCGGGTCGGTCAGGACGTAGTCGGGGGCCACACAGGTCTGCCCGGCGTTGAGGAACTTGCCGCGCGCCAGCCGCTCCGCGACGACGGTGAGGTCGGCGTCGCGGTCGACGAACGCCGGGGACTTGCCGCCGAGTTCGAGGGCGACCGGGGTGAGGTGCTCGGCGGCGGCCCGCATCACGATCCGGCCGACCACGCCGTTGCCGGTGTAGAAGATGTGGTCGAAGCGCTCGGCGAGCAGGGCCGTGGTCTCCGGGATGCCGCCCTCGACGACGGCGACCGCCTCGGTGTCGAGGTAGGCCGGGAGCAGCCGGGCCAGTGCGGCCGAGGTCGCGGGCGCCAGCTCGCTGGGCTTGGCGACGACCGCGTTGCCGGCGGCGAGGGCACCGGCCACGGGGGCGAGCAGCAGCTGGGCCGGGTAGTTCCACGGGGCGATGACGAGGACGACGCCGAGCGGGTCGTACTGCGTCCAGGCGGTCGCGTCGCCGCCCAGGTGCTTCGGGACCGGCGCGGACTCGGGGCGCAGCCACTCCTCCAGGTGGTCGAGGGTGTGGTCGATCTCCCGGACGGTGAAGTCGATCTCCGAGCCGTAGGCCTCACGGGTGCTCTTGCCCAGGTCCGCGTGGAGGGCGGCCGCGATCTCCTCGCCGCGCTCCGTGAGCATGGCGCGCAGCCGGCGGAGCTGGCCGGTGCGCCACTCGACGGGCTTGGTGCGGCCGGTGCGGAAGGTGGCGCGCAGCCGGGCCACGATGTCGGCGGGCTGCTCGGGGGTGGGCTGGTTCACGGATGCCTCGCTGGTGATGCGCACGGGCCAGGGGCCCGACTGTGGTCTCGAAGGTCTCAAGCGTTCAGATGTACTTTGCAACCATTCAGGGTCCGAAGTAAATTCCGGCATCGCGAAAGTACTGCGCTTGACGTGGATCACATCTGGTCAGCCGGTGAGTTCGCCCCGCCGTCGTGCGAGGTGTGCCCGTTCGGGAAGGCTGTCGGCGAGCGCGATGGCGGCGTCGTACTCGGCGATCGCCTCGGCGTCCCGGCCGAGCCGGCGCAGCAGGTCGGCGCGGACGGCGTGCAGCACGTGGTAGCCGGGCAGGTCGAGCGCGTCGACCAGCTCCAGTGCGGCGGCCGGGCCCGTGACCTCGGCGACCGCGACCGCCCGGTTCAGCGCGACGACCGGGCTCGCGGCGACGGCCATGAGCTGGTCGTACAGCCGCAGGATCTGCCCCCAGTCGGTGGCGTCGACGGTGGGTGCGTCGCTGTGTACGGCGTTGATCGCGGCCTGGATCTGGTAGGGCCCGGGGCGGTTGCGGCGCAGGCACTGCCGGACGAGGTCCTGCCCCTCGGCGATCAGCTCGCGGTCCCACCGTCCGCGGTCCTGCTCGGGCAGCGGCACCAGCTCGCCCGCCGCCGGCTCCCGGGCGGGCCGCCGGGCCTCGACCAGCAGCATCAGCGCGAGCAGCCCGGCGGCCTCGGGCTCGTCCGGCATCAGTTCGTACAGCAGCCGTCCCAGGCGTACGGCTTCGGCGCACAGCGCGGGATCGCCGCCGTACCCCTCGTTGAAGACGAGGTAGACGACGGCCAGGACCCCGTTCAGCCGGTCGGGGAGGTCGGCGTCCTTCGGGACCCGGTAGGGGATCCCCGCGTCGCGGATCTTCGCCTTGGCGCGCACCAGGCGCTGCGCGAGGGTGGGCTCGGGGACCAGGAAGGCACGGGCGATGCGGGCCGTGCTGAGCCCGCCGAGCAGGCGCAGGGTCAGGGCGACCCGGGACTGGAGGGCGAGCGCGGGGTGGCAGCAGGTGAAGATCAGCCGGAGCCGTTCGTCGCGCACGGGGCCCTCCTCGGCCGATGGGTCGGGCGCGTACAGCCGGTCGGCCTCGGCGTGCCGGGCGTCCCGGGAGGACTCGCGGCGCAGCCGGTCGATCGCGCGGTTGCGCGCGGTGGTGATGATCCAGCCGGCCGGGCTCGGCGGCACCCCGGTGCGCGGCCAGCCGTCGAGCGCCGTGGCGAAGGCGTCCTGGACCGCTTCCTCGGCGAGGTCGATGTCGCCGAGGAAACGGACCAGGACGGAGACCGCGCGCCCGTACTCGGCGCGGAAGACGGCCTCGACGTCGACGGCGTCCGCCATCAGTGCTGGTCCACGAAGGGCCGTACCTCGATGGGGAGGGTGGTGGCCAGGGCGGCCTTGCGGCCCCATTCCAGGGCGGCGTCGAGGTCCTCGGCCCGGATGAGACAGATCCCGCCCAGGTACTCCTTGCCCTCGGCGTAGGGCCCGTCGGTGATCAGTACGTCCCCGCCCTCGGGCCGCAGCATGGTGGCCGTCTCCGGACCGTGCAGCCCGCCCGCGAAGACCCAGGCGCCGGCGGCGCGCAGCTCGTCGTTGAACGCCTCGACGTCACGCATGATCGCGGCGAGCGCGTCGGGCGAGGGCGGGGTGGCACCGGCGGGCTGGACCACACTGAGCAGGTAGTGCTTCATGATGTTCTCCTCGGTCGTCGTGAGGTGTGCCGTGAGGTGTGCCGTGAGGTGTGCCATGGGGTGTTCCCGCCTTCTACACGAACGGCGGGCCGCCGGATCGACACCGCACGCCGGGAAGCCGAAAGAATCTTCGCCATGACCATCGCCGCGCATCCGCTCGTCGCCCGCGCCCGGGAACTCGCCGACGGGCTCCTCTCCCCCGCCGCCGAGCGCGTCGACCAGGAGGGTGTCCCTCCGGGCCACATCGAGGCGGTGAAGCGCTCGGGCCTGCTCGGGATGAGCGCGCCGGTGGCGTACGGCGGCTCGGCGGCGCCCACGTCCGTGGTGCGGGAGACGGCGGAGATCCTGGCCGGGGCGTGCTGCTCGACCTGGTTCGTGCAGACGCAGCACCAGACACCCGTGCTGACCCTGGCGGGGACCGGCCTGCCGGTGCGGGAACGCCTGCTGGGCCCGCTGGCGCGCGGTGAGCTGCTGTCGGGGGTGGCGTACGCGCATCTTCGGTCGTACCCGCGGGTCCCCGTGCGGGTACGGCGGGCGGCGGACGGATGGCGCTTCTCCGGGACCGTGCCCTGGTACACCGGCTGGGGGCTGAACGACGTGCTGCTGCTGGCCGGGGTGACCGAGGAGGACGAGGCCCTGTTCGCCTTCGTCGAGGCGCGGGAGCAGCCGGGCCTGCGGCCGTCGGAGCCGATGCGCCTGGCGGCGCTCACCGCGTCCCGGACGGTCTCTCTCGACCTGGGCGGCCTGCACGTCCCGGAGGAGGCGGTCGCGCTCCGGATGCCGTTCGCGCGGTGGGCGGCGACGGACCGCCCGAAGACCCGCAACGCCAACCCGGCGGTCTTCGGGATCACGGAGGCGGCGCTGACGCTGGTGGAGGAGGAGTACGCGGCCGTGCTGCGGGGCCGCCTGGCAGAGATCCGCCGCCGGGCGTACGAGTTGGCCGACCATCCGGTGCCGGACGAGCACGTGGTGGAGCGGCTGGCGGTGCGGACGGAGGCGTTCACGCTGATGCGTACGGCCACGACCGCGGCGGTGGTGGCGGGCGGCGGCCGGGCGATGCTCCTGGACCACCGCGCCCAACGGCTGGCCAGGGAGGGCCTGTTCCTGCTGGTCCAGGGCCAGACGAGCGAGTCGCGTGCGGTGCATCTGCAACGGCTCGCGGAGCGGCCCGACTCCGGTCGTTGACGGCGGCACCGACCGGGAAGTGCGTTGCGTATCGCACGGAGTGGTGCGTCAAGTAGAACGTTGCCTCTTGACCTACCGACCGTCTCGGCTGGACCATGTTGCGTATAGTCCACATCGTTGCGCAATGTGCATCAGGAGGATGGCATGTCTCCTCGACCGCAGCCCGGCCGCGAGTTCGTCCTCACCCTGTCCTGCCCCGACCGGGCCGGTCTGGTCCACGCCGTCACCGGCTTCCTGGTCGGCCACGGCGGCAACATCCTGGAGAGTCAGCAGTTCGACGACCGGCTGGAGGACCGCTTCTTCATGCGGGTGCACTTCGACGTCCCGGACGGCGCGGTCTCGCTGGAGGAGCTGCGCACCGGTTTCGTCCCGGTCGCCGAAGAGCACCGGATCACCTGGCGGCTGAACGACGCGTCGACGCCGACCCGCACCCTCATCATGGTCTCGAAGTTCGGCCACTGCCTCAACGACCTGCTGTTCCGCAGGTCCACGGGCGCGCTCAACATCGAGATCCCGGCGATCGTCTCCAACCACCGCGACTTCGAGCCGCTGGCGCGCACCTACGGCATCCCCTTCCACCACATCCCGGTGACCCCGGACACCAAGGCCGAGGCGGAGGCCCGGCTGCTGAGTCTGGTCGCCGAGCTGGACGTCGACCTGGTGGTGCTCGCCCGGTACATGCAGATCCTCTCCGACGACCTGTGCAAGCAGCTCGAAGGCCGGGCCATCAACATCCACCACTCGTTCCTGCCGAGCTTCAAGGGGGCCCGGCCGTACGTCCAGGCGCACCACCGTGGCGTCAAGCTCGTCGGCGCCACGGCGCACTACGTGACGCCCGACCTCGACGAGGGCCCGATCATCGAGCAGGACGTCGTCCGGGTGAGCCACTCGCACGCCCCCGACGAGCTGGTCGCGCTGGGCCGTGACGTGGAGGCCCAGGTGCTCGCCCGCGCCGTACGGTGGCACAGCGAGAGCCGGGTGCTGGTCAACGGCCGCTGCACGGTCGTCTTCCGCTGACCCCACGAACCGCGGGCCCGCACCCCGGCCGGGGTCGTGTGAGATGGAGGCCGCCTGACGGAGACTCAGCACGAGCTTCTTCAACTGG